>MGLY01000093.1:11990-18499 GCA_001794935.1 Chlamydiae bacterium RIFCSPHIGHO2_12_FULL_49_9 | reverse complement strand
GCGGCGTTCCACTCAGAGATCCACTCTTCGGGAATCGGGCGGATGGCGTATTCGGCGCCAAACCATTTTTCTTTTTTGTCGGGCTCCACGTGAGTGATTTCGGGAGACGCAGCAAGAGAGATTAGGCACGACTCGGGAGTTAAAAAGGCAGTGGCGGCGCCGATCCTCTCCGCATCTTGTTCTTTGGCAAGCAGGGAGGCGCGTGGATAGGTGCTGAGCGGTTCTTGAGGGAGGCTGTCTCCGACTTGCATGATGTATTCAAAAGGGGACTGGCGGCTTTGATACTGGTAGCCCAGCTTGGCGATCTCATCTTTTTCCTGGAAAAGATAAGAGGGGACGCCGGTTTTCCCGATCGCATGGATCGCTTCAAAAATATGGAGGCCCACCTCTTTGAGATTGTCTAACCCTTTTCGGGTCAGCTCCAATGAGATCTGGAAAAACTGGTGCTCTTGTCCTCCGAGCTCGTCGACGCGGATCGACATGCCGTCGATCAGCTGATGATTTTTAAGAAGCTCATAGAGGCTGTGCTTTTGTCCCCTTTTGAGAGCATAGGCGACGGCTTCCGCCGATTTCGTCTCATCGAGGGATAAATGGGGGGGCAATTCCCAGCTAAAAGTCGCAAGCTGCCGATTGCGGATCGGTTTGATGTAGGTGATGTGCCCTCTTTGTTCAGGGGAGGTAAGAGGAGAGTCTGTATTTTGAGAGAGAAGAGAAGAGGCCGGCACTGCAGAGAACATCCCGGCCGCCAGTTGCTTTAGCTCAGAGAGAGGAAGGGGCGAATAGAGGACGAGGTGCATTTTGCCGGCGACGTAGTGGGCTTTATGCCACTCTTTGAGAGCGGATTGGGGGATCTTTGCAAGCGTCTCCGAGTTGCCGGTAGAAAAGAGGCGGTTCGGGTGCTCTTGGCTTCCAGTCTCTTTAAAAATCATGTACTCGCGCCAAGAGTCGTTTTCGATGTTTTTTGCGAACTCCTGATCGACCGCATGCATCTCTCGGGCGATATTGGCAGGGTTAAAGAGCGGGTCGATGAAAAAGTGGGCAAACCTGTCTAAAAGAGCTGTAAAGCCATCTGTTTCGGAAGAGAACATGTAGACGGTCCGATTCGGCGCGGTGAAGGCGTTTGTCGATCCCGCATAGTCGGAAATAAGCGAAAAGAACTCGTTTTCGCTCGGGTATTTTTCGGTGCCCATAAAGAGCATGTGCTCGCAAAAGTGGGCCATCCCGGGATATTCGAGAGGATCTCTCCAGGAGCCTGCGCCAACAGCGACTGCTACGGCAGATTGAGAGGCTCCTTCGTCTGAAATGAGGAGAGCTTCCATTCCGTTTGAAAGGCGCAGTTTGGCAGTTGCTCTCTCTTTGAGATCGGGGTTGAGAAGAGGTAAAAAAGAGAGATCTTCTACTTCTTCGAAGGCGATTTGGTTTACTTTTGCGGCTGCTTGCTTTGCCTTGCCTTTCTTTTTGACCTTTATAGGCATTGCCATAGCGGCAGACTCGTCATCTGTTTTTTTTGTTTTGCGCAGCTGTGTTTTTTTGGGCTTTTCTACAGTTTCTACGGGGTCAGAGGAGAGGCCGAATGCGGAAAAAAGGGAGAGTAGGAGCGCAAAAGAGACCGATTTTTTCATGGAAGTTTTGCCAATTTTTGATAGTTTGCGTCGACGATATTCCAAATTGCATCCGCGCGGGCTTGCCGGCGAAGATTTTTCTCATTTTGATCAGATCCGGGAAAATGTTCCATATCAAATTCGGGAGCGAATGCCAAATGAACTGACGAGTGTTTCGCATATCTCGCCTCGCCGAGCTCTTTTTGGATCGTATCGGGCGGGGGCATCACATCGTAGGTGTCGAGAGAAAAGGGGTAGAAATGGGTGGGGGTTTTTGCCTTTTTCGCCATGAGATAAAACATCTCGACGCTCGCAGGATCGAAAGGGGCTACCTCAACGACGCCGTCCTGGTTTTTCCGATCTCTTCCGCCGCTTGGAGCGACGTAGATGATTTTTCCCCCTTCTTTCAAAAGCGAGCTCATCAGCTCCATCGTGCTCTTGTTGTGGAGCTGCTTTTTCAGTTTCAACTCGGGCGGATGGTCGATGTAGCGCTTTGAGTAGATGCAAAGAAGATCGCATCCCATGCTAAAGGGAATCGCAAGCGGATCGGTAACGACCCTCTCCCCTGCGACATAGATGATTTTTTCGGCGATTTCCGGATATTTCTTTTCGAGTAAGATAGCGATCACTTGAGGATCGGTTTCGGTTTGGTGATTGGCGAACAAAATGACATTCTCTTTCCTTTTGAGCTGTTTTGCAATGGTGTCGAGATGCTCTAACCCTACGGCGCGCGATTTTTGCATGTCGATGAAGGGGCGGATGAAATCGAGGCTGAACGCGTAGTAGTCAATCGGCTTTCTCACTTTTTTGTGATAGGGCTCAAAGTCGAAGGGATGCTCAAACTGCTCTTCGACGAGATCGAGGAAGAGAAGGAGCGTTTTTAGAGCTTCGTCAGATGGATGGCCCGCTGCATGGACAGCCTCATTATAGCAGTCGAAGAAAAGAATCAGAATCTTCCGAAACTTTTCGGGAATCTTCTGCTTTAGCTCTTTGACTTTAGCGAGGAGCTGCTTTTCAGATATCAATTCTTTGGCCATTGAGGGTGGAGTAAAACACGAATTCGTTTAGGTGGAGCGTATCGTTCACCGCAAACTCGATGTGAGCATTCGACTTAGCCGCCAGTTTTTGGTAGTACTCCTTATCTCCGCTGTCGAGATAGCGCCCTAAATCGGGGTGGACAGTCAACTTCATCGCAAATTGGTTGTTGCAGAGGATGAGTTTTTTAATCGCCCGTTCAATCTCAACCGAGATGCTTTCGTGCGTTTTAACAAGGCCGCTTCCGACGCAATAGGGGCAGCTTGTAAAAATGGTTTGAGAAAGCGATTCCCGGCTTCTTTGACGCGTCATCTCCACAAGGCCAAACTCGCTCATTCCCAAAATCGTGCACTTGGCAGAGTCCTCCTTCATGCACTCTTTGAGTTTTTCTAAAACGCGCTTCTGGTTTTTGCGCGAGCGCATGTCGATGAAATCGCAGATGATGAGTCCGCCGATATTCCGAATTTTTAACTGGCGCGCGATCTCTTCCGCCGCTTCCAAATTGATCCGGACGAGAGTTTCCTCCACATCGCCGCCGGAGGGGTTTGCCGAGCTTCTTCCCGAGTTGACGTCGATCGTGTACATCGCCTCGGTTCTGTCAAAGAAGAGGTATCCTCCCGACCCGAGCCAGATTTTGCGGCGCACCGCGCGATCGATTTCCCTTTCGACATTGAACCTTTCGAACATGGGAACTTTATCGCGGTAAAACTCGATCTTGAGCGGGTGTTCATCCGCATATTTTTGGTAGAGGCTCTTGCATCTTTGGAACATCGCGTAGTCGTCGATGAGGAGGCGATCGAATTTTTTATCGACGCAAAGGGTGATGGCCCTTTTAACCAAATCAGACTCTTCGTAGAGAAGGGCGGGACCTGTTGCTTGATTGAATTTCTCAACGATCGATTGCCAGTTGTGGAGAAGTTCGGTCGCCTCTTCGATGAGCTGGTCGGTCGTAGCGTCTGCGCTCGCAGTGCGGCAAATGAGTCCCATATCTTGCGGCATCTCGAAGGAGCGGATCAGTTTTTTGAGCCTGTCTCGGCTCGCTTTGTCTTCGATTTTTCTAGAGACGCCCCTGTGGGGATTATTCGGCAGCAAGACGAGATAGCGCCCTGCGATGGAGACATTTGAGGTGAGCCTTGCCCCTTTTGTTCCGATTGGCTCTTTGACGACCTGGACGAGAACCGGCTGATCGATCTTGAGGAGCTGAGACACATCTTTGGCAGTTGGCGTCTCGGGTTTATTCGCTCCTATGTCGAGATCGAAATCCATTTCGAACATCTCTTCGAATTTCTCTCGGTTCTCGACGATGTCGCTGATGTGGATGAAGCCGTTTTCTCCCTCATCGATGTCGATGAAAGCGGATTGGATGTTTTGCAAGATGTTCATCACGCGGCCGCGGTAGATATTGCCGGTGATCTGTCTTGATTTCTTTCGATCGAAAATCAGATCGTGAAGCTGGCCGTGTTTGAGGTAGGCGTAGCGAATTTCTTTCGATTCGACATTGAGCAGAATTTCATGCATAGAGGTCCAGTAAATTTAAAAAAACAGGATAGATCAAGCAGGGTTGTTTTTCCAGTAAAAAATCATTCGCTCTTCAATCGCCTGATATGAAATTGATCTAACTTATTTTGAAGGATTTGAATAAAGTTTTCCGAGGCTAGCCGCACCGCCTCTTTGACCCCATTGACAAAAGCTTGGGGGGTGGAGTAGCCGTGGCATTTGATGACGATCCCTTTGACGCCGGCAAGCAGGGCTCCGGGATATTCGGCGTAGTGGAGGTGTCTTTGCAGATCATTCACCTGGGGCCTCAGTTTTTCCAGCTCCTCTCGAGGGATATGGGCGTTGACTCGATCGAGTATGAGACTTGCGATCCCCTCCGCCGTTTTTAAAAAAATATTTCCGGTAAAGCCGTCGGTGACGAGGACATCGACGTTTCCGTCGAAAACGGATGTCCCTTCGATGTTGCCCGCAAATTCAAATGGAGCGTTTTTAAAGTGCTTGAGCTCTCGGTAGGCAAGTCTCAATTCCGACGTCCCTTTCAAGGCCTCCGATCCGATGTTGAGAATGCCAATTGAGGGTTTGGGAATTCCGCGCGCTTTGCTGTAGGCGGCGCCGATGAGGGCAAATTGAACCAGATGGGTTGCTTTTCCCTGCACGTTGGCTCCAACGTCGAGAACGGCAAGCGGATTTTTCTTTGTGGGCATGAGAGCGAGCAATGCCGGACGCAAAATTCCGGGAAGGGTCGAAAGGATCATTTTTGCCGAAGAGACGAGAGCGCCCGTATTGCCGGCAGAGACGAAGGCGTCGATCGCGCCCTCTTTTAAAAGGCGCATGCCGACGCAGATAGAGGCGTCCTTTTTTCGGCGAAGCGCGAGCAGGGGATGCTCGTCCATCTCGATGGATTGGGCAGCTTTGACGTAGCGCAAAGGGTGGGCCGCCTCTTCATATTGAGGGGCGCCGATAGGGACAATCTCTACGCCGTCCGGCAGTTCGGGCGCCAGGGCGGCAAGGGCTTTCAACAAGAGGGGAGGCTCGTTGCTGCTCCCCATCAAATCAACGCCGACCTTACGCTTCACTGGCCTCGATCGCTCTATTGCCGTAGTGGCCGCAAGAGGGGCAAATGCGGTGCGGCAAGCGAGGTTTTGCGCAGTTGGAGCAGTTTGAGAGATTTTTGGGCTTTTTTGCGTGGTGTGAGCGCCGCGAATTTTTCTTTGCATTCGAGGTGCGGTTACGTGGTACTGCCATGGTTTTATTCTCCTAATTTATTTATCCAGGTCGGCGAAGGGAAAGTGACTCTTTTTTTCCTCGGGAGCCGACGCTTTTTTCATGTAAGGGGCAAGCTGCGCTCTTTCAGAGCACTTGCCGTTATTGCATTCCATATACTTCGGCACATCGATCAAAAGAGCCTCTCTAAGCGCTTCCGTGTAATCAAAAACCGCTCGCGGAATTTCTTCAATGGGCACGGCATGATAGAAATTGTCCACTTTTAATTCCGATTTGACCATCTCATTGCAAACAGCGCAGGGGATTAAAAAATCTGTTTGCACATTCAATTGAAGGATCAGATCGGAGTCTGTCAAATAGGCTTTTCCCTGGACCGCAACAGGCGCCGGGAATCGAAGATCGGGCTCATCCACGCCCAAAAAAGAGGAGTCGAAAGATTCTTTGATCTTGAGAACCTCTCCACCCTTAAGCCGATCAATAAAGATTTGAAAAGATGACATGGCGATTTCTACAAAATTTATGGAAAATAGAATTTAATGCAATTTAGCTTAAAAATCTACAAGAGAGAGTACCGCTTCTGAGGCTTTCTCTGCTGCGTTGCTCATCCCCAACGACTTACGTACGTTTTGGCACCCTTCGAGACACCGGTTTCTCGCCTCAGAATCGAACCACATTTCAGATGACTTTGCAAAAAGGGTTTTCTCATTGAAATAAGGCCCGAAAAGCTCTGGGAAAACTTCTTTTGAATCGATGATGTTGACGATGCAGTAGAAGGGGAGATTGATGCGAAAAATTTTTTGAGCGAGAAATAGATCAAGCGGCTTGATCGCAAAGCCGACAATGGTCGGGATTTCATGTAAAGCGAGCTCAAGAGTAACGGTTCCGGAAGTGGCCAAGCTCAAGTGGGAGGCTCTCATCAAATCGTAATTTTTTTCAGAGGGGATGAATGAGACATCGCCTCCAAGTTTTTTAATTTCCGATTCAAACTGGGGGTGGGCGATTGAAATGAAGATCTGAAGCGATGGGTCTAAACTCTTTAATTTTTGGGCCACTTTCAGCTGGAGCGGCAGATTTCTCTCAATTTCTTTTTTTCGACTGCCGGGAAAAATGCTTAAGATTTTAGCTCCCTTGAAATCTATCGTTGGAACAAAG
>MGLY01000093.1:7072-11976 GCA_001794935.1 Chlamydiae bacterium RIFCSPHIGHO2_12_FULL_49_9 | reverse complement strand
GACGAGTGGGTGACCGACATATTCGACCCGCAGTCCGGTCTCTGCAAAGTGGGCCTTTTCGAAAGGGAAAATCGTCAAGAGAAGGTCGAGGTGTTTTTCCATCGGATAGATCCGATTTTTTTTCCACGCCCAAACAGTTGGCGATACGAGGTGGATGAGCTTTCCTTTATATCCCTTTTTTCTCAGCGATTTTTCCATTGCCAAGTGAAGGCCCGGATAGTCGATGAAGACAGCGGCTTTCGGATTTAGTTTTAAGATCTGATTTCGGATAAGAAAGAACTGTTTTATGAGTTTGGGAAGCGCTAAAAGAACATCGATGAATCCCATTACCTGAAGCGATTCCATCCGGAAAAATGTCTTGATGGGAAATGCGCGCATTTTAGGGCCTGCGACAGCGCCGATTTTGAGATCTTTTCTTTTGGAAAGAATCGCCTCTATCAGTTTAGATCCCTGCAGATCGCCGCTCGGTTCTCCCGCAGAGATAAAAAGATCATCCTGCATGGGGGGCGTCCGGATTCCCGCCGGGTCTTCTTCTGCCGCGTCTTCTGCGCCGCCGCTTTCGTCTTGGATAGTCATCGACAGGTGACGGGGCTGTTGGGTCATGCGAAGAAAAAGAAGCCTCTGTCCAAAGAGTGTAGGCGGGGAGAAGCTCCGGATGCGCCGCGGTTCTCATTTTGAGCAGCTGCAGCGCCATCGGGAAAAGGGGATCTCTCGGCACTCTCGGGCGTCTTTGTCCCCGATCTTCCAGGGGAACCAAACGAACTTGCGTCGTCAAAAGGAAGGTGATGATCCCTCTCATTCTTCTTGGAATATTGAAAAACGGATGGAAAATCTCATCGATTGCGCGGTTGGCTTCTTCTGCAATTTGTCCCAAGTGGAGCGGTTTATCCCGCGAAGTGGCCTCTTTTCGGATGTGGTCGTGGAAAAGGGGGAATACGAGAGCTGCGAGAAGCAGGCAGCGATCGAGAGGAGCCGGCGGATTTTTTCTCACCTCTGAATCGATCTCTTCCAAAAGAGGGTAGAGGAGTTTTTCCGGATCTTTGTCGAGGTGGCGGCCCAATGCGGGAGACAGCGCCTTCAAGAGTCCGTACTGATTCAATAAATGGAAAAATGGCTTGGCGGAACCCGACTCGAGCATCCTCAAAAGCTCTTCAAAAATGCGCGCCTGGGAGCTTTTGATAATCTCTTGTTTGCAGCTTAAAAGCGCCTCGAATGTGGGCTTATCGATGTCGAAATTAAAACGGGCGCAAAACTTGATGAGTCGGATCATTCGGACGGGATCCTGGATGAATCTCACCTCGGGCTGACCGATCGTCCGGAGCACCCTTTTCTCAAGATCAAGATAGCCTTCCACGTAGTCGATGACCATCTGGTTTTCTGGGTCGTAAAAAAGGCCGTTGATGGTGAAGTCCCGCCTTAAAACGTCCTGCTCTTCCGTGCCCCACTCGTTGTCGCGGACAATGAGCCCTGCCGACTCGGTGTCGCCCGAGCGAAAGGTCGACACTTCAATCACTTTTCTTCCGAAGCGGATGTGGGCAAGGCGGAATCTTCTCCCAATCAAAATGGCATTTCGGAAAAGACTCCGAATCTCTTCGGGCCTGGCCGACGTAGAGACGTCAAAATCCTTGGGCCTTTGGTTTAGGAGCAAATCCCTGACGCCGCCGCCGACGAGGTAGGCCTTATGGCCCGCCTGGCGCAGCTTCTGGATGACGTAAAAGGCGTGCTGATCGATTTTATCGGCGGGGATCCGATGTTCGTCAGATGTGTAGACTTTTGGTTGCACGAAACGAATGAAACTCAGGTAGATGTCATTTATTAATCCAGCCTATCTTACCCCCTTCAAATAAGTCAAGCCGCTGAGAAGTAGAAACTTTCTCCATTGATTTTTCTTTCTAGGTAAAGGCGGGCTATGTAAAATCGAGTGGTTTTTTGGCCGATAAATTTATGTTTTCCAGCAGAACAGTTGGCGGGGCGCTTCTCGTCGCAGGAACTTCGATCGGCGCGGGGATGCTCGCTCTTCCCGTCGTAACCGGGTTGGGGGGATTTGTTCCCGCTCTAGCCGTCTACGTCCTTTGCTGGCTGTTTATGACGGCGACCGGTCTTTTGCTCTTGGAAATCTGCTTAAAACTTCCTCCCGACGCCAATTTGATTTCGATGGCGGGGCAATACCTCGGCAGAGGGGGGAGAGCTGCTGCATGGGCGCTCTATCTGTTTTTATTTTACTGTTTGAATATCGCCTACATTTCCGGAGGAGGAGGGCTGATCGCGAGCTGGCTGGGCATAGGCAGCTGGCACGGCTCTCTTTTATTTTTGGCTTTTTTGGCTCCCATCGTTTACGGAGGCGCTAAAATTGTCTCCAGGATGAATGGGATCTTGATGGTCGGGCTCATTGCGACCTATCTCGGCTTTGTGGCTCTTGGGCTCTCTTCCGTCAATCTCGGAGTGTTGGCAGCATCTGAATGGAGCGCTGCTTTGATCGGGCTTCCGGTCATTTTTACTTCATTTAGCTATCAGGGAATTATCCCGAGTTTGACGGCTTATTTGCACCGCGACGCCAAACAGGTGCGGATCGCCATTGTCGCGGGGACGACGATCGCCTTTGCTATCTATCTGGTCTGGGAGTTTTTGATTTTGGGGATTGTTCCGGTTCAGGGAGAATTTGGCCTCGAGTGGGCAAGGCAAACGGGGCAGACGGCGGTAGCTCCTTTAAAATATCATGTGGCGTCCAATGCAGTCGCAGCTATCGGGCAAGGATTTGCCTTCTTTGCGATCGCCACTTCCTTTCTGGGAGTCACGCTCGGTCTTTTGGATTTCTTGGCAGATGGACTGAGAGTGGCCAAGAAAGGCTGGAGGCGGGTAGGGCTTGCCCTTTTGACTTCTGTTCCTCCTGGAGTCATTGCCTGGGTCAATCCCCACTTGTTCATTTCCGCGCTCATCTTTGCGGGCGGGATCGGATGCGCTCTTCTTTTGGGATTGCTCCCCGTCTTGATGGCTTGGAGGGCGAGATACAAAGGAGCCTGCCTTTACCGGGAAGAGGAACTCCTCGGCGGCGGAAAACCAATGCTCGTTATTTTGGTTATTTTTGTATTTGTTGAACTATTCTTTGAATTTAAGCATTTAATTATTTAGATAGGCTCTTTTCTATAATTTCCAAATATTGTATTGGGAGGTTATGGAGAGAAAGAAGATCGTTGTCCTCGCAACGGCGGGCCTTGCATTTGCGCTCATGATCTGCATGGGCGTCTATCACGCTCTCTGCTGGCCGGATCCGATTGAATTGAATACGGAAGGTTTTCCTTCTCTGGGAGATAAGTCGGCCAAAGTCGAAATTGTTCTCTTCGAGGATTTTCACTGCGCCCATTGCCGCGAATTCACTAAAGAGATTTTCCCTGAAATTGAAAACGAGTACATCAAGACCGGAAAAGCCCGCTACGTGATCGTCCTTCTGGCTTTTATGGACGGCTCCAAGCCTCTTGCGAATGGAGCAATGGCCGTATTTGAAAGTACTCCCGAAAGATTTTTTCCCTTCGTGAATGCGATTTTTCGAAAAATGGGAGAGGAGCCTGTTGTAGAAAGCGATCTCTTCGGGATCGCGGAGGAAGTAGGGGGGATCGATCTCAATTACCTGAAGTCGTGCATCAGGAACCATTGCTACTATGCCCAGCTCGACAGTGCCCTTCAGTGGGCTAAAAACGTGATGGGGAAAAATTTTGGCACGCCGGCTCTTTATGTAAATGGGGTTCGCGTCTCGACCACTTCATTTTACGATGTGCAAGCGGCTGTGTTGGAATTTGGAAACCGAAGGAGCAATGAGTGAAAAGGATTTTAAAAGATAAGCTCTATTTGGCCTGGCTCATTGCTCTCGGCGGATTTTTATTGAGCGTTTACATTGGAGAGATTGTCCAAGTTGAGCCGTGCAATCTCTGCTGGTATCAGAGGATGGCGCTTTTCCCCCTGGTCTTTTTGCTGGGGATGGGGATCTATCGGGGCGATCGGAGGGTTGCCGTCTATGCGATGCCGCTTGCCTGGATCGGGGCTTTTTTTGCCCTCTATCAGACGCTGGGAATCCAGATTCCCTCTTTGGGCTATGGCCCTTTTTGCAGCGCTAATCTGGACTGCAAAGAGCCCGTTTTTACCTTCTTTGGATTTCTCACTTTCCCGATGCTAAGCGCGATTGGATTTATCTCCATTTCAGCTCTCTTGTTTTTTTCTTGCCGAAAAGAGAGCAATCAAAAATCATAGCACCAAAACTCGGCACTCCTAGGAGCCTGGTTAACGATGGGAACGATATAACGATGTAACGATAGGTTCATAAGCCAAAGTTTCTGCTCTTCCTCTTTTTTTATCGTTATATCATTATATCGTTTCCATCGTTACTCTGTTGTCCGAGCGTGATCTGTTTAGGACTGCCCAAAACTTGGTGTTTATGGCTAAGCTTTATTTTCGTCACGGAACTGTCGGGAGCGCAAAAACGCTCAACTTGCTCGCCGTCGCGCACAACTACCGCCAGCAAGGGAAAAGAATCCTCCTCATGAAGCCGAGTTTTGATGTTCGTTTCGGCAGGGGAAGAATTAAATCTCGGGCGGGTCTTGAGATGGAAGCCGATGTGCTTTTGATTGACGAGATGTCCTTCGACGGGATCAATTATGAGGGAGTTTCTTGCATTTTGGTCGACGAGGCGCAGTTTTTAGGGGCGAAAGTCATCGAGAAGCTTCGCAGGCTTACTCTCGATCATGACATTCCAGTCATTTGCTATGGGCTGAGAACTGATTTTAAATCAAAACTCTTCGAGGGCTCTCAAAGACTCATGGAGCTTGCCGACTCCATTGAGGAGGTGAAAGCGACATGCCACTACTGCAATCGAAAATCGATCATGAATCTAAAGCATGTAGATGGAGTTGCGG
>MGLY01000093.1:0-7053 GCA_001794935.1 Chlamydiae bacterium RIFCSPHIGHO2_12_FULL_49_9 | reverse complement strand
AGTATTTGGGCCGATTTGACACTCTTCATCAGTCATGAACGTCCAGCCTCTCTCTTCCATGTAGTTGCCAAGCTCAGGGAGTGCAGCCTCGCCTTTTGGGATACCGCCATTGATAAAGATAATTTTTCTCGCGCATAAATCATCAAAACCAGGATCTAATTCAACAAGGAGATTGTCTCCATAGATCACTACAGCTTCGATTTTTCTGTCCCGGGGAAGATTCCGAGCGGCGATAGTTAGCCTCCCTTTCAATACCTGGCCATTTTTGATTGGAGTCTTCTCGCCGATTGTAATGACGACGGGGTCTTTGAATAAGCGGATAAACGGGGCAAAAATGGACTGAACAGCTCTTGCGATTTTCGCAATGACTCGGTAGAGCGGTCCTCGAGAAGCTTCTTTTTCGACGACTTCGACGACAGGGAATGAGATTCTCTTGTCTGGAGTCGATATCGTAATGTTTTCCGGCGTTATTTGTTGTAACATTTTATTTCCTTAATTACCGATTTTGTTCGTTAATTATATCAATAATTAAAGGTAAATTCAAGTAAAATGAAATATATATATAATAAATATTTTAAAGACAGTCTCTTAATTTAAATTGAAGCGGACTTGCCTGCGGAGGAGGAAGATCCCCAAGAGATTAAAGATGAGGAGAAAGGCCCCCGAAAGGGACATGAGGAGGAAGGCGTGAACCGCGTCTACGAAGGCAAAAAGGGGCAGCGCGACGGCCGCATAGGCGTAGTAGATCCTGGGGCCCCACTTGGGGTGGATGAACTTGGCGCATTTGACCCCGACGACGAAGTAGGCCAGGATGGTCGTATAGCCCAAAAGGAAGAGGAAAAGGGGCATAAAGAAATGCATGTAGGGGAAAGTGAGTCCGAGGGCCTCTTGGACCATGAGGGTAACGTCGATGCCGGAACTCCAGTGGCCGGTGGCCAGGACGAGGAGGATGCTCATGGTGCAGATGATAAAAGTATCGAGGAGGATCCCGATGATGGTGAGGGCTGCTTGTCTGCCGAATTGAGTCGTGCTGCTCTCCGAGTGGATGACCGAGGTGTAGCCGACCCCGATATCTCCAGAGTAGGCGCCGCGGGAGAGTCCCATCGAGATGGTGAGCATTACGGTGCTGCCGGCAAAGCCGCCGACGGCTGCCTGCGAGGTAAAGGCCCCTTCGAAAATTTGGGCGAAGATGGAGGGGATTAGATCGATTTGTTGGAAGAGGATCCAAAATCCCATTCCCAGGTAGAGAATGATGAAGAGGGGGATGAGCGCGCTGCACACTTCGCCGACCCGTTTGATGCCGCCCGCTGCCACGATGAAAATAGCGGCTAGCAGAACGCCGATTACGATGTATTCATTAAGGCCCCAGTTGATGGAGATGCTGTCGACCATCACGTTGAACATGAAAATCTCAACGCCATAAAAGCTCAAAAGAACGCAAATTACGGGCGCAATCCATTTTCCTTTAAAGGCAATCGGAAGAAAATACATGGGGCCGCCATCGTAGCTGCCCTGTTTATTTTTTACGCGGTGGAGCATCCCGAGGTAGACCTCAGAATATTGGATGAGCATGCCGGCAAAGCCTCCGACCCATGTCCAAAAAAGGGCGCCGGGCCCTCCGATTTGCACAGCGGTGCAGATGCCGACGATATTGCCGATGCCGATGCAGCCGCCGATCGCTGCGAAAAAGGCCTTGATCGGATGAATGCCGGTAGTAGCGGTTTCAGAGCGGGCTTTTTTTTGAAAGAAGCTGCAAAAAGAGCGAAGGATCGGACCGAACTGGCGGATTTGAAAAAAGCGGGACTGGAGCGTGAAGTAGCCGCCTAAAGCCAAAATGAGGATGAAGGCGATGTGCCCCCAGATAAATTCATTGATCAGTTCCAGCGCAAAAAAGAGCTCTTTCATGGGTTCTATTATAAGAGAAAAGGAAGCGGGAAAGCAATGGCCGTTCTCACTCTTAGCGAAGATTTTGAGATACTTCCATTCTCATGAGCTTGAGCTCTTTTCCTGAAAGGTGTTTCCAAAAAATCGGATCCATCAGAGCCGTTCGAGAAGATTGAAAATGGATGATGCAGGAGTTTTCAAAGGGAAGAAGGTCCTTATCAAAGACCTGAGTATATTGAATGGGCAGCTGGCCGATTTTTAAATCTCGATTTGCATACAGAAGTTCCGAAAAGACAGTTTGATCGGGGTAGGGGAATTCTTCTTTTCGGATGATTTTGCCTTGGCAAGTTTCGTGCCACAGCTTTACAAAACGAAGGGTCTCTTGCGTGGGCCGCAGGTAAATTGTCCCTGTGCGAGCGAGCTTGTTTTGAAAGTTGTTGAAGTAGATGGCGAGATCGATATCTCCAAAGATAAAAGGGGGCTTTTTTAGAATCATCGCGTCAGCATCCACCCATAGAAGAGGCCTTTTGAACTTTTCTAAACATTCGAGGATAAAGAGAGGTTTTTGACAGCAGTTGTATTCCCAACTGCCGAGATCTGCCCTCCCTTCGACGTAAAGTTCGAGTTGAAGCGCTTTGCAGGAAGCAACTAGATCTTCGATCTCTTTTTCATAGATGGTGTTTTTTGTATAAAAGGAGATTAATAGAGGAAATTCCATATCTCCCTCTTATACAGGCAATTTTTAATTGTTCAACCGAAAAAAATCCTCTTTCCAATGGTAGCGATCCAAGAGATCTTCATGTGGCTTATTGAGCAGGCGATGCGCGATGTAGAGAGCTTCAATCGAGGAAAGCCCTGCTCCGGGATCGGGGCAGTCGGTATTTCTTCTCGGATAGGCTGTTTTGAAACCGGGGGGCAGGCTTCTCGCCTCCATTTCGGGCACTACTTTTCCCATGATTGCAGCGAGACGCCACGTCGCATCGATGAGAAAAAGCCCTTTTGGGGCGTCTTCGAGAGTGAGCGGCGGCGCGCCCACTTTTAAGACGATGTAATTGGATAGATCGGGAAGGGCGGATGTTGGATAAGTGAGAAAATGAAGAGCCGGATGGGTTTCAAGTCCTGTGAGAGAGCACTTTTTTAGATTTTCTCTTCTGTGGCGAAGGATGATTGTGGGGAACATTAGAATACTTTGTGATCCACCACTTTGAAGAGGTGCTTTGGGACTTCAAAGAGAAATCGGGACGGATTTGTCGGGTAGGGTTTTCCCATCTTCATGCGCGATCTGGCCATGCTTAAAGTGAGAAAGCGTCTAGCTCTTGTGATGCCGACGTAAAAGAGGCGCCTTTCCTCTTCAAGGCCCGTTTCCGCCATCCCTTTTTCATGGGGGAGGATCCCATCTTCAAGACCTGCTAGAAAGCAAGCGGGAAATTCGAGCCCTTTTGCGCTGTGAAACGTCATGAGGTGCACTCTGTCTTCGCGCATCTCTTTTGTCTGGTTGTGGACCCTCTGGCGGGCGAGTGTTGTCGTTGCGATAAAATCCTGTACGCTCGGCTCCTCGGAGTCGACTTCATATTGAGCCAGCGCGCTGACGCACTCTTGGATATTTTCCCATTTGAACTCGCGCATCTTTTCTGACTTGACCTCCTCTTCAATCGCTTTTTTATAATCGATCTTTTCAATGAGCCAAGAGAGTGTGTCTGCCAGAGGCGGTTTTTTAAACTTTGCTTTAGCCGTATGGATCAGATCGACAAACGAGCGGACTCCAGAGACGGCCTTGGGATTATTTGGATAAGCTTTTTTGCCCGATGCGATCTCTTCCAAGAGATTCCAAAGAGGAACATGTTCCGCTCGGTTTTGCTGGGTGAGCGTGTCGAGGAAGGGATCTGATACGCCTCTTCTCGGGACGTTGATGATCCGAAGGAGCGCTTCTTGGTCGAGAGGGTTTGCAATCACCCGAAGGTAGGCGAGGAGATCTTTGATTTCAGCTCTTTCCGCAAACTCGAGACCGCCGAATACCTCGTAGGGAATGCCTCGGATCCATTTGCCGTCTTTTTGCCAAGAGGTTTGCATGAGCGCCATTTCAAAGGCGCGCGAGAGCGCATTCGAGCGGTAGAGAATGGCGATGTCTTTAAAGCGCAAATTTTCTTTTTCTTTGAGTTTGAGGATGCGGGCGATGATTGCTGCCGCTTCATCGACATCCGTCGGTGCATTGAATACTTCGATCATCTCTCCCGCTTTTTCTGACGTCCAGAGCCTTTTGTCGTGGCGCGACTTGTTGTTTCGGATCACGGCATTTGCAGCGTCGAGAATATAGGGAGTCGAGCGGTAGTTTTGCTCGAGCTTGATCGTCTCATCTGCTTTGAAATGGAGAATGTGGCCAACTTCGGCGCCTCTCCATCCGTAGATCGACTGATCGTCATCTCCGACGACGCAGAGGTTTCCATATTTGGCGGCCAAGAGTTCAGCGAGCCGAAATTGAGCCGGATTGGTATCTTGGTATTCATCGATCATCAAATAGCGAAACCGATCTTGGTAGCGCTCGAGCGCTTTGGGGTGCTCTTCAAATAAGCGGATGGTCAAGGTGATCAGGCTGTCGAAGCTCACTGCATTGTAAGCGCGAAGCGTCGTATGCAATCTCAAGTAGAGATCTTTGGAAAAATCGTCGTGCCACGTTTTTTCCCCTTTTGCATCGAAAATGCCCTGGTTTGCGTAAGTGGCAAGAGCTGTTTTTGTCGGAGCCATTGAGGGGAGCTCTCCCTCATGGCCTAAAATGTCTCTGGTGATTTGACCAATGAGCCTTTCAACATCTCTTTCGTCATATAAACTAAAATCTCTGGTATAGCCGAGCTGCTGGATCTCTTTTCTCAACACCTGCATGCAAAAACTGTGGAATGTAGATAGGGTGATCTGTTTTGCTCTCTCTATTCCCACAAGCCCCTGCACGCGGTGGCGCATTTCGGCTGCGGCTTTATTGGTAAACGTAAGTCCCAGGATAGAGGTGGGCGGCGCGTCCAGATCTTTGATGAGATGGGCGATTCTATGAACGATGACGCCCGTTTTTCCGCTGCCTGCGCCGGCTAGGACGAGGACTCTTCCCTTGACGGTTCGAACGGCTCTTTTTTGATGTTCATTTAGCATGGTTTTTCAAAAGGCGCATCAGCTCATCAAAGATCTCGCCCTGACTGGCTCCCTTTGCATGTTGGCGAGGGACGATATTGATTTCAAGAGGGGGAATTGAACTCATCGACTTGCGGAACGACTCGCGGACGAGCCGCTTGAACCGGTTCCGCTCGAGAGCAGAGCCGTACCTTGTCGATGCGCTGATGCCGAGTTTTGGGGCATCTGCTTCTCGTACGTCGGCGCAGAGGAGTTTGCCGACTCGCCGACCTCCCTCTTTCGAGACTTTTTGGAAATCGCGGCGAGTCAGAAGGCGGGCTGATTTAGGGAATTTCACGCAGCGAGTTTTTTTCTGCCAGCTCTTCTTCTGCGGTTGATGACTTTGCGGCCACCTGCAGTTTTCATTCTCGCTCTAAATCCAATGGTCTTTTTTCTTCGCAACTTGCTCGGCTGATAGGTTCTCTTCATAAAATCTCCATGAAATAAAGACCAACAACATACTTGGGAGGAACATAAGATTCAAGATCATAAAGAGGTGGGGAAAAAGAGGTAGGAGAAAGGGGTAAGGGGAATGACAGTCGGGGACAAGGTGCCCTTGTCCCCCGCTGCCCCCGTGCACCTAACTACAGACTCGATAAACCGCGTCCTCGGCGAGGGGGTGTGCAAAGCACTACCCCCATCGGCCACAAAGTGGCCTTCGCCTTGCGGTGCGATTTCTCTTCGCTGTAGCGGCTAAGGGCTGCACTGCGAGCCCCGATTTCATCGGGGCCCCCTCGCATTGCAGAGCTGGGGAAGGAGGCCTTCCCCGCCCCATCCACACTCCGTGCGGATCCGAAGGATTGGGGGCTTCCCCCAAGTACTGGAACGCGAGGGGGTCCCCAATGAAATTGGGGCGCGCGTTTCAGCCCATCGACGCTAGTGCCTGACCACAAAAATTTTCAAAAGAATTTGCGCCCAGATTTTTCTGCCCAGCAAAGCGCGGAGAGCGACGGCAACTTGCATCAAGTTGTTGAGCTCGAGCGCAAGGCTGGGCGGGAAAAGATGGGTCAAATTCCTGAAAATTTTTGTGGGAGGGTACTAGGACGAAGCAAAATCGAACCGCAGGCGAAGCCCGTTTCGGGCGATGGGGGTAGTGCTTTGCACACCCCCTCGCCGAGGACTCGATTTGGCAAGCTCCCAGGTAGTCGCAACGATGGGCAGCGGGGGACGGGGAACCTCGTCCCCGACTGTCTATTCTCATCAAAACCAATTCTTCCTCTTGAAAACAAAAGGACCATCGATTATAACTTTGTGCTTTATATGAGAGGTATTTCGTGAAAGTTGGAGCTTCTATTAAGGCTGACCCTTCAAAGGGCGATGTGATCGTTCGCCGCAGAGGCAGAATCTACGTCGTCAATAAAAAAGACCCTAACCGCAAGCAGCGCCAAAAAGGCCCTGCACGTAAGAAATAAGGAACTGAGTAATGGCAAAAAAATCTTCTGTCGCTAGGCAAAAAAAGCGCGAAAGAATGGTAAAAAATAAGTGGGATAAGCGCAAAGCGCTCAAAGAGACCATCCTCGATATGGGTAAAACGATCGAAGAGAGATTGAATGCTGTAGACGCTTTGAACAAGCTGCCCAAAAATTCCTCCCCAACCCGCCTCCGCAACCGCTGCCAGTTCACCGGTCGCTCCCGTGGCTTTCTAAGAAAGTTTAAACTCTCCCGCCTCTGCTTCAGAGAAATGGCGAACCAGGGTCTGATTCCCGGCATCGTCAAAGCAAGCTGGTAAGAAATTTTTGAAGAGGCTGCCCAAGGGCAGCCTCTTATTAACCCGATCTTCAAATAGGTGACAGATGGCTCAGCGAGGCAAAGCCAGATCAAAGCGAAGCGATCCGAGCGAGGAGCTCATAGTAAAACTATGGGCGACGAGAAAGGATTGATATGGCAGAGCCGCAGCAAGCCAGGTGTCACCTATTTGAAGATCGGGTTAATAATGGCTCAGTTCTGATAGATGCTTCCAACTGGCAAGCTCTTCATTCCATACGTAAGTATTTAAATTTAGATGTCCCGATT
>MGLY01000092.1 GCA_001794935.1 Chlamydiae bacterium RIFCSPHIGHO2_12_FULL_49_9 | reverse complement strand
AGGCGTATCGCAGACAAATGTCTTTTTTTTCTTCCCGATCCCTGGACAGCAGAGGAGATGAGCCATCCTCAAGAGCTAAATGCCCTCTTGGCGCCCCTTCGTCAAATCTCAAAAAACTACACGAAAAACTCAAAATCCCGCCTGCTTAAGAATCTCTCTGACTTTTTAAAACTTTTGAAATCGCACGATCTCGTTCGGCCGTTTTTTCAAGAGGTAGTGAATCTGGTTAAGGATCTCATCCGCTATAAGGCCAAACCATTTGTCTTTGTCTCTTTTTTGGACCTTTTGTCAGCGAAGCTTTTTTTAAAATACAAAAAAACCTACGACCCCCAATTTTCTCTTCTTTTTTTAAACAGCATTGCGCATCTTCAGCACCATCAGTGGAAGAAAAAAGAGATTTCGCCTAAAGATCCGCTCGCGCATGGATTTAAAAATATCGACAGAATCTTGGGCGAGCTTTTTCAAGAGATGAAGAGCAATGAGACGCTCATTGTCACCAACGCCCTGTCGCAAACAAACACGGCGGAAGATCCTCCCTGGATCTTATACCGGCAAATCGATCATCAAAAGTTTTTAAAAGCCGTCGGCATTTCCGATGCTCTTGTTGAAGCTCATATGACCCATGACGCTCATCTTTTCTTCCAGACAAAAGCATCTGCAAGAAAAGCCGAGAGAATCCTTCAAAAGATCATGGTTGAAGGAAAGCCCCTTTTCCTCATCGAGACATATGAAGAGGCGCCGAAAAAGCTCTTCTACAAGATCATCTTTACCGATGAGGTAAAGAAGGGAACGCTCTTCTATTTAAAGAACAAAAAGATCCCCTTCTACGACTACTTTACTTCAATTGTCAAAAGGACGGGCAAGCACATCCAGACGGGAACGCTCTTTTGCAATCAGCCCCTCTTTCCCCCTCAATTAGCTAACCATGAAGTGGGAGAGATTATTTTTAGGCAGCTCCTTAGAACTGCCAAAGAAATGAGCCGGTGATATTCCAGTCGCGATAAATCAACGTATCGTGGAAATAGTGCCCTTCTAAAATGAGCCGCATGCTGTCTTTGTAGCGGGCAGTCAGGCTCGATGTGACCCAGTTAGCGACAAGATACTGTTTGGGAGAGACGAAAACCGTATCTCCGATCGGTTGGAAGAGATTATAGGTCGTCTGCCAGCGGTGATAGTAATATGTATCCCAAGAAACAGCATCAGAAAAAGGGATATGGAGGCGAGCTCCCAAGACGTTTCTAAATTGCTGTTTGAAGGAATAGTAATTTTGCGAGAGCTGATCGAAATGGCCGTGCTCAAAGCGATAGATAGCCGTAATCGTCTTCTCTGCGAAGGGGATTCCCAAGCGGGCAGTGGCCATCTCGGTATTTTCCCAGTTTTTTAAACTGTCGCGGATGAAGATGTGGGTGACCCACGCCTCAAATTCGGGGCGGAGGATCCGATTGAAGCGATAGCCGTACCCTCCTGTTAAATAGTCGGTTCTGAGAAGTTTTGAGTTATTCCTTGCAAAGTCTTTGATGATGAAAGATTCCGTGTGGGCATCTACTGAAAAGAGCTGTCTTTCGCTGTTGTAGAGAAGCCCCGTTCCTGGCTCAAAGCGGGTTGTTCTCTTGAACGGATAAATTGCATCCTGTTTGCCCCAAGCGTTAAAAGCTCTAGCGGACAGATCCCAGCGCCAATTCGGCGCGAAAAAATAACTCGAGGTCACCTGACCGCCCGCCTCATAAGCCGAGTAGTTAACGCCAACTGGGGGGAAGATATCATTTTCTCTTTGATGGTAGTAGATCTGCTCGATATCGAGCCTCCACCGATTCATGAGAGGGATTAAAAAGTGGACAGAATTGAAAAAGTAATAATCTCTGACAACGGGAACGCCGAGGCTTGGATCGTTTTCTTTGGCGTAGGTATACAGCGTCTCGAGCATCATCCCATAACGAGTGTGGGACTTGATATCGAATAAGCTAATCCAGTAATTACTCGCATTTGGATCGTCATCTACAAGTCCGGCAAATGCAGTCTCCGCCTGGGAGTAGTCCATATCGGAGAGCAAAATATTGGCATACTCCTGTCTGGCCTGTTTGTGTTTGTTATCGACGGACAAAATCTCTTGAAGATGCGCTTTGGCCTTTTCACTATTCCCCTGCCTTCTTGCCGCAAGCGCAAGCCCTATTTTTGCATCCTGGTTCGCTGGATATTTGGCAAAAAGCGCCTCTGCTTCCGCCCACCTCTCTTGCCAAAGATAGATATAGGCGAGCTGCACTTCCGCATCCCCATACTCGGGCGCGAGGGTCAGACACTCTTTTAGAGTCTCTATCGCCTCATCCCAATCGCCCGCTCTTGCCTGAGCTCTGCCGAGATAAAATAGAGTGTCGGCATCGCCCGGCTGGCATGTGTTCAGCGTTTGATAAATCGCAATCTCCTGGCGCTGTCTTGTCTCCACCTGAGCCCAGCGAGCGCCGATTTCACGCAGCCCCTCTAAAGTCTTTGGCTCGCAAGGAGCTAATTTGAGCACCCGAAAAAACTGCTGATAGGAAGCGTTTAGACCTCCATCCCAAAGCTCGAGAAACCCGAGCTGCACTCCCGCCTCAATAAGCTGCGGATCAAGAGACAACGCCTTTTTTAAACTCTCCCTGGCAGCTTCCCTGTTTCCCTCCCGAATTTGAGTCAATGCAGCCTCATACCAATCAGCTGCCGATTCGGGCTTAGGAAGTTCAGAATGGGCCTTTACTTCTTGGGGGGGGCTAACAATTGGCTCCGAAAGGGCAAGAAAAGCGAAAACAAAAGAAAAGATCTGCATACGAATCAATCTATATCACTCTCGATTAGTTTATTCAAGATTGTCAAATTTGGGAGGATTGACTATAGCTCTAGGTAGTGGAAAATTACCAAGAAGCTGGAATTTTTTTTGCGCAAAGCGCCGCATTATCGACCTCGCTATTTCCTTATGAAATTATTCAATGGCTGCTTATCATTCAGTTTTCCATCATCGGCGTCCATACAATAGCTGCTCTTGTCTCAACGCCCCTGTCCTCTTTTTTTTCGAAGAGAAGAGAGCAGAAATTGGCTATTTTTAAAAAAAATCTACTCATCTGCGCTCGAGAGAAAACCGAGTGTTCTTTAGCCCGGGTTCCTCCTCGCTTGCGAAAAATTCCTTTCTTAATTCCAATCATGCTCCAAATCGATGGGGAAATAAAAGACCCCAATTGGGATAGAATCAAAAAGTCCATTTTCCAAAATGTCCTCTTCCCGATAGCCCAAAAACTAACCTACTCCAGAAAATGGGCCGAGAGAATCCAGGCCGTCGGATGTTTTCTTTACCTTTCCGACAAACAAAACGAAAAATACATTCTCCATCTCCTTGGAGATTCTATACCCATTGTTCAATATTCAGCGGCCTACTGCGCTGCAAAATTGGGAACTTCAGAGTGCGTAAATGCCATCATCAATGAGATGAATCGGTCCAATCGATTTTTGCGCCATCCCTTCCGAGAAGCCCTGTTGAAAGGAGACGACTCCTCATTCGAATTTTTAGAAGCCCGTCTAGAACAAGATGCCGACCCAGTTGCCAGATTGAGCTGTTTAGAGGTCCTGTCCCATCACATGAATGCCCACATTGCAGATCTTGCAGAGAGAGACCTTCACGCCCCAAGTAAAAACTTGCGCATCGCCGCCATTCGCGCGCTCGGTCACTATTTCGATCCCAAGAGCCATCGCCCCCTGATCGATCTGCTCAAGGACCCTGAATGGGAGATTAGGGCAATCGCAGCGCGCGCCCTGGGCTATTTGAAGGCCCAAGAAGCCCTTTCGGAACTGTCGTCTCTTTTAAAAGACCCGGTTTGGTGGGTTCGAATGAACGGAGCTCTCGCTCTGAAAAGATTGGGGGAAGAGGGAATAAAAAAATTGCAGCAGCGCCAAGAAAATCAATCTGCTGATGAAATTGCTCGATATGTCTTAACCTTAAATATTTATGAATGAAAATATATTTCTGTCGATCGATCTTTTTTTACTCTCTTACTTCTTGATACTCAATGGGTTTTACGGACTTCTTTTGATTTTAACTAATCCGGAACTCGCTCGCCGTTTTCAGGAAATTAAAGCAAATGAGTCTTATAAACTTTTGCTATTTAACTTGGTTCCTCCCGTTTCAATTATTATTCCCGCCTACAATGAGCGAGAGACGATCCTCGCATCAGTGACAGCTGCACTGCAGATTGAATTCTCCCATTTTGAAGTCATTGTCATCGATGATGGATCTACAGATGATACCTTTTCACTTTTGACTACTACCTATCAACTTTTTCCTGTTCCCCCAGTCTTTCCCTCTATTTTACAAACGGCTCCCGTGAAGCATTATTATCGCTCCAAACTGTATCCAAAACTTCTCGTCATTCAGAAAGAAAATGGAGGCAGGGAGGACGCAATTAATGCGGGGATAAATGCCAGCACAGCTCCCTTTTTTATCGGCATCGATGCAGACTCATTCATTGAGCCCGACGCCATCAATCGATTGATGCAGCATCTTCTCACCAAACGAAATATTTGCGCGATGGGGGGAACGCTATGCATCGTCAATGGGTGCACCGTCAAAAAAGGCAAAATCACAGAAGCCAAACTGCCCCCCTCTTTTTTGGGAACTATGCAAGTCGTTGAGTATATAAAAACTTTCTTTTTTGGGCGGACTGGCTGGAACAAATTGGGCGGCTCTCCTCTTATTTCAGGGGGATTTGGACTGTTTAATAAACAGGCCGTCATTGAAGTGGGTGGGTTAAAAAAAATGCTGGCCGGGGATTTAGAGTTGACTGTGCTTTTGCATAAACACATGCATGAGAAAAAAGAACCCTATGTGATCGATTATATGTTCGATGCAATCGTCTGGACGGATGTCCCTCAAACTTATTCGGGTTTGGCCAAACAGAGAAAAAGATGGCACAGCTCCGTCATCGATGTTTGCTGGCGTCATAGGCGCATGATTTTTAATTTTAAATATGGAGTTGTCGGATTTCTCCATATCCCCTATCTTCTGCTAGGAGAGGGGCTGGGACCACTCGTTGAGGGGTTTGGGTACATCTATATCGCCTGTTGTTTCTTTTATGGGGTTCTTAACATCACTTTTTTCTGGTACTTTATTTTGATCGCTTGGGGAGTCAGTATGTTTCTAACAATTGCTTCAGTGATTATGCAGGAGGTATTCTTGAGAAAATACATTTCAAGCCGTCAAATTCTCAAAATGGTCTTTTTCGCTTTCATTGAGAATTTCACCTATCGGCCGCTGACTGTTTGGTGGCGCATCGAGGGATTTTTTCGCTTCTTTACCAAAAACCGCTTTATGCGTGAAAAAATGGATAGATCATTGTCAGTTAAATAGAGGGAAAAACGGATCATGTCTTTTGAAGAAATCAATCACGAACAGTTGCAAAAAATCATTAGCCGATTGGATCAGGCCATTTACAACCACAATCAATGGTTCAATGCATTGATCCGTACCCTCATTTGCAAATTGCCCCCCGACCAGCACGATTTAAACCCAGAGGCGCATAAAGAGTGTCGGTTCGGCCAGTGGTGCTGCTCTTCAGAGGTGGAGAAAGACTTGGTGGGGCATCCTGGATTCAAGTCTCTACAAGAGGCCCATCGCCGCATGCATCAATTGGCTAAGACGTTGCTGGAAACAATCAATACCGGAATAGTTATTTCGCCTCCAGATTACGATCTTTTTTCCAATGCCCTCGATGGCCTGCGCCTTGAGATATCCACGTTAAAACGAGAGCTGGAAGTCTTTCTCTATAATCGAGATCCCCTCACTGGAGCCATTAACCGAGTCAATATGTTGACCCTGCTGCGCGAACAGCAGGAGGCGTCCAAACGAGAATACCAATCCTGCTGTATTGTCATGGTGGACCTCGATCATTTTAAAAATGTCAATGACCTTCATGGCCACCCGGTGGGCGATGCCTTGCTGGCAGGGATTTCCCACTATCTTATCAAGCACATACGCCCCTATGACAAACTATTTCGCTACGGGGGAGAGGAATTCTTAATTTGTTTGGTCAATGTCGAATCAAACGCTGCTTTTGAGCTGACAGAAAATTTGCGCAAAGGGCTTTCTGAAACCGATGTGGTCGAAAATCCCAAACTCCGCATTACGGCCTCGTTTGGACTGACGCTGCTAGATCCCTATTCTCCGGTCGAACAATCCATAGAGCGCTCCGACAAGGCCCTGGCTGCCGCCAAGTCGGCAGGAAGAAACTGCGTCAAACTCTGGACTCCAGAAATGTGAAAAATAAAGCCTCCTACACGATCTCGCTAGTCCTCCCTCAAAAAACCGCCATCCCCTACATTCGGGCGGCTCAAGGATTATTTTCATCAACTAGCGATAGCTATTTATTGTCAGAACACAGTCTGCCGCATATTACCGTGTGCCAATTTGAGTGCGATCAAGGGCAAATAGCCCATGCCATTTGGAAGGAGTTTGCAAAACAGACAGACGACCTATCCATTTCAGTCCGATTTACAGGAGTTAGTTTTACAAAGGGCATCGGAGGCCATCAAGAATTTTACTGGGCTGAGTTAGTCATTGCAAGAGATGCGGCAATCATGAAGGCCCACCATCTAGCAGTGACTGCCGTGCAAAATCGCGGCCTTGTCCTCCTCAATGAAATCGGCGATCTATACTATCCTCATTTAACTCTAGCCCGCATCCGACTGCCCAAAACATTTCAAAGCTGGCCGGATAGTCTTCTAAACAATCCAGGCCCACTCAGACTAGACCTCGTCCCCTGTATCCCCCCTCAAGAGAAAAAACTCTGACCCCCTTCACCCAACAGCTCTTCTGATTTGATGCTCAAACCTCATCAAATGAAGCTTTCCTTCAAATACTTTGGCGTTCTTCTCACAAATTTTTTTCCTGCCCTTCAGAATCTCTTCCATTTTTTCTTTCGTATAACACCAATGGAAAACTCCCCCGTCAAATACATGATGGGGATTTCCCCAAAGATCAAGAAGAACTGAATACTTTGCGCCAGGGTGAAGAGACTCCGGAGTTATAGAGGGAAAAAGAAATTCCATATCCCTTCTCGAGAAAAGTTGAACATTGACCGCTTGAAGTTGCGCATCGCTTAAGTACTGCAAAAGACTTCCCTGGAGTTGATGAGGAGGATGTGAACTAAATGCCTCCAGCAAAAGATTGATTGTGTCCACTGAGAGCAGTCCTATTCGTGCCCTGATTTCCTCTTCTGTTCCTTGAAAAAGAACCATGGCGACAAAATGAAAATCTCGGATATTCGGATAATCGAGATCTCGGATTTGCTCGTTTGAAAAAAGAGCCAAATATTTTTCTGGAAGCTTCATCACTAAAGAAGAAAGAGACTCCTGAGGAATGAGAGCGAATTTCCGCTGTCTCGTTTCTAAAGGGTCAATTCTCTTGAAAATCATCTGGACTTGCCGATCGCCCATCTCTTCATAGGGCAAATCAACTATTCTGTCTTCAGGGAAATACTCCAAATCATCCGGAGGAAGCTGGGCAATCAGAGCTTTTAGCCCCTCTTTCGGAACAAGGGAGATTCTCCGAGCGATCTCTTTTCTCCCGATCGATTTAGAAAAGACATGCGGAATAGTCGCCCAATTTAAATTCAACTCGCGGAAAAATTCATCAGGGAAAAAACTCAAATATTTCGGATCGATATGACTCTGAGCCAACGCCCTTTGCTCCGGCGTCAAAGCGGCATATCGAGCGCGCACCCCTTCTTTGTCATCCTCTTCGCCTCCCAAGGAGGCGCAAAGTTGCCTTGCTTCCAGCTCTGAAAAGTCAATCTCTCTCAATTTTGAAGTTGAAATCAGAGCAAACGCCTGAGGAGGGAGATCAGAAGGATTTTCATTGATCTCTTCTGAACCCAATAAGTGCATCCGTAAAATCGACATGTCGGCCGAACTCCAAAACCCCCCTTTTTCAATGCGCTCTGAACGGACAGACGTTTTTGCTTCCTCGTCAATCTCTTCAAGACGCGTGCGGAGAACCGAGAGAGTTTTTTGAGGGGCGTCTTTTAGTTGCTTCAGGCGGATTTCAAGAAGCGCCTCTTTGCTGAGGAAAGCCGCCCAGACGGGAGAGAGGATGAAAGAAGTCGTCGTTCTTAAAGTGAGAAGAGAGACCTGGCCAAGAGCCCTTTGAGATGCCGCTTTGATTCTCGTATAAAAAGTAGATTCTTTCTCTCGGCTTTGAATTTCAGATGTTATTTTTCCAATCGAACCTTCCAAATCAAGCCAGCTAGTCCAGCCCGCTTCTTCCGGCTGTCCAAGAACCGCTGAAAAATCAGCCAACGTAAGACGCTCGCTGAGCTCTCTCTCCCTCAAACCAGTTGCTGCATCCCATGTGAACTGAGTAGCGAGATCTCCCAAACCTCTTATTTTTTCAAGCGTTGCCTCATAGGGGGTTATTCCCTGTTCGGCACCGCCCAAAACAATAAAATCATCTGGAGTTGACGAGCGAGGACTCGTTGGAATCATAAACACCTTCCCGATCAAAAATTGGTAAAGAAACTTTTAAAGGATCGCGAAGATATCAATCGATCGTTTTTGAAGCAATTGAATTTCTGTCGATTTTATACTTTTGAAGTCTGCTATTCGGCTTCGCAGGTAGCGTATAGATAATGAGCCCTTTAGCAAATAGACTTTGAAGGATTTTTTTGAGTCCCCCAGAAACCGTTCTATGTCCAAGTTTTTTGGCAATTTCAGCTTTTGACAAGGCAGCCTCTTCTAACAATCCCAAGATTTTTTCTTCGAGGGACTCGGGCCTCGACTCGGGCCTCGACTCGGGCCTCGACTCGGGCCTCTTCTGGTTGGCAAAGTACCGGGAAGGGAAGAAAGTAACAATCACTGATTGAGATCTAACCGCCCACGAGGGAGGCGGATTCCCATTGCTCTTGCATTGATTTAAAATATTTAAAGTTCCCATCCCCCATTTTTCAATGATCCCCGCTCGATAAAAGACATTTGCAATGATTGGATTCCAAGGCTTGGATTCATGAGGGTGGGCGAGTTTTTCGGGAGTCATATCAAAGTGCAAGATCCCCGGATTTGCGATTTCCAAATGATCATCGTAGACAGAAACTGTGACGGCGCCTCCTGGAATCGAGTAATCTCGATGACAGACAGCATTTGCCAAGGCTTCTCTCATGGCCATAGAAGGATAAAGAGGGTAGTCCTCTCGGGCCATTTTCCCCGCAACAATTCGACTCGAAATGGGAACATGATCCATTAGAAATGATTCACATTTTTTGAGAAGGTCAAAAGCATGCCCTGGGTACTCTCGGTTATCCATGAAACCAGAGATTCGGTCTGATCCCCTGAATCGAGCCAATCGAATAGCAAGCTGAGGAAATGCGGAAAAAAGTCGTTCGCTTCTACCAAACAAGACAATCGCAGCATTGATAATGCGATCCCCATCCAAAAGCCCAAATCCTCTTAGAACGGAAGCGGTATCGGTAGCGATCGGTTTTTTCATCCGCCCAAGAAGGATCGCTTGATGCAGCGTTATCTGAATCGTCTCTTCGTCTAGATCAGTGGTGACAACCCATTCGGGAGCTGACTCATTTTCCCATCGTCGATAGGCATGAAACTTATCCAGGATTCGTTTTTCGTATTCTTCTCGGGGCATGATTTGAGTTGTCGGGCCGTAGCGCAAATAGGGGCGCCCATCATATGTATATGTTCCCTGTTTTCCCGGGACTCGAATCACAATGATAGCTTTATTATTCCCAATGGTCAACGTTTCGATCTCAGGGAAAGCCGGCGGCTCAATCCGCCTTAATTCTAGAGCCACATCCTCGACAGTTTTAGCAGCTACTTGTTGGCCTGCGATTTCCCCCTTATCAGAGACGCCGAAAATCAGTACCCCGCCAAGGCCGTTGAGAAAAGCGCAAACGGTTTTGGCAGCCTCAGTGCGCTGGCCCGTAGATTTTTTAAATTCTACTGTCTCTGACTCCCCATTTGGGATGAGCTTCTGAATTTCCTCGAGATGCACTGAAAAACCCGCTAAACAAAGACGGGGATTATATTAAAAATTCGACCTACTGATTGCAATGGGATTTTTTTAAACAAAATGGCAACCTCCTGAACAAGAAAGGGGGAAGGGATTTCTCCCTTCCCCCTTAGATCCCCTACCCTCAAACGCAAGCTTCGCTGCGTTTGGGATCCCCTCACGGGCCAGCGCTTCGCGCTCGCCCTCCGGGATGGCGGTCCCGCCCACGGAGGGGCGGGACTCGAATCCATCACGCAATGCACGCAGGTGCATTGCTCAAGTCCAAAAAAAAACCTTTGTCCATTTGGACAAAGGCTTTATTTTGAGACTTGATGGATTCGAACCATCGACCCTCTCATTAAAAGTGAGATGCTCTACCACTGAGCTAAAGTCTCGAAAGAACCCTCTAAAATAGAAGGTTGACCCCAAGGGGATTCGAACCCCTGTTATCGGAATGAAAATCCGGTGTCCTAGACCGGGCTAGACGATGGGGCCATGAAAAACGTGGTTGATTTTAGTGTATCGTCCTTATTTTGTGCAACAAAGATCGGGCCTCAGACCGTCATGATCTCCTTCTCTTTATCTGCGCAAACAGTGTCCACATCCTTGCAAAAGCGATCGGTCGAGTCCTGGATCACCTTCTCGAGCCGCTTCATCTGATCCTCTGCGAGGATCCCATCCGCTTTTTGCTTCCGGACGAGTTCGTTGAATTTCCGGCGCACATCTCTCAAAGCAATTTTTGACTTTTCGCCGAGCTCTTTGCACTGCTTGGCAATTTGCTTGCGGACCGACTCATCCATCGGGGGAATGTTGATCCGGATCACTTTGCCGTCAACCATGGGATTCACGCCGAGCTTGGCAGCTTCAATCCCTTTGGCGATTGCATTGATATTGCTGTGATCAAATGGAGTGACAACGATCTGGCGCGCCTCGGGGACATTGATGTTCGCAAGGGATTTTAGGGGCATGTGGGACTCGTAGATCTCCACATGGACTTTGTCGAGAATTTGGGCGTTTGCGCGCCCCGTTCGAAGGGCTTTCAGCTCCTGTTTGAGGTGGTCGAGCGCCGCCTGCATGGCCGCCTTGACTTGGGTCTCTACATTTTGACTCATTTTATCCTCCAACGACTAACGTTCCCACCGGCTCGTTAAAGACGGCGCTTTTCAGCGAGTCAGGCGAAAAGACTCGGATCGGGATCCCATTTTCCTGACAGAGCGCGATCGCCGCTCCGTCCATCACTTGAAGCCGCCTTTCCAAAATCTCCGAATAGGCCACTCGGTCAAACTTTACCGCATCCGGGTATTTTAAGGGATCTTTGTTGTAAATGCCATCTACTTTTGTCGCCTTCATGAGCACATCCGCCTGGATTTCCAGAGCGCGAAGAGCTGCTGCTGTATCGGTCGTAAAGTAGGGATTGCCGGTTCCACCGACAAAAATGAGGACGATCCCCTTATCCAGATATTTGAGAGCGTTTTTCCAGGAATAGGGCTCTGCCATCACATCGCAAGAAATAGCGCTCATGATCCGGCTTTCGCAGTGAATTTTTTCAAAAGCCTGCTGAAGAGAGATTCCGTTGATGATGGTGGCGAGCATCCCGATGTGATCAGCCGGAGTTCTCTCCATGCCTCCGGCTACTCCTTTCATACCGCGGAAGATATTCCCTCCGCCTACGACGAGTCCCACCTGGACGCCCAGCTGAATGAGCTCCTGGACGGAAACCGCGATCTTGGCACACACCTCCGGGTCCACCCCGTACTTCTGGGATCCCATCAAGGCCTCGCCGGAGAGTTTAAGAAGAATCCGCTTGTAAGCAGGTTTCATGTTGAGGACAACTTTTAGGTGAAAAAACCGCCCCCTCAAAAGAGCGGGGTGGAGCCGCCGTTATTGGCCCACTTTCCAGCGCCAGAAGCAGCGGATGGAGAGAGGCTTTCCGATTTTTTTAGTCACCGTCTCAAGATACTGCTGCACAGTCAAAGAGTTGTCTTTGATATATTTTTGGCTGATTAAGCAAACTTGGTCGGTAAATGCCTTAATTTTTCCTGCGACAATCTTGTCGACGATATTCGCCGGCTTGCCCTGCACTTGGGAGCGGGCAATTTCTTCTTCGCGGGCAATCACATTTACCGGCACTTCTTCCGGCTTCAAATAGTCGGGATTTTCGGCGGCGATATGCATCGCGATCTCTTTCGCTGTCGATTCCTGATCATTTGCCCCCTCGATCTCTACTACGACGACAAGCTTGCCGCCCATGTGAGAATAGGTGCCGTAGGAGTTGCGTTCATGCTTGGTGATCATCTCGAGCCGTTTCAGCTGGATGTTTTCTCCCAAAGACTGAATCACGAGATTCCTATACTGATCGATTGTGATCGATGGATCTTTGAAGTATGGCTGCTGAATGAAATCGGCGAGAGATTTTGGTTTTGTATCTAAAGCTTGCTTGACGCAATCGTGCAAAAAGTGTCTGAAGCGGTCATTTTGCGTTACGAAGTCGGTCTCTGCATTCCCTTCCGCCAAAATGAGATGATGCGCATTTTCCGCGGTGAGGATCATTCCCTCCTTCGTCTCGCGCCCCTCTTTTTTGACAGCGGCGGCCATACCGGCTTTTCGAAGAACATCGATCGCTTTTTCCATGTCGCCTTCAGCGAGAACCAGGGCCTCTTTGCATTTGCCCATAGCTACGCCGGTCCGCTCCCGAAGAGCCTTAATCATGTCAGCGGTAATTTCTTTCATCGCAGAGGTTCCTTTATTCATCGGATTCTTCGTCTTCGCCTTCATCATCTGAAAGCTCATCTCCAGATTCTTCATCTCCTTTAGAGACGGGAACGTTCATGTCGTTTTTCTTATCGATCGCGGCTTGCATCAGCGCAGTGAGGACGATCTTGATGCTCTTGAATGCATCGTCGTTACATGCGATCACGTAGTCGATTGGATCGGGATCGCAGTTTGTGTCGACAAGGGCCATTACAGGGATGCCGAGCTTATTGGCTTCCGCAACTGCGATGTGTTCTTTGCTTGGATCGATGACGACGAGAAGTCCGGGCGGCTTGCGCATAGAGCGGATACCGGAGAGGTTCTTGTCGAGCTTCACCCTTTCTTTAGAGAGCACGGAGATCTCT
>MGLY01000091.1:224-12081 GCA_001794935.1 Chlamydiae bacterium RIFCSPHIGHO2_12_FULL_49_9 | reverse complement strand
GGCGCCGCCATTTTCTTCGTATCTCGGAAAGCCGCTTCGATCGCTTTTAAAATTCGCTCGCGTCGAAAGGGAACCAAAGTTCCATTTCGCTTCACAACCGTATATTCTATGGCCTTTGCTGGGGCCCCTTTTTTCGCACCGCCCGCTTTAGCAGGGGGGGCTGGATCGAGGAAGGATGCTGTCGCATCAAAGTTCGTCTGTTTTTTCATAAAGATGCCCGTCTATTGATTCGTTTCTTCAGTGGTCGGTATTGGTCGCGCCTACTAGATGTAGTAGGCTCAATCGTGCCTTATACACTATATATTGTAGTTTATAGTTTCAAGTCCAGAAAAAACTCGAATCGGTTTTTGATCTCTCAAACTCAAAAAGTTGGGACTCGGAAAAATGCCCACTAGAGACCTTTGCGCAAGTCAGCGCGCTTGAAAAAATAGGCCATTTTGATGAGATTTCGATCTTGAGCGAGCCCGCATATGCGGGACGCCCCACCCGGGGTCCCCACGCACGCATCGTGCGAAGGGGTGGGATTGGGGGCGAGCGAAAATCGAAAGGTCGCAAAATGGCCATTTTTAGCAGGTGCGATCACTTGCGCAAAGGTCTCTTTCCGGATTGTAAACGAATTTTCTGATTTGTTGGGATCGTTTTCTTTGATATCATGAAAGTTATGAAGAGAGTCTACCTCGTACCCAATATCATTACGGCCTTTGGTCTCGCGTGCGGTCTTTTTGTGATCTTCAAGATCAACATGCTCGAGCCCGGCTGCGGCGATTTCGACGTCGTGAAGATGTCTGCGATTTTGCTTTTAGTCGCAGCCTTTGCCGATTTCATCGATGGCGCCCTCGCTAGAGCGATCCACGCGGAGAGCGAGTTTGGTTTTATCTTCGACTCGCTTGCAGACGCTATCTCATTCGGGGTGGCTCCCTCGGTTCTTTTGTTGAAGACTCTGTCTTTAGAGCAGGGGACTCTCCTCTCCTTTTTCTGCGCGACGGGAGCGATGGTCTTTTCCCTTTGCGGGGTTCTGCGGTTGGTTCGGTTCAGTGTAAAAGCAACTGAGGCTAAGGGAAATAAAGAGCTTCAAGCCGCGCAAAAGAGCCACTTTACCGGCCTTCCCATTCCAGCGGCCGCTGCTGCTGCCGTGTCGGCAAATCTCTTTTTCTTATCGCCTGTTGTTTTGAAGTGGTTTGAGCTTATGAAGGAGACGAGAGCGATCATTTTGGCGTCTGTGATGCTCCTTCTCGGCTATCTCATGGTGTGTAGGCTAAAATTCCCAAGTTTAAAGGTTCTCCATTTCAGGATTCCCTCATTTCACTTGGCTTTTTTAACGGTATTGACAGCTATTTTTGTTTTGTACGGAATTCTCTACTTCTTTGCAGAAATTTTGACTTTTGTCTCTTGGAGCTATGTCATTTTGGGCCTTGTCTTATCGGTCATTCGCCTCATTGCCGGCAGAAAGTCGAAGACGCTGGAGGAGTTTGAACCCGAGCCGGACGACTTCGAAAACTTTGAGAACTAATGGAAATCATCGCTCTTCTTTTCTTAGTCTTTTGTGGTCTATTTGCGGCCCTTTGGATGTGGATGCAAAAGAGGGTCGAGGTTGTCCAAAAAAACCTTCAGGAGAGTTTTAAAGCGCTCTCCTTCGAGACGATGGAGAAAAATGGTCGCATCTTTCTCGACCTTGCCAAAACCTCTCTCGAAAAATACCAGGAAGGAGCAAAGGCCGATCTCGAAGCTCGTCAAAAGGCGATCGACAATCTCTTAAAGCCGATCCAAGATTCCATGAAACAGCTCGATCACCACCAGCGCGAGCTCGAAAAAAAGCGGGAGGGCGCCTATGCCGCTCTCGGCAAACAGCTTGAGATGCTTGTCACTTCTGAAAACGCTCTTCGCCAAGAGACGCATCACCTCGTTCAGGCGCTCCGCTCTCCTCAAATGAGAGGAAGCTGGGGGCAAGTACATCTAAGAAGAGTGGTTGAGCTCGCAGGGCTTATCAACAACTGCGACTTCTATGAGCAAAAGACAATTGAAGCCGAAGGGAAACTCCTTCGCCCCGATCTCATCGTGAGACTGCCCGGACAAAGGCAGATCGCAGTCGATGCAAAGACGCCTCTTGAGGCCTATCTCGATGCATCGGATGCCGGCAGTGATGAGCTTCGTAAAAAAAAGCTCCAGGATCACGCGGCGTCGCTTCGCAAACACATCAAAGATCTATCGAATAAAGAGTATTGGAAGCAGTTTGATCCCGCTCCCGAGTATGTGATCCTTTTTTTGCCAGCGGAGGCTTTTTTCAGCGCAGCCCTTCAGGCGGATCCGACCCTCATCGAGATTGGCGCCGACCAAAATATCATCATCGCAACGCCGACGACGCTCATCGCTATCTTGAGGGCTGTCGCTCACGGCTGGAAGCAAGAGGGGCTCTCCAAGAGCGCTCGAGAAATCGCCCGCCTGGGACAAGAGCTCTACGAAAGAGTCGCAGTCGTATCGGATCATTGGAATAAAGTGGGCAAGTCGCTTAACGCTGCTGTTGAATCTTACAATCAGAGTCTCGCCTCCTTCGAGACGCGCGTTCTTGTCAGCGCCCGCAAGCTCAAAGAGAGCGGCTCGATCCTAAAAGAGCTCCCTGAGATGCAAGGGATCGATAAGCTCGCCGGTTCTTTGAAAATGGTTGGGTCTTTAGAAGAATCAGACAGTCTCTAAGCAGCAGATTTCCAGCCATTTTTAGTATCTTTGAAGAGAATCGGCTGATCTGCTTTTTTGTCTTCCAAATCGGCGATTCCTTTAAGGAGAGTTGCGATTTTCCCGCTTTGATCATTGACATGATCGCGATAGAGAAGGCGGAGGAGAAATTCAGAGGGTTTGGGAATCTCTGTCCTCCCCACTTCCCAGCGTCTTATAGCCTGTTCGCTGACGCCTAGTAGTTGCCCAAGCGTATACTGGGACATCAACATTTCGTCTCTTAAAAATCGAACCTCTTGCTTTGAGAGATCTTTTTTCGACGTGACAAGAAACAGTCCGATTGCTCTATGCAGGCCATCGAGGTTGTGAATAGAGCCTATCACCATGATAGGTCATCATGACAGGTCATCGTGATAGGGGGTCCGATGGCAAAACCTGGAGACTTCCGAATAAAATACAAGGTATGGGCGACGCCTTTTCGGAAAGCTTTGGGAGCATCGGGAAAAGCGGTGAGAGCGTGAGCCATGATCTCGACGGCTAGAAGTTCATGGCCGGCAAATCGATGGAGACAGATTGCCCTGTTGTCAGAGGAGTCATGAGTTTGAAAGGGGGGGAGCTTTTCTTCTTTGGAGCGCTTATTGAAACCCATTCCGGGGGGGCGGGTCGGCTCGTTGAAGAGAAGGGGGGCGCCCGGGCAATTATCAGTGAGATTGTCGGGGCAAAGAAGTTTTTCCTCCAGCGTGTCCGCTGTCAGGATCCGCTTCGCCCACTCGCGAAGTTCCATCAAATTGCGCGCGCGGGTACCTCGTCCTTCAGGGCGAGGGGGAAGCGCGACCTCCATTTAAGATTGTTAATATTCTCCTTTAGTGGTATGCCGTTTGCATGTTGATACAAAGAAGTATACCGATCACTTTTGAAAAATCGGAAGACTTGCGGAAAACTATTGAGGAATTCAACAGATATCAAAAGAGCATTTCCGAAATATGCTTTAACTCTGGTAAGACACGCAGCGCTTTGTCTCTTCACAAAGAGGTTTATAAATCGAATCTGTCCTCTCTGTGTGCGCAAATGAAATGCTCCGCTATTCGGCTTGTAGCTTCTGCGTATGTGTCTGCAAAATCCAACAGAAAACCTGCCGAAAGACCTAAGGATTCTGTTCTTGTTTTGGAAGACTTGAAAATCAAAAAAGTCTCTAAAAAAGAACATGTTAGGAAAGGAACTCGCCGCAAGCTTAATAGTTTTTGCTATAATCTTCTGATACAGGGTATAACAAATCGAGCGCAAAGAGATGGAATAGGCATAGAATTCGTAAAGGCTGCCTATACCAGCCAGACCTGCAATGCATGTGGGCTGTTGGGAGATAGGATCGGTTCTAGATTTTTCTGCCCTAATTGCTCTCATCGTGACTGCGCTGATCGCAATGCCTCTTTAAATGTTTTGTCTCGTTTTATCGTCCTTCGGGGCGGTGCGCATCAATCAACATGCGCTGAAGACCGGTCGTCTGACACGGTCAAACCTTTGCCTTTAGGCGAGGGTAGTTGATTATTCAACAGTCAAAACGTAGTAAGCGGGGAACGCAAAGTGATTGTTCGGTCTTGGACTTGCCGTGATCGTCACTGTCTTGCCTGCGTATTTTTCCAGATCGATGTGGGTGCTGTAGAGATAGGCGATCGGAGCATCCACTCCCTTGAGAACGTAGTCGCCGGGGCGATTTTTGGTCTCAAGAGAGTAGGGCTCGATCACGCCTTTTAAAACAGCCGCGTTCGCTCTTTGTTCAGCGTAGAAATCGTCGAGTTTTTTTCCTGAGTGGAAAGCGGTCCAGCTGAGGTAGAGAGACTCTTCCAATGTATCCCAGAGAGAGCCGCCCTCTTTTTTGCGGGTTCTTCGGCTCCAAAGGCTCGGATCCAAAGAGCTGCTATCCGCCATTAAATCGCGGTTTTCTGCGCGGTGTTTTGCGATGAGCTCTTCTTTTTCAGCCTCGGTAAAGCCCGCTTTTGATTCGAGATAGGCGATCTTTTTGTTGAGATAAGTCTCCTTTAAAAGGGCGAGACCCTCTTTGGCTTGTTCGATCGCATCGGGGAACTCGGTGAAGTCTCGCAAAATCGCCTGGAACTGTTCGACGGTTGGCTGAGGAGACATCTCCTCGTATGGTTTTTTGCATTCGGTCTCAGCGCTCAAGTAAGCTGTGTTGAGCATCTCTTCGAGCTGCGCCTTTTTCTTTTCGCGGTTGGCGAGATATTCGGGACCGCCGATTTTTGTGACGAACTCTTTGGAGATATAAAAATGGGTCCCTTTGGGAGCTGCGATTTCATACCATTTGTTATTCATCGGGCATGGCTGTCCTGTGACGCGATCTCCCGCCTGGAGCTGTCCAATAATAGGAGCGTCGACGTGCGGCTCGAGGCGGACGTTGACCCGATTGGCCTCGACGACCTGATCTAAAATATAGCTTCTAAATACGTAGGCTTTGGTGTCTTTGGGGGGATCGATTGCATAGAAATCGCCTTCTTCTCCAACGACGAGGAGGAGATCGCTTTTGCCCGCCTGGCGCACGATGTGCCCGTCGAGTTCGGCTTTGGCTCGGATGCGCACTTTGTTGCCGACGACTTTTCCGGTAAAGGATTTGAAGCTCTCCGCTTTTTTTGCAGCGGCAGGCGGCTCTTTGGGCGCAGCCGGCGCAGCGTAGGCTCCGATACTCAAAAGAAATGATGCGCAAATAAGGCGGTACATAGTCATCTCCCCAAAATAGACTCTGAGATTGCAATATAGTTTGTGTCTCAGAAATTGCGCAAGGGAGAAAAATATTCGTTGGTATTTTTGGGTCTTTTCGATAAGGTCTCGTCCCACTTTCTTTACAAGGAGGCTATATCGATGAGGTGGATCATTCTTCTCGCAGCATCTCTCAACGTCCACGCCGGCCAAATTCTTATCGTCGACTGCGGCTCGCAGACAACGCATCTCATCTCGCGCCGTCTTCGCCAAATGGGTGTGGAGACAAAAATTGTCTCCCCGAAAAATTGCTTGAGCGAAGTCTCTTCGGGCGTCTCGGGGGTCATTTTATCGGGCGGCCCCGCCTCGGTTTATGAAGAGGGAGCGCCTCTTGTCGATCCAAAACTCTTTTCTTTCGATGTGCCCATTTTAGGCATTTGCTATGGCTGGCAGATGATGGCGCATCTTCTAGATGGTGAGGTCGCGCCCGTGCAAAAAGAGTACGGGATGGAGGAGGTGACACTTTTTGAAAATCCACTTGAGTTGCCCAAAAGTTCATTTTCAGTCGTCATGTCGCATGGCGATTCGGTGATTCGGCTCCCTTCCGGTTTTCATTCGATAGGCGCTACAGAAAAAATCCCATCCGCCATTGCAATCAATGAGGAGAAAAACTGGATTGGACTTCAGTTCCACCCTGAGGTGGATCACACTGAATTTGGAAAAGAGATTTTGAGCTATTTTGCAAAAGAGCGCTGTCATTTGACCCTTCGAGAAGTCAATCTCAATCCCGAAACGCTTGTCGCCAACATCAAAGAGCAGGTGGGCGATGGAGAGGTGATCTGCGCCGTCTCCGGCGGGGTCGATTCGACAATTTCCGCCTTTCTGATCGGCAAAGCGATCGGCAAGAGGATGCATGCCATTTATATCGATACGAGTTTGATGCGCATCGGCACGAAAGAAAAAATCGCCGAGATTTTTACCCATATCCCTGAAGCGGATCTTCAGATCATTGACGGCGATGAGAGATTTCTGGAAGCGCTCAAAGGAGTGGAGGATCCGGAAGAGAAAAGAAAAATCGTTGGCCGTCTTTATGTGGAGCTTTTTCAGGAAGCGGCAGCTCATCTTCCCAATGTGAACTTTTTAGCTCAGGGGACGATCTACTCCGATGTGATCGAGTCGAAAGGGACTCAGCATGCCTCCAAAATCAAATCGCACCACAACGTCGGCGCTCTCCCCGACTCGCTCCATCTCGAACTCCTTGAGCCGGTCAGAGAATTTTATAAAGACGAAGTGCGCGAGATTGGCGGTCTTCTCGGTCTTCCCAAAGAATTTGTCGGTGTCCATCCATTTCCCGGGCCCGGCTATGCGATCCGAATCCGCGGCGAGGTGACGCCCGAAAGATTGCATCAGCTCCGCATCGCAGATGCAATTGTCGTAGATGAGGTGAAAAAAGCGGGACTCTATGACAAAGTCTTTCAATGTTTTGCCATCATGACGGGAGCTCATAGCACTGCAGTTAAGGGGGACGGCAGGGCGTTTGAAGAGGTGATTGCGATTAGAGCCTATGGCTCGCTCGATGTGATGACAGCCGACTGGTCGAGGCTTCCTTATCCTCTTTTAGAGAGGATCTCGAGGAGAATCGTCAATGAGGCGCCCCACATATCCAGAGTTGTCTACGATATCACGAGCAAACCGCCCGCAACAATGGAGTGGGAATAGATCAAGTGCTTAAAACGGCGCGGAGGTGCTCGCAATTTTTGTGCCCGCAGGTGCAGCCAATCGGCTCGCCGAGAAAGACGGTGTAATATTCATTTGGATCGAGCGGGTTTGTCGCTGTATAGAGTTTTGTGTTTTTTTGCTGGATGTCCCATGTTTTGAATTTGAGATCGTCGTCTGTCACTTCTTCTTCGATGGGGGCGGTTTCTCCTTGAAGAGCTTTGACCACCTGACAGTAGACGCAGTTGCAGTGGGGCTCTGCCTGGACGAGATCTCCCGCATTTTCAAGGCCTACACTCTTTGCGAGATCAGAGAGCTTTTTCAAAACATCGGGAGGCAGGGGAGGGAGATTTGCCTGCTCAGGGTTGTGTTGCATGGATGAGGCGAGAGATTCGATAGAGTTGGGATCTTTGTTTTTGCCCTCCGCGTAGTGGGCGTGCGCCTCAAAAATCGCATTCACCTCGACCTCGCTGAGGTTGGGGACTTTGGCCTGGACTCCGCTCTGGAGGATCGCAAGGAGGGTGAACGAGCCTTTTTCCTCTTTCACATGGAGAGAGGAGATATTCTTCCAAGTCGTTGATAGATAGGGAGGTATGCTTAATACTTTAGGTGTTATCTTCATATAAAATAAGGGGGTTAATACAACTTTCATTATAAGAAATCGGATCCCCTTTTGTCAACGAAATTTAGCACTCTCGATTTGAGAGTGCTTAGTATTCGGTATGATTTGCAAGTCGCTTGGGCTTATTTTTTTGGGTCTTTTTTTAAAAACCTGCTTGCGAACGTTGGGTCGAATCCCTATAAGGTGAAATTTTGGAGCTTGTGGGAAACAGGAGGTAGAGGAGCGCAAGCAGAGAAATGTAGTAAAACGAAATCAAAGCGATTTGGAAATAGAGGTATCTGATGACAGTGGCAAAGCTGCCAAACAAAAACAACGAAACAAAAGCCCCTGGGGACAAAAAAATTTCCCGCAAAACTTTTGTCATCGACACAAACGTTCTCGTACACGACCCAGCTTCCATCACCAAATTCAAAGACAACGACGTAGTGATCAGCCTCGCCGTTTTAGAAGAGCTGGACAGTTTGAAGCGCTATTCGGATGAAGTAGGCAAAAATGCCCGTGAAGTGATCCGCTATATCGACTCACTGAAAGCGGAAGAGAGCGGAGATCTCCATACTGGCGTCAGCATCCCCGAAGGACCTAAAGTTAGAATCTATCTCGACGCGAAGACAGCCCGCGTGGAGGGATTTCCTTTGCCGCTCGATCGAAATAGCAACAAATTCCTCCTCATCGCCTACCTTCTAAAGGAGAAAGGGGAGTCTGTTGTCATCGTCTCTAAAGATTTTGTCACTCGCGTGAAAGCCGAGGCGATGGATCTCGAGTCGGAAGACTATGAAAACCTCAAGAGCTCCTATGAGGAGATCTATAAGGGCCTCAGAAGGGTCGATGTTCAAAAGAGAGACATTGATCTTTTCTACAAAGATGGAACCGTTCCCTTTGTCGAAGGGGGATTTAGACCCAATGAATACGCCCACCTCAACTCTGCCGAAAATTCTTCAGCTGTGTGCAAATACAGCGAAAAAACAAAGAAGTTGGAGCCGCTCCTCCAGGTCAATAAAGATATCTGGGGGATCCAGCCGCTCAATGTCGAGCAAAGATGCGCGATCGATCTTCTTTTAAGAGATGACATCCACCTTGTCACCCTGATCGGGCCCGCTGGAACGGGAAAAACTCTTTTGGCGCTCGCTTGCGGGATGAAAAAAGTCTTCGACGATAACAGCTATTCCAGAATTTTGATCTCCCGTCCGATTGTGCCGCTCGGAAAAGACATCGGTTATCTGCCCGGAACGAAAGAGGAAAAGCTCTACCATTGGATGCAGCCGATTTACGACAATCTCGAGTTTCTCTGCTCGACAACAAGCGGGGAAGGCAATGGCGCAGCCACGTTAGAGTTCATCATGGAGAGCAAAAAGATCGAGATGGAAGCGGTAACCTATATCCGCGGCCGTTCGCTCCCAAAAATCTACATGATTATCGACGAGGCGCAAAACCTGACCCCTCACGAAGTGAAGACGATCATTTCAAGAGCGGGGAAGGGGACGAAAGTGATCTTAACCGGAGATCCCACCCAGATCGACAATCCGTATCTCGATCGGGACTCCAACGGGCTTACTTTCGCAGTGAACAAGTTCAAAAACCACCGCATTTACGGCCACATGTTCCTTGAGAGAACAGAGCGCTCTGAGCTCGCTTCGCTCGCTGCCGAGATTCTCTAATGTTCAAGAGAACGATCCCGTTTTTATTGATTGCTGTGCAGGCTCTTGCCTGCACGGGCATTCAGCTAAAGGCAAAAGACGGATCGATCGTCCACGGAAGAACCCTTGAGTTTGGCACAAAAATTCTCTTTTCTGCCGGAGTAGTTCCAAGAAACTACTCCTTCTTTGGAACCACTCCTTTGGGAAAAGGGCTTGAATATGAATCGAAATATGGCGCCGTCGGTGCTATTTTATTCAATGAGCCGGCGATTGCCGATGGGATGAATGAAAAAGGGCTTTGTGTCGGCACCTTTTATTTTCCCGGCTTTGCCCAATATGTGGAGATTACTCCAGAGAATCGGGCTCGGGCGCTCTCTCCGACTGAATTTCCAAACTGGATTGTCACCCAATTTGAAAATGTGGAAGAAATCAAAGAAGCGATTGACTCTGTCGTGATTGCGCAGGTTCAGCTAAAAGCATGGGGCAATATGGCGCCTCCATTTCACTACATCGTCTACGATCAATCGGGCGGCTGCATTGTGATTGAGCCAATTGGGGGAAAGCTTGTGATCACTGACAACCCTTTCGGCGTGATGACAAATTCTCCCGCGTTTGATTGGCACATGACAAATTTGAGAAATTACATCAATTTGAGAGTGCAAAATGTCTTACCGCTCACTATTGAGGGGGTTACGCTGGCTCCATTCGGCCAGGGGTCGGGGATGGTGGGATTGCCGGGCGACTTTACCCCACCTTCCCGCTTTGTGAGGGCTGCAATTTTTTCCTACACATTAATTCCTCCCAAAAACGCTTTTGATGGGATTTTGCAAACTTTCCATGTCCTCAATCAATTCGATATTCCGAAGGGGATCGCAAGGGAAGTCGATGGGAAAACCATTCATGCCGACTATACGATGGTCACCTGTGCAAGAGATCCTCAGAGCCTCAAGTATTATTTTAAGACTTATGAAGACCAAACGATTCGAATGATAGATCTCAATGCATTTGATCTCGATGAGACAAAGATCAAAAAGATGACGCCCGTGAGCGAACAGCCCATCGTCGATATTTCTTCGAAGCTGAAGTAAAGAAATGGAATACGCTCTCATTTTTCTTTGCGCCTGTTTTGCCTCTCTTTTGACTTTCTACTCGGGATTTGGGCTCGGAACCGTTTTAATGCCCATCATAGCTCTTTTTTTTCCGCTGCCTGCTGCGATTGCTCTCACAGCCCTTGCCCATCTCTTTCACAACACATTAAAAATCTGTTTTTTATGGAAATCAGTTGTGTGGGAAATAGTGATTCGATTTGGAGTTCCGGCCCTCTTAGCGGCAAGCTTGGGCGCTTTTCTTTTAAAGGAACTTTCATTTTTAGAGCCGATTTACATTTACAGCGTTTTGGGAGTACAGGGAGAGATCTCCATCCTGCACTTGTCGATTGGCCTTCTTTTGATCCTCTTTGCGACTCTGGAGTCTTTTTCAGGAAAATTGGGTGAAATCAAAAATCCCTTTTTGGGCGGCGCTCTCAGCGGCTTTTTCGGAGGGTTCTCGGGCAATCAGGGAGCCTTTCGGAGCGCGTTTTTAATTCAAATGGGTTTGAGCAAAGAAGCGTTCATCGCAACGGGTGGAATGATCGGGATTACCATCGATTTTGTCCGCTTGACTGTGTATGGGTTCAATTTCAAAATCTTTTTTGAAAACTTTGATCCCTTCCTTCTTTTTACCGCCTTGGGAGGGGCTTTTTTCGGGGTGTGTCTGGGGATGATCCTTTTGCCCAAGACAACTTTCCGGCTGATTCAAAAAATAGTACTGATTCTGCTCTATTTTTTCGGAGTTCTTCTGGCATCCGGCTTGATCTAACTCGGCGTCAAAGCCGCTGAAATCGCCGATCGCAATTAAAACGGATAAATTAATAAAAAAGTTCTATCCCAATAGGTTCATTGCCTTCGCGGCGTCATCAGTATACCTCGAAAAGGCCACGCGAGCCTGAAAGATGGATTCCCATAGCGGAGAATTGCAGAGGCGCAAAGAAAAAGAGCAAATCGCCTCGTGGATTTTGAGAATGTGACTGCAGGACTTGTTTGTACGGACGCCGTAACTCTGCATCGTCGAGTGTATCCCAAAAAGGTAACGTTCCCACGTCTCAAAATCCTGCGGCTCTCGGAGGACGAGCGGGGGAGGTAGATATTTACCCGCATTGCATCGTGCGCCGACAAAAGTGCCCAAGGAACGTTTAACTGCCTCGAAGGCTTTAAGGAGTTTCTCTCCGGTTAGATCCGAGTCAGCGCTTCCTCTAGGCCAGAGAGTGTGCAGAGTCAAAAGGGGATATTGAAATCTATCGAGAGAAATCGGTGGCCCTGCCGCCTGCGGGTTTTGACTTTCAGGGCATCCTCTTTTAGCCTGTCTTGGGTCAGAAGGAAGGTCAGAAGGTCTCGGGCGGCGGGAAGAGGCCGACGAGGCGGGAGGAGGGCTTTGCTCTTGAGTTGTTTGGAATAGGAGCTGTTCTAGG
>MGLY01000091.1:0-155 GCA_001794935.1 Chlamydiae bacterium RIFCSPHIGHO2_12_FULL_49_9 | reverse complement strand
AGAGTGGAAAAATATCTTTCTAGAGGAGTTTGATCTTGCATTGTGAGAGAAAGGAGAAGGGCCTCCTTGGCCAAATTGACCTTTTGATGGTCAATCGCCGCAGAGAGGATCAAAAGGATCCTCTCGGGATTCAGCGCTCGTTTCAGGAAGGGAGG
>MGLY01000090.1:987-12460 GCA_001794935.1 Chlamydiae bacterium RIFCSPHIGHO2_12_FULL_49_9 | reverse complement strand
CTCCCACAATCGCGACGATCTCTCCCCTTTCAATCGTAAAGCTGAGATCCCGAATCACCCAATCGTCCCGGTACTTAAACCAGACATGGTCGAATTCGATCAGGTTCTTAAAGTCTTGCAAATCGATCGCTCCGTCCCTGTCTTCGATTTGCGGCTTGAGATGGAGCACTTCGAACATCCTCTCTGCCGCGACGACCCCTTTTTGGATATTCGCATTCTCTTCAGCAAATTTTTTCACAGGCTCATAAAACAGGTGGAGAAGCCCGCAGAACATGAGAAGCTGCCCCACCGTCATATGAAGCGAATAGAGCCCGAAAAGGACAACGACGGCAAGACAGGCCGTTGCAATCAAATGGAGAAGCGGGCGGGTCAAAAGGCCATACTTTGCGCTTTTGCTCTCTAAAACCGCCATCTGATCATTTTGCTCTTTATATTTGCGGAGAGAAAAGGCCTCCATCGCAAAGATCTTCACAGTCTGGATCCCGGCTAAAAAGTCGAGAAGAACCGAAGTGAAAGTCTCCTGGTTTTTCTGAAGCTGGCGGGAGATCCTCTTCACCTGTCTTGTCAAAAACACGACGGGAAAAATGATGAGGGGCAGTCCAAGAAAAATAATGAGAGAGAGCTTCCAGGAGAGATAAAAGCAGGCGAGAAGCGTTGAGACGATTGTGAAGGGAGTTTGCAGATAATTCGTAAGGCAAGAGTTGAGGGAAGAGGCGATCTGACCGGCATCGCCGACTGCTCTCGATGAGAGGCTGCCCAAATTTTGCTCCTGATAGAAACTCAAAGGGAGCGACTGAATGTGTTCAAAGTACTGCTGTCTTAGATCTCTCGTCACCCGAATCGAAAGGAGCTGCGTCACATAGCGGGCGGTAAAAAGGGTGATCGCCTTAAAAAGGGCCACCGCCACCAGGATCGATATGAGCATGCTAAAATTCCGCTCAAAATCGAAATAGGCGGCCATCTTGTGCATGATCCAGCTGAGTGGATTGGAGTCTTTTCTTTGCGCAATGTAGGCGGCGGCGTCCTGCTTTGTGATGACGCCGTCTCCATTTTGATCGATCAGCTCCCACTTGCGCGATACATCGGCTAAACTGAGTTTGTCTTTGACCTTTTTTCCTTCCGGGCTAAAAAGAGTGAAGAAATCGGCCCCGGTATTGGCCATCAGGCCAACCGAGAACATTTCACATTGATTGGCCACCGTTAAAAAGAGGAGGGTGACCAGGGTCAAGATCGCAAGAGTTAGGTGGCGGCTATTTCGAAGAGCCGCTTGCAAAAGCAGTTTCATAGGCGTTCATTTGAGGTGCTAAGAACCTAAAAATCGACTGAAACTTTTTGTTGAGGTAGGTTCAATACTTCAAATTTGCCCATTTTGCGGAATTTTTGGTAGCGATTTTCTAAAAGAGTTTCAATTGGAACCTTTTTGAGAGCTTCCCACTCTTCCTTGATGAACGTTTTTACATTCATAAAAACGGCTTTTGGATCGGTGTGCGCGCCGCCGAGCGGCTCGGAGATCATCCGGTCGACAATTTCGAGCTCGAGAAGATCTTCGACATGCATTTTAAGCGCCATTGCGGCAGTGCCGTTTTTGGAAGAGTCTTTCCAAAGAATCGATGCGCACCCTTCAGGAGAGATGACGGAATAATAAGAGTGCTCGAGCATCCCGATCGTATCGCCGACTCCGATGCCGAGCGCGCCGCCGGAACATCCCTCTCCGATCAGGATGACGATGATCGGGGTCGGTAGGCGGGCCATCTCCCAAAGATTTTGGGCGATCGCCCATCCCTGGCCCCGCTCTTCAGCGGAGAGGCCCGGATAAGCGCCCGGAGTATCCAATAAAGTGATGACGGGGAGGTTAAATTTCGCGGCCAGGCGCATGCAGCGCATCGCCTTGCGGTACCCTTCCGGATGGGGCATCCCGAAGTTGCGATAAAGCCGACTTTCGGTGTCTTTCCCTTTCTCTTGGCCGATGACGACATATTTCTGTCCGTCGATTTTCGCCAGTCCCGCAATGATCGCGTGGTCGTCCTGGAAAGTTCTGTCGCCAAAAAGTTCGACGAATTCCTCAGCGATATTCTGGATATAATCAATCGCGTGCGGTCTTTGAGGATGGCGGCAAATAGAAACTCGATCCCAGGCTTTGAGCTGCGAATAGACGCTTTTCCTGAGCTGCTCGAGCCTCTTTTCCATCTCGAAAATCTCAGTTTGCGACCAGAGCGGATTGTTCTTGTTTTGCTCTTTCAGCCTCTGGAGAGTCTCCTCCACTTCTACAATTTGCTTCTCGTGCGCCAAAACGGTCATCTAAAAATTCTTCTCCTTGCCAGGCAATTTTGCCTCTCGATAATCTTTTACAAGTTCAACAGTCGCAGGTTTTGTGATCACAATGGAGAAAATCTCTTCGATATCATTTGCTGCAATTCGGATACATCCGTCGCTGTCGTATTTGCCGATCTTGGCCTTATCTTCTACGAGCTGTCCACCCGCATCCAAAATCCAGGGAGCGCCATGGAGCCCAAGTCCCTTTGCCGGCTCGGTGCACCCCTCAATTTCCCCTTCAAACGGGATCCATCGGGAGCCAAATATGCGGATCATCTCGGTCTTTTGATCCTGGAAAAGCCCCATCGTCCCCGGCTTATAGATCGCAATTTTTTCGCCAAGCGAATATTTGCCGGTCGGCGTCAGGCAGCCGGAGGCTTTGCGGGGATCGAGTCTGCCAAGGCCGACTTTATAAGTCTTTAAAAGCACCCTTTCATTGCTGTCTAAATCGATGTAATAAAACCACATCTTGCATCTCGACAAATCGATGAGCAGATGGAAGTTGATGTTTTTATCTTTCTTAAAGACATTGAATCGGTCGCCCGGAGAGACTTTCTGGGTCAAGTAGTCCACTTTTTTATTCAAACTCCTCGCGATGAAATGGCGCGAGGTGCCGTAGTAAGAGGCGTAGTCGGCAATCCAGGCGGGACGCCCTTTTAACCAAGGCACTCTGCTCGTGTAAGAAACGGTCTCAACAATGGGAAGTTTTGAAGAGTCGAGCGCAAAGAGCTGCTGGATTCGGTCGGCGTCGGGGAGGCTTTCAGCTACTTTTTGCTCCGGAGGTTTCTTCGGCTCGGGGGCCTTCGCCACGGGCTCGGCCTTTTTTGGGATGGGAATCTCCTGGACAAGCTCCTGCCTTGGCTGAGGGGGCTTGGGATTCCGCTTCATCCAACCGACAAAACCGATCGCGCCGAATAGAGCAACTGTACCGATCAAAAAATATTTCACTATCAAACTCTCTTATTTCCCCAAGATTATCTCGAACTCAAGACTATTTTGCAACAAGAAGCGAGGGAAAAAGTAATAATTAAAATTTTATTTATACAATATCTATTTTAAAGTGAGCTTTTGTCTCAAACGGATGAATTTCGAAGGAAAGGAGAAAGCTCGAGTTCCAATACTCCCCTTCTTCAGCCAGAGGAATGAGCTGCGCTTTATGAGAGGCTCCCGCATCGATTTGAAGCCTCGATCCCCTCATGGAAAAGAGAAAGCGGCTGGCGGAGCCCGAATAGCGCTTTAAGCTTTTGGGCTTGAAGATCTCACTTCCCACTTTACACTCATCCGCCTTGATGTAGAAGACGAATCCCAAAAGAGCTTCTTTCCCGACACCCACGAAATTCAGCGAGAGGTTTTTGATATCGGCTTTCACCTCCATCCAGCACTCTAAAATCCCTTTGCACCGCGTCCATCCATTCATCGGATTCCCGTCGACTGCCCGCTGGATGCCGAATTTCCCCTTTGAGCCGATAGGAAGCGCTTGAGGCCCCATCGCGCGGATCTCCACACCGCTTGCCGACAAAACACCGAGAGGAGTCCCTTTGCCGCTCAAGGCAATCGCCATGCGCATTTTTTCAGCGGCGTAAACGCTCACTCCCCTTTTTGGATCTTCAAGAGACTGTTCACCGATTGAAAATGGAGGAGCTTTGATAGCAAGAGCATGAAAAAAAGGGTCTACCGGACTTTTGATTTTCTTGAGATACTCTTCCGCCTCTTTGAATTTCCCGAAAGAGCGGAGAAGAAGAGCAAATGAAACCCACCCCTCCGTCTCGTCAAACTCGCTCTCTTTGCACCAAAAAGAGAAAAGGGGCCGGTCGCCCGCAAATTTCAGCAGCCAGTTGGCAAGCTCTCTTGCCGGCCCCATTTCGCCTGCAACCCCCCAAAGAAGGGCAAGCTGGCAGAGCTCTATCAAATTAAGCTGTTGTGAAAGCGCCTCTTCAAAAGAGGGGGCAAATGGAGTTTTTGCTTTTTGCAGTAGATAAGTGATCGCCTGCGATGGCAAATGGGCTTTGCCAAGTCGCATCTGCAACTCAATTTCGGGTGAAATTTCCTGGGGATTTGCCCAAAAGGCGCGGATGATGCCATAGGGAGAAGAACGAGCCCCTTTAAGATGAGGCTCGTTTTGAATCATTCCTGAATCGGCAAATGCAGTCCACGGATCCTCTCTGCCCGACTGAATCGAAGAAGAGAGTATACCTAATGTGTCCATAGTTCCTAATTTTTTAGAAACTATTCAATGAGTTTGCGCATTTTCTTTCCAGGAGTAAATTTTACAGCCTTGCGGGCTGGAATGATAATCGGCACCGACGCATTCTTCGGATTGCGGCCGATCTTTTGTTTTCTTTCAACAACTTCAAATACGCCAAAATCGCGAAATTCAAGGCGGTCTCCAGACGATAGCGTGTCAGTCATCGCATCGAGGAAGGCTTGAATGACGTTCCGGACGTCATTTGGATGCAGTCCTTTGGATTGTGAAATCGTTTGGATCAGCTTCTTCTTGGTGACCGTGGACATATTCGAGCTCCTTATAAGACTTTGGAAATTTGCCGTTTCTTTGGAATTTTCAGACAAGCTGTTTGTCTCCTTCATCAGGTTCGCGGTCAAATCCCAACTCTGGCCGATGAACCGAACCTTATTTTAACACCTTCTGGCAGCGTAGAAGCTTACACGTAAAGGGGTTCACGAGTTCAAAATAGCGATTGTCGATTATTTTTCAAATAAATTTAAGCGTTCTTTTGAACTTTGATGAGAAGCCGCTTTTTTTTGCCCGCGCTGAAAAAGAGATAAATGCCATCTATGAGATCGCCCGCGCCAATCGAAAAAGAGGGATCCGCCACTCTTTCGTTGTTGAGATAAGCTCCCCCGTTTTTGATGAGGCGCACGCCTTCCGATTTGCTGGGAACAAGGCCAACGCGAGCTGCGATATCGACATATTTTTGGCCGATCGCATCTTCATAGTTCACTGTTGCCGATGGAATATCGGAGCCGAGCTCCCTTAAACTCTTTGCGTTGAGTTTTGCGTCCGATCCGGGGGCCGCGATTTCAGTTGCCCTGAGGGCCGCTGCAAGCCCCTCTTTGCCGTGGACAAATCGGGTGACCTCTTCCGCCAGTCTTTTCTGCGCCGTATTCGGAATATATCCCGGCTTTTTCATCTCTTTTTCCAATTCGTCGATCTCTTCCAAGTCGACAAATGTGATCATCTTCAGCAAACGGATCACATCCGCATCGGGAAGTCCAAAGAGATATTGATAGAACTGGAAGGGAGAGAGTTTGTCTGAAGAGAGCCAAATCGCTCCCTCTTCAGATTTGCCGAATTTCTTGCCATCGCTTCTCGTCAAAAGAGGAAACGTAAATCCATAGATCGTTTTGCATCCGAGTTTCCGATTGAGCTCAATGCCGGCCGTGATATTCCCCCATTGATCGGAGCCGCCCATCTGAAGACTTACGCCGTGGCGTTCAGACAAATAGTGAAAATCGTACGCTTGGAGAATTTGATAGCTAAATTCGGTAAAGCTCATCCCCTCTTCTGAACTCAGCCTGGCGCGAACGCTTTCTTTGGCGAGCATCGGACCGATTCGGAAGTGTTTGCCGACATCGCGCAAAAAGTCGATAAAAGAAAAAGAGCCGAGCCAGTCGTAGTTGTTTAAGACGACAGGTTTCGGACCTGATGAAAAATGAAGAATTTTTTCGAAAAAGCGCCCCAACGCAGAGACGTTGCCCTCGAGAACTTTTTCATTCAAGAGAGGCCTTTCTGAACTCTTACCTGAAGGATCTCCGACGCGGCCTGTGGCGCCTCCGAGCAAAACAACGGGAGTGTGCCCAAATTTCTGCAGCCAGGCAAGGGCGACGATCCCGACAAGATTGCCCAAGTGAAGGCTATCTGCCGTAGGATCAAACCCGACGTAGGCTTTGATCGGACGGGAGGCTTTTTCTCTCAAATCGTCGTGAGTCATCTGCTCGATGAGCCCCCGCTTTTTGAGAATGTCAATCACGTTATTCATATAAGGGAAGCCAGATTAACACTTCCCCCAAGATTTGTCATTTAATTTTAATCTCATCGCAATCTGCTGGACCTTGCGGCTGACTCCGGCTGCATTTTGATTTTGATTGAAAAGGGCAATCTTTTCTTTGATCGGCACGCGGTGTTTCGCATTATCTGCGATCCACTTGTGCATTTTTTCAATCGTCTCGCTGATCGCTTTGGGCGTAATGTGGAGTTTTTCTTTTTCCCAATTCTCAAGAAGTTTTCTTCGGGCCCGTTTGGTTTTTTCGCTCTCTGGGGCGATCGGTCCGGTTTTCGGCTCGTAAGGCGCCCATTTCATCCGAGGGCGGCGCATCCGGCGCATTTTGGGTTTTTCTGTCGTGTCCATTAGACCCTCCTTGAATCCACCGCCACTAACGTATTAAAATTTTTAATAAAGATCCACTAGAAAACTTATTCCTCTTTCGTCTACTATCGGAAAAATGAAGGTCATTATGTCTCATCATGAAGCCAAAATCGCAGCCGGCAAAAAAGCCGCCGAATGGATTGCGGATGGAATGATCGTAGGTCTCGGCTCAGGGTCGACTGCCGAGTGCTTTATCGACAGCCTGATTGAGCTGTGCAAAGAGGGCCTTAAAATCGAAGCTGTCGCAAGCTCGAGAGCCTCTGCCGAAAGAGCGCGCAAAGGGGGCATTGCCGTCATGGACATCAATTCGGTTCCGCGCATCGATATCACCGTTGACGGAGCTGACGAAATTGATTCTGAAAAACGGATGATCAAAGGGGGGGGCGGCGCCCACGTTCGAGAAAAGATCCTGGCTGCCGCGAGTAAAGAGATGGTCGTCATCGTCGACGAATCAAAACTCGTCGGCACAATCGGAAGGGCCAAACTTCCCGTCGAAGTTTTATTCTTCGGTTCCCCCTCCACTCGAAAACAAATCGAGGAAATGGGCTATAAGGGGAAGTGGCGCCTTCAAAAAGACGGTACCCTTTTCATCACCGAAAACGGCAACCTTCTCTTCGATATCCAATTCGAGTCTCCCCCTTTGTCTCCCGAGCAGGACCATTTCAACCTCACCCAAATTCCGGGAGTGGTCGACACCGGATTTTTCTTTCGCCTCGCCGGACGAGTCATCATTGGTTACCCGGATGGAACGACAAGAGTTCAATAGACCTCTTGCGTAACGTGCTTTATTTGAAGAAATCGATTTTAGCAAATAAATGAGGTTACGCAAGAGGTCTAATAGCGGACGTTGAATCGATTTTGAGATAGCGCGAGAATGGCGTGAACCGCTCTTTCGGCGTCATCGCCAATTGCCTCGATGCCGATCTTGGCTCCCCTTTCAGCTGCGAGCATCAAAATACCCAAGAGCGACTTGGCGTTGACGACATAGCCCCTATACGAGAGTTGGATTTGCGCATTGAAGTGAGCTGCGCACTTGACGAGTTCCGTTGAGGGGCGGGTGTGAAGGCCTTTGTCGTTGAGCACAACAAAAACAGCTCGGACTCTCGACATCATAAATCCATTTCAATAATTCACAGGGGGCACCTATGGAAAATGACGAATATCCCTTTATTTCACAAGCCTTTTTTAAAGAAAGAAAATAACAGGATCGCTGCTATTGCTGCAGCAGCAGGATCGGCGCTAACGCGCCGGCAGGATAGAAGAAGCATTCCCTTTTCTTATTAACCGGAGGGGTAAAAAGGTGACAATATGCGCTGGCGAGACGAAGCCAGATCAAAGCGCCAGCGGTTCGAATGAGGAGCCCATAGTAGAACTATGGGCGACGAGGGAGAATTGATGTGGCAAAGTCGCAGCAAGCAGATTGTCACCTTTTTACCCCTCCGGTTAATATCCTGCCTCGCGCCTCGCGAGATCCTGCCGCTGCAATAGCAGCGATCCTGTTATTTTTTCTCTTATTTCTCTTACGACAGCTTCTTCAGCTCTTTAAGCAGCTCTTCGAACTGCTTCAAGGCGGAATCAATCGCATCGCTCTTCCGCATATCGACGCCTGCCTTTTGCAAGAGATCGATCGGATAGCGGCTTCCTCCCGACGACAAAAATTCGAGATAGCCGTCCCGGATCTTTTCAGATGCCATCGCCTTTTGGAACAAAGTGAGGGCCGCGCTAAGACCGGTCGCATACTGATAAACATAGAAGTTGTAATAGAAATGGGGAATCCGCGCCCATTCGATCTCCATTTCGGGATCGAGAACGATCTCTTCTCCATAGTATTTCCTGTTGAGCTCCGCATAGCGCTTTTTCAACAATGTCGGCGTCAAGGGAACGCCCTCTTCTGCCCACTTGTGGATTTGAAGCTCAAATTCAGCAAATAGGGTCTGTCTGAAAATCGTATTTCTGATCCCCTCGATCTGATAGTTGATCAGCGAAACGATTTCCGCTTTCGACTTCGCTTTTTTCTTCAAAAAGCTAAGTAAAAGCTGCTCGTTGAAAGTCGATGCGACTTCAGCGACAAAGATCGGATACTGGGAATAAATATAGGGCTGGGTTTGACGGCTAAGCAAGCTGTGCATGCTGTGGCCCGCCTCATGGGCAAGCGTCAAAACGTCATTCAACGTGCCGTGATAATTCATCAAAATATAGGGCATGCTGTCATAACAGCCGCTCGAATAAGCGCCTGAGCGCTTCCTCGCATTCTCATAAATATCGACCCACCTTTCCTCCAGAAGCCCTTTTTTCAAAGACTCTTGATACTTTTTCCCAAGAGGTTCGACGGACGCGATCACCGCTTCTCTCGCTTCCTCGTAGCTCATCTGTGTATTTGCCTCTTCGATGAGAGGAACATGCAGATCGTAAAAATGGATCTCATCCAATTTTAAAATCTTCTTTCGAAGCGCTATGTACTCGTGCATCTTTGGCAAAGATTTATGCATCGACGCAATCAAATTTTCATAGACTTTTGGCTCCACTTGATGTGGGAAAAGAGCAGACTCTAAGCAACTTCCGAACTTTCTCGCCTTTGCCAAAAAAAGGTGGCTCTGAACCTGTCCGTTAATGAGCTCGCAAAGAGTGTTTGCATGCGCTTCAAAACCAAGATGCAAATTTTGATAGGCGGTTTTTCTCAGATGCCGGTCCTGACTTCTCATGTAGTTGAGATAGGTTCCATTTGAAAGCGGATGCTCGACTCCTTTCGAATCGACTGCAGGTTTAAATGTGAGATCTGCATTGTTTAAAGCTCCGAAGGCGCGATAGGTCGCATCGAGCGCTTTGCCGCTCAAAACCAAAAGCTCTTCTTGCTCCGAACTCAATGTATGGGGGCGCATCCGGCCGATTTTTTCCAAATGGAAGCGATAGGGCTGCAGTGACGCATGCAAGATCAAGCCTTTGAAGTCTTTTTCACTCAATCCCAAAAGTTCTGGCTCCATCCAAGACATCTCTCTTTGAAAGTCTTGGATGAGTCCCGAAATCAGCCCGAAATCATTTTTAAACGCATCGTTCCCGAGATCCTCATCGAGCCTCAAATGGGCATACACGTGGAGCTTGCTGAGCTTCCTTTCCAGTTCCGTATAGTACTCAATCAAAGAAAGAAGCGCGCTCGGATCGCTCAGCCTCCCCTTGAACTGGGCGAGCTCCGGCCATCTCAGCGCCGGTTCCTTCCCCTGAGTCTTTTGAAAATCGTCTTTCCAGGCCTCTGGGGTTGGGTAGAGAGCCTCCACGTTCCACCTGTCTTGCTGAGGGATTTCATTTCGCGTTTTCGGCATTGGAACATCCTTTTCTAAACCATTTAAACTTAACGTGTTATTCATTTTTTGGCACGAGGCCAGAGAGACGAGCGCCGGAGCGATTAGCAATCCGGATAATATTGTGCTAAATTTTGTTGCAAAAAATCGCATAGGCCGCTATATTCCTGATCTGAATTTTAAAAGGAGTAGCTGTCAGGAACCTTTTTCCTGAAGCGAACATTGATAAACTGGAGAAACAACCTATGACCCAACAAGCAGCAAAGAAGATCACTTTGAAACCTCTTGGCAATCGCATCTTGGCCCAGAGACTGCAGGCGCAAGAGACGATGAAAGGGGGAATCATTCTTCCCGATTCAGCGAAGAAAAAACAAGAGACGGCGCGAGTCGTTTCCGTAGGTTCCGGCCAAAGGCTTGACGACGGCAAGATTCTGCCGATTCCGGTCAAACCAAACGATCTTATCCTCATGGATAAGTACGCAGGACAAGAAGTGACCGTTGACGACGAGGAATACATCATTCTGAAAGCCGACGACATCATTGCAATCATCGAAGAGTAATTTACTAGGAGATAAATAGAACTATGGCACCAAAAAACATTAAGTTCAAGGAAGACGCCCGCCAAAAGATTTTGAAGGGTGTTCGCACATTGGCATCAGCCGTAAAAGTGACATTGGGTCCCAAGGGGCGCAATGTGGTTATCGACTCTAAATTCGGCTCTCCGAAAATCACAAAAGACGGCGTCACTGTCGCCAAAGAGATCGAGCTGGAAGACAAGCACGAGAACATGGGCGCGCAGATGGTCAAAGAAGTGGCCAGCAAGACCGCCGACAAAGCGGGCGATGGAACGACAACCGCAACAGTTCTCGCAGAGGCCATCTATACAGAAGGTCTTCGCAACGTAACTGCCGGCGCAAACCCAATGGAAGTGAAGCGCGGGATCGAAATGGCCGTCTCCACCACTCTCGACGAGCTCAAAAAGCTCAGCAAGCCGATCAAGAACACAAAAGAAGTCGCGCAAGTTGCGACCATTTCCGCAAATGGCGACCCAGACATCGGCAACATCATCGCTGAAGCGATGGAAAAAGTGGGCAAAGACGGGACGATCACCGTCGAAGAGGCAAAAGGGTTTGAGACAACTCTTGATGTCGTGGAAGGGATGAATTTTGACCGCGGCTACGCCTCAGCTTATTTCGTAACCAATGCAGAAACTCTCACTGCCGAATACGAAAATGCCCTCATCCTCATCTACGAGAAGAAGATCTCTTCCATGAAGGAATTCCTCCCCATTCTTCAAGCGTCTGCCGAGTCGGGCAAGCCCCTTCTCATCATCGCTGAAGACATCGAGGGAGAGGCCCTCGCAACTCTCGTTGTGAACCGCCTCCGCGCAGGACTCAAAGTGGTCGCCGTGAAAGCCCCCGGCTTTGGCGATCGCCGCAAAGCGATGCTCGAAGATATCGCGATTCTCACCGGCGGCCA
>MGLY01000090.1:0-978 GCA_001794935.1 Chlamydiae bacterium RIFCSPHIGHO2_12_FULL_49_9 | reverse complement strand
TGAAGAGCTCGGCATCCAACTCGAGAAAGTCACTCTCGACATGCTCGGCCGCGTCAAGAAAGCGATCATCAAGAAAGAAGACACGACGCTCATCGACGGTGCCGGCGACAAGAAGGCGATCCAAGACCGCATCGCTCTTCTCAAGCGCCAAATCGAAGAATCCACTTCTGATTACGACAAAGAGAAACTGCAGGAACGCCTTGCGAAACTCTCTGGCGGCGTAGGAGTGATCCGAGTGGGCGCTGCAACAGAAGTTGAGATGAAAGAGAAGAAAGACCGCGTCGACGATGCGAAAGAGGCGACCAAGGCTGCTGTTGAAGAGGGAATCGTCCCCGGCGGCGGAACAGCGCTGATTCGCTGCTTGCCCGCTCTTGAAAAGCTCATCGCCACCCTTAAGGGCGACATCAAGCTCGGCGCTGAGATCATCGCCCGCTCGCTCTCTTATCCTCTCCGTCAAATTGCGGAAAACGCGGGGAAAGAGGGATCAATCGTCGTTCAGAAAGTCTCAACTCTTCCTCAATATGAAGGCTATGACGCTCGTGAAGATGTTTATGTCAACATGATCGAGAAAGGGATTGTGGATCCGACGAAAGTGGTCCGTTGCGCCCTTCAGTTTGCAGCTTCGATTGCCGGCCTGATGCTGACAACAGAAGCGATCATCACCGAAGAGGAGCAAGAGAAACCCACCCCTGCGCACGCAGGCGGCGGCGAAATGGACTACTAAGAGTCCGACAAAAAAGCCCCCGGGTTTCCCCGGGGGCTTTTTTTTTGTCTAAAGATAATAAAGAAGATCTTGCAGATAGTCAGTCGGGGACAAGGTGCCCTTGTCCCCGGTGAGTAGAGGCGACCATTGCTGGTCGCCTCTACTCACCGGGGCTTCCCCCAAGTTCTGGAACGCGAGGGGGTCCCCAATGAAATTGGGGCGCGCGTTTCAGCCCATCGACGCTGGGACGAAGCAAAATCGAACCGCAGGCGAAG
>MGLY01000089.1 GCA_001794935.1 Chlamydiae bacterium RIFCSPHIGHO2_12_FULL_49_9 | reverse complement strand
ACCGATTGATAGCCGGTGAGAAGCGCGCTTTGAAGCATTTCGAGATCGTATTGCGGATACTGTTCTTGGATCGTGTGGCCAAAATAGAAGTAGAAGTAGGCTCTTTCGATTTCGATATCGAGAATATCGATCAGGTTTGCCTGAAGCTGGGGCAGCGCAAGACGTCCCAAAATTTTGCTCGCCAAAATTCTCGCTCTTTCAGGAAGAGAGATGTCTTTTGTAAAGGCGAGGAGAAGGGGAACGATTTTAAGTCCCATCTGAGCGATGATCTCTTCCGCTCTTCGCCGCTCATTCGGGCGAAGATGGACGCTCTCCAGAAGGATCTCTCTCACCATCGTCGAATCGGAGATTTTGCCGAGCGCGTCGAGCAGGTGGAGGCGAAATTGGTTGTCCCTCGCCGCGTCGAGTTCTTCGATGAGTTGGGGCGCGTGGCGGGCAAGCCTTTTGTCGGCGAGGCGCGCAATCGTTCGAGCGGCGGTTCTCTTCACCAAAACGGATGGGTGGGAGAGGAAGGGGAGCGATTTTTCGGCCGCTTCCATTGTACCTTCCTCGGCGAGGATGTCGAGGCCCATGCTGATTTCGTCGATGCGGGCCGATTTGAGAAGAAGATCGAGCTTTTTCGCAGCGATCGTCCGGTTGAGAGCGGCGTAATCTAAAGACTGATTTGCAAGCGATTTTTTCAATGTGAGAATCGCAGCTCCTCTCAAAAAAAGATCCGGGTGGTCGAGGTCGTCTTCCACTTTTTCAGGATGGTGAAGACCCCTTTTCGCAAGATATAAGTTGGCCCACTTGGAAAGCTCCGGCGATTTGCTCTCGTAGAGCCAGCCGTCGATCGCTTCGATGACTCTCGCGTCATTGCTAAAGCTGCTTCCGTCGAGAAGGCGCAAGAAATTAATTTTTGAAAGAGTGCCGAGCCGTTTGGCCACTTGCAGAATTTGGGGGATGAGGGAGCTGTCATCGAGCTGCAAAAGCCCTTCAATCGCGACGAGCTGCGTCTCTTCTTCCGGGGAAGCGAGAGCTTTTAAAATATCTTTTTTCGCCTCTTTTTGCTCTCTTCGGGTAAGCGATGCGATCCACCCCTTCACTTTTCTCTCAAAGTGAAGGGCGTTGTCTTTCAAGTTGATCAGGATTGCTCTGGAGTAGATCGAGCGGATTCCAAGGGCCAAAAAGAGGGCGAGAAAAGCTAAAAAGAAACCGAGGAGTCTGCTTTGCGTTGTCGCGAAGAGAAGAAGCGAGCTGAACAACATCCCGATCGGCTCGAAAAATGAGTCGTTGATGATCCTCACTTTCGATTTGAGCTTTGTCGGAACCGCATTTGAGAGGAGATTGAACGAGTTATCCTCGACGGTAAAGAGGATTCCGTCGACGGCGATCAGCCCCAAAATAGCAAAAAGGAGGGTGTCCTGGACGATCCAGCCGAGATAGATGCCGAGGAAAAAGAGGGGAGTGACCAGGATCATGTTGCTAAGGCCCATTCTCCTCACGAATCTGCCGTAGAAGAAGACGCCGAAGAGAATGTTGAATAAAGAGATGAAGGCGCGGCATTTACCTAAAAACTCGGCGATATGCCCTTCGGATGCAGGTTGCAAAGACTTGCCGAAAGAAGCCATGTAGTTGAATTCGGTGACGGTCATGAGGAGCTGAACGACGAGGCTAAGGAGGAGAAGGATTAGGGCAAAGCGGGAGCGGACGATCATCTGCACAACAGAGGCAAAAGAGTCCCTGTTTCCCGAAAAAGCCCCCTCGACGGTGTCGTCGTGAACGGCCTTCACTCTCATGGCGATCCGGCGCGCTTCGAGACCCGCAAAGGAAATGGAAATGGCAGCCGCAACCAAAAGAGACGAGAAGCCGATCTTGTCTAAAAGGAGATTGATGGCGGTCCCCGAGACGATGGAACCCAAAAAGTAGGCGGCGCTATAGATCGAGTAGACCCTCTTGGCGTCCTGCAGGTCGTGGTATTGGTCGGTGAAGGTCCAAGAGCAGGCGATCATCACCGCAAAAAACATCCTCGACGCCACCTTGAGCCCATACCAGAATATATCCGGAGGAGCGGAGCCCACGAAGAGGGCGGCGGCGAGGCAGATCAGAGAGCCGATCCCCATGGCAGAGGTCAAGATCCGATAGGGACTGGTCACCCTCAGGCTGTAGAGGACAAGGGTAGAAACTCCGATCATCCCCAGAGCGGTCCATAAGTAGACTCTGGGCAGGAAGGCGGCGCCGATTTTCTCCAGGAAAAGGCCGTCGGAGAGGGTGTCGAGACAGGAGCTTCCAAATGCCCAAAAGAAAGCTTGGCGCGCAAAGAGAAAGGCGTGCCGCCCTTCTCCTGAATGGATTCCGAAAGCCTTTCGAAATAAGCGCTTCATTAACCTGCTTTTTGCCTCCAATAATCTTTCTATAAAAGAAAATTAAATACCTCTATTGTACGCCATGGGTGATTTTTAGCTAACAAATTCCCTGGAATTTTAAAGAAAATTTCCCTAGTGTCATGAAATATGAAAACAGGCGATCTAAAGCTGGGGTTTATCGGGTTCGGCCACATGGCTCAGGGGATCTGCCGGGCCATCGACAGGGCCAAGCTGATCCCCCGCTCCCAAATCTCTTTTATCCGGCGCGATCCGGCCAAGATGAAAAAGAGCGAGCAGGAATTTGGGGTTACCTCTTCGACCCTTCCGACTCTTGTCGAGAAGAGCGATCTGATCTTTATCTGCGTCCGGCCGGCTCAGCTCGAGCAGGTTTTAAAAGACCTGGCCAAGCTCAAAATGGGCTCCCAAAAGATCATCACAATCGCGGCGGGTGTCAAAATGGCCTACTTCCAAAAGCATTTAGGCCGCATCCCAATCATCCGGGCGATGCCGAATATGGGCTCTTCGGTCCTCGAGGGGATGACGGTGCTCTCCTTCCAGCAAAATGCGGATGCAGTTCTTAAAGAAGAGGCGCAGGCCATCTTCTCTTGCATGGGAGAGGTTATTGAAGTTCCCGAAGAGCTCATGGACATCTCCTGCGGCCTCTCTGCGAGTGGGCCGGGATTTGTCTTTCGGATGATCGAGGCGTTTGCCAAAGCGGGCGAGGCGCACGGGCTTCCTTACCCAAAGGCGCTCAAAATGGCAGCTCAAACTTTTGCCGGCGCAGCGCGTCTTGTTTTAAAAGGGGGAAATCCGAAAGACTTAATCGCTCAGATCGCAACGCCAAACGGGACGACGGAAGCCGGGTTCAAAGTGATGGATGAATCAAAAACAGACCAATCTCTATCTAGCGCAATTCAAGCTGCAACCAAACGCTCGAAAGAGCTCTCACACGAATTCTTTTAACCGACTCTTGAGACAAACTCTTAAGTCCTGTAGAAATGATAGGATCTCTCATTTTTGACCGTAGGTATTTTGCACATGGAAAAGAGAAAACTAGTCATCATCGGATCGGGTCCGGCAGCTTATACGGCAGCTATTTACGCGGCCCGTGCCAACCTTCAGCCGCTCATTTATGAGGGATTCATGTCGGGACCTTCCGGCGGTCAGCTCATGACGACAACAGAGGTGGAAAATTATCCCGGTTTTCCAAAAGGAATCACGGGCCCCGATCTCATGGCTCAATTTCGCTCGCAGGCTGAGCGGTTTGGGACGCGCCTTTTGGCTGAGGACGTTCTTTCTGTCGATCTCTCCAAGCGCCCTTTTCTCATCGTCGGGTCGAGCACAAAAATGGAAGCTCATTCGGTGATTATTGCAACGGGAGCGACTGCAAAGCGGCTCGAGATCGAAGGAGCGGGGGAGGATGGGTTTTGGCAAAAAGGGGTCACTGCTTGCGCTGTTTGCGATGGAGCGGCCCCTATTTTTAGAAACAAGCCCCTCTTTGTTATCGGCGGCGGCGACAGCGCAGTTGAAGAGGCGATCTTTTTGACGAAGTATGGAAGCCGCGTCTACATCGTCCACAGAAGAGATCAACTGAGGGCGTCGAAGATCATGGCGGAAAGGGCGTTAAAACATCCGAAAATCGAGCTCCTTTGGAATAGCGTCATTGAAAAGATCTCGGGGGATCAGGTCGTCCGAAAAGTCCTTTTAAAAAATCTCGAGACAAACCAAACGGAAGAAAGAGAGGCGGGCGGGGTGTTTTTCGCAATTGGCCACCAGCCGAACACCTCTTTTTTAAACGGGCAGCTCAAAACAGACGACAAAGGTTATTTGATTGTGAACAACGGTTCGACGGAGACTTCTCTTCCCGGGGTGTTTGCCTCTGGGGATGTACAAGATCACAAGTATCGCCAAGCAGTGACAGCTGCAGGCACGGGATGCATGGCAGCTCTCGATGCGGAGAGGTGGTTGAGCTCCATGGGATTGGAATGAGAAGAATTTTTCTCCTTCTTTTTCCGTTTGCGATTTCTGCGCTTGAAGTACAGCCCTGGTTTGGGGATGTGTATGAATTTCATCTATTGAGCCTATATGACTATAGCAGATTTAACCGAGTGCAAAACGGCAAGCCTCAGCTCACAAAACCTTTCAACTCAAATGTGCTCTATTTTGGTCTTGACTTTTCCGTCTCTCCCCAATGGAGCATCGATACTGATATCCAATTTGCAGACACGACTCAGCAATCGTTCAACTTCCGCTCGGTTGCTTTGCAGGCTCGCTACCTTTGGCTCGATGACATTGTCGGCGATCGGGTGAGTCTTGCCACAGGCGGGAGCTGCCGGTTTACGAATACAGACAGTTTGCGCGATGTCAGCTGTCCCTATCATGCAAACGCCGACTTCGAAGCGAATATCTCGATCGGCAAAGAGTTTGATGTTTCAGATGACTGGCGCTTTCGGGTGTGGGGATATGGAGCGGTTGGCCATGCAAACCGAGGCTCTCCCTGGGTGAGGGGGATTGCATCGGTGGAAACGAATATTGACGATCAGCACAAGCTGGCGATTTACGCATCAGGGATCAATGGGTATGGGGGGCACCGGACGGTCAACGTGGATCATTTCAACGGCTATGCGAAGATCCGGCAGAAATCGATCGATTTAGGTTTTCGGTACGGCTATAAAGTCGGAGTGTGGGGAACCGTTCGATTTGAATATGTAAGGCGCGTGCTTGCAAAGTCGTGCCCACAGAATGTGAACAGCTTTATCTTCAGCTATTTGTTCCCATTTTCTTTTTAATTTTTAAAAATACCACAGAGATCACAGAGGACACAGAGAAGAGACAAAAATTTCTTCTTTCTTATCTCTGTGGTTCAATTTTCTTTTTAATTTGTCCAGAGAGCGATTGCCGTAGCGTAGTCTTCCGAATGGCTGATCGAAACAAAGATCCGGGGGCTCTCATAGCGCTTTTCAAGGGCGTCGCTGAGCATTGCGATGGGCTTTCCAAGATCATCGCTGAGAACTTCCAGATCGTGCCAGGCGAGCTGCGAACCAAACCCCGTCCCAAGCGCTTTTGAGATCGCCTCTTTGGCGGCAAATCTTCCCGCAAAATGGGGAACCGGATCGCTGAACTTATAGCAGTAATCTTGCTCTCTTTGCGTAAAAAGGCGGTTGAGGAAGTGAAGGCCGTGCCGCTCGATGCTTTGGCGCATCCGCTTGATTTCGATGATGTCGTTGCCAAGTCCCCTGATCGAATTAGTGGTCTTCATGTCCATCTGAATAAGCGTAGCTTCCGTGTTCGTCTCTGGCGTTGCAGAAAATCATCCTTCCGGAGGAGGTGTGTTTCACTGAGAGCACCTGAGCGTCGATCACCTCTCCGATGAACTCGCCGCCGCCATTGACGACGACCATCGTTCCGTCTTCGAGATACCCAACTCCCTGGCGCGGCTCTTTTCCGTAGCGCTGAATTTTGATCTTAATGTTTTCTCCCGCTTGCATCAAGGGTTTTAATGCATTCGACAGGGAATGGATGTTGACGACCCGAACTCCCTCCATCGCTCCCATCTGCACGCGGCTGATATCTGCGGTCAAAATGTTCGCGTCGAGAAGACGGGCAAGGCGCACCATCTTGCCCGTCGGGTCTTTGAGCTCGGGAAAATCGGTGTCATTATAGCGGAGGTCGAGATCGGGAAGCGCCTCTAACTTCTTAATTACATCCAACGATCTTTTGGCCTTGTTTCTTCCCATTTCATCTGAAACTTCCGCTTGGGCATAGAGCTCTTTCATCAAAAAGCGGGGAAGAACGAGATGGTGATCGACGATCCCCGAGCCTGCAAGATCGATGATCCTCGCATCAGATAGAACGGAGGCATCGACGATGAGATCTCTTTTCTTGTGCGCAGTCGGCGTAAACTTGATAAACGGGATGCTGACATAAAATTCATCAGCGGCCCTCAGAGTCATGAGTGTGCCGAGATAAATGCTGAAGAGAAATAGGGAGATCTCGAGGATCTCGATCGTTTCGGCTCTCAAGTGGGTGGAGGCTGCGCTGATGTCGAGGATCGTCGAGAAAATAGAAACCAGCGCCTGGCCCATCAGATAGCCGATGAATAGGCCAATCGCCCCGATATTAAAGGAGCGGAGATTGAACCTTTTAAAGAGAAGATCAAAGCCGATCAGCAAAAGTCCGAAGAGGGCGCCGCCCCCGACTCCCAACCCCAAATTTCCCGGCGTGTACCCGTCAGGCCCCGATAGCATATAAGCGGTCATAAAAAAGATGCTGAGAATCATGAAAAAAACGCGGGTAAACGCAAGAGCTACATTCATATAAGCAGTGCCTCTGTTTTTAACCTTGCGGATTGTAGTCGGAGAATCGATTTTTGTCGACAAAAGTAAAGAATTTTTTCGTATTTCTTTATACACAACGTGACTCAAAATTTGGTTTGTGGCTGTGCCGGCATCCCAATCTTTCCATCCGCGTTCGGGGGCCCCTATTGGAAATAGGGACCCCGTCACGCGCCGGCCTGCGGCCTGATGAAAATCTTGGGCGCCGGCTTTGCCAAATTCCCAATTTTGAATCATGTTGTGTATAAAAAGATCTCTTGATGTAAACTGGCCGCATGAAACATCGCAGTTGGATCGCACTCTCCGGATTTCTCTGGTTCTCCATCGGAGGCTCTCTTCTTTATAAGGGGCTCAAGTTTATTTCTCAGGGCCCTTCCCAAGAAACGGGGACGATGCTCATTGCGTTGGGGCTCGCAATTGGTTTTCTGAAGGGGCGCTTCGTCCTCTCCAAAACCGTTGCAAGAGTCTCTAATCGCATTGCAGCTCTTCCGCTGCCCATTCGCTTTAGAGATGCTTTTAGCAAGTCTTATTGGATCTTGATTGGCTCCATGATGGCCCTCGGGATTCTCTTCCGCTTTCTCCCCATTCCAATCGAGGTTCGCGGCCTCATCGATGTCGCAATCGGCTCGGCCCTCATCAACGGCTCCATGCTCTATTTCAGAGCTTCTAAGAGGAACTCCTAAGTCAACTTTTCTTTTCTAATTAAAAATTATTTTCTATGTAGACAATTAATCCGCCTAGAGGGGATCATGTTGGGCCTTTCAAGGACTATTGGGGATAATATGACTTTTTCCGGGATGAGATCTGGATCCATCTATGCGAATAGTGCGCAAAGACTATTTACCCACATAGGTTATTATGCCAACACATTTTCCAGAAAATCTGTTCGCGATATAGAGCATTTAACTCACCCTATGCCTTGGGAGAAAGATGCCTATTGGCGTGAGATCTGTGAGCGAGTAAAACGGGTTATATCGGCTGTTTTTTCAATCGTTCCTGCTTTAGTTTTATTGCTGCCGAGCGCCGTTTGTTATTCTATTGCGGCTTGCGCGGGGCAAGGGAGATTTGAGCTCATTGAACCAAAACGGCCCCCTGCAAGTGGTGATGAAAGATCTGTAAAAGTGATGTCGCTCAATGCCTGTTTTCAGGATCCCTGGTCTCCATTAACCGGAGGAGTCGTCCCCCCTTTTGATCCGGTTGGTGGTTGCGCAAGTCGCGTGCTGCAGTGGTCGGGGTTTTGGCAAGAGAGAGTCCTGCCATTTTTACGGGACAGGAATTTGAGAGTTTGGGAGCTCAAAACGAGTTCATTAAATTGGCCAGAAAAGCGGGCTATCAGTATTTTCTTAGGGACTTGGGCTCTAACGACCCCATTCGAAACAACTCAGGCCTTTTTGTTGCCTCTAAAGTCCCGCTAAAAGAGATCCAATTTGCCCCTTACCCAATGGAAGATCGAGAAGGTCTTGCCAAATGGTCCAACCAGGGAGCCCTTTCGTTTGCCGTGTCGCTAGGAGAAGACGATCTGAGATTTGTGAATGTCCACTTAAATTACGGAGAAGGCGAGAAAAATCAGGCGGCGCGCAATCGCCAGTTAACAAAGCACGTTGTGCCGCTAATAAAAGATAAAAGGGCTGTCTTGCTCGGCGATTTCAATTTCGACACCTCAAAAGTAGATCGAAATACCTCAGGGCTCCAAGGTTTTAAAAATGAGCTCGAAGGGCGAGTGACTTGCACTGATGAGGGAAAACATATCCTTCGAGGTAAGAGTAGAAGGCTGGATGGCAAGCCATGCGCGGATTGCAAAGAGTCGATTGATGGGCTTGTCTACGATCCTGGAACAGTTAAAGTCTCCCCGTGCTGGAAATCCAAACTGCTCCAAGTAGGCAAGTGGCTCCTTTCAGACCATTTTGCAACGATTGCCACCCTATCGATCCAAGGAAAGTTAGAGGTAGAATAAACAAATTACAAAGGATTTTTTATGTCAGTAGAGTCAATTCCAAATGAGAACCAATTTCAAGAAAATGTAAGAACATTAGAACAGCCGGATGCGACCTGGACAGGGCGGATTCAGGAGATGCGCTGCGGCAATCAGGGGCTTACGATTGTGATTGTGAACCTGGTAGCGACTGCGGCTATAGCGGGAGTTGCAGCTTTTTATTCGGCAGCCCTTATGCCTGTTGCTGCTTTAGGATCTGTTGTGATTTTGCCATCGATTGCGTTATTTGGTCCTAAAGATTATTTGCGATATCTTCCGGTGCCTCTTCAGTTGGGAGTCGAGCACGTTGTTTCTCTTCTTTTGGTTAAAGTAGAAGCGGACGGATCTTGGAAGCCTAGATTTCCCGGTTTAAAGTGGTTAGATCGAAATTGGGGTCATTTCCATGATCGCAATCTTTCAAATGGTTTAATAAATTATGTAGCTGGATTAAAAGGCACTGATACTAAATGGCTTGACGCTGGTTGTGGAGCCGGTAGTTATGTAAAAGACGCTCACAAAAGCGGGATGAAATTTGTATATGGATGTGACGGAAATCCAACAACGAAGAAATTGGGGACTAATTTTGAGCAAATTATGCTGCATCTAAAGGAGTGCTTTACAAATTCTAAAACATCCGAATCAGGTCCATATGATGTAGTCTCTTGTTTTGAAGTGGCAGAACATATCCCTGCACAGTTCACTGATACTGTTTTAAACAATTTGATTTCGCAAATAAAGGATGATGGAATTCTTGTTCTTAGCTGGGCAAGAAAAGGCCAGGGAGGTCTTGGCCATGTCAACGAGCAAGACGCCTTCTATGTTCTTAAAAAAATGGACCAGCTTGGTTTTAGTTGTGACGAGAAGGATTCAAGACAACTTAGACGTTCTACAAGCCCAAATACTCCTTGGTTTTTCCATACACTTTTTGTTTTTAAAAGGAGAAACTCGTGAAACTTTAGGCTTTCCAATCATGGAAAAAAAACACTTGCAACGCCCTATTATCGAGCTTGCTTCCGATTAAGAGTACCGTTTCCTTAGACGGTACTCTTATCAGGGAGGGCGCCCTTGTAGAAAGAGTGGCAAGATATGTTTTGCAGGTTTTCAAATTTTTTGGTTTGCTTCCGGTCGCTGTAGCTTGCCACTTGGCAGCCAGGGTCGAAAGATGGTTCTATCCTGTAGCAGATTCTTCTTTGACAGAGTTTGCCAAGCGCCCTACATGGGAAGTAGGGGAAGATGGAAAAGAAAGAGATGTCTCTCTTCCTCGTGTCTTGACTGGATTTGCTACTGCCGACTTTCATGATCATGGTCCTTTAGCTCGTCCCCACACAAATTTTGGAGAGTTATATTTAAAAAAATTTCCCGACAGATTCGATCCCTCTTCTAAGTTTCCCGATATGTGGAACAATCCTGAAACTTATTTAAATCTTTTAAAAGAGACCGGGGCTAAAGTGTTTCGGTTTTCTATTCCAAGAGACCAAATAGAGCCTGAAGAAGGTCGTTTTGACGAGGCCCAAATCCAAGCGGTATCGAAATGGTGTGAGCAATTAAAAAAAGCCGGCATTGAGCCGATCGCGACTCTCGAGCATAACGCTCATCCGCTTTATCAAACACTGGCAACTGTTGAAGGAAGAGGCTCTTTTGTTCGATACGCCCAAAGGATTGGAGTGTGTCTTAAAGAATGCGGTGTTACAAAAATTGTCACGTTTAATGAAGTGGGCGTAGAGGGCTTCCAAGGGCACATCATGGGAGAGTTCCCGCCTTATAGGTCGGTGGATTTCGAAGGGGCTGCTAAAAATTTTACGCATCTCATGCAGACTCATAATGCGGTATATGACGCCCTGAAGGAAATAGATCCACATTTTCAAATTGGGTGTAGTCATGATCCAATTCGCTTTCGCCCTTATCACAAGTACAACCCCCTTTGGTCCCCCATAGAGCGACTCGTAGCCTGGGTTTTGACATCTGTCAATCACACAATGGTGATGGACGCTATGAGAAAGGGCATAGTCAAGTTAAAGATTCCCGGCCTTATAAACTATGAGTTTGATCTTGGCGGGCCGGTAAAGTTCGATGTCAGCTACCTCCAGTATTATAGCGATCCCTTAGTGAAGCTGAGTTTTTTTGGAGGAGATTCCGTCTCTCGAGTAAAAGATGAAAAAACCACAGCTTACCGTTTCCGTATGTATCCACAGGGAATGGCTTCGGCGCTCGAAGAAATGGCTTCTTTGGGCAAGCCTATCGTAATCAGCGAAGTTGGTCTGGATACAGGTGTAAATAAAGGGGACGATGATCATGAAAGAATCCAATATTTAAATCGAATTTCTCAAGTCGTTAAAAAAGCCTTAGATGAGGGTATAAATATCCAGGCGGTGTGCTATTGGACTCTAACAGATAATTTTGATTGGGTTCACGGTTGGACGTTACCGGTTCCGTGTCCGATTCGATTTGGAATGTACCGATTTGACTACAGTACAGGGGAAATAGCTCCTCGTGGAGCGGCTTTTTGGTTCATGAGAAAAAGACAACAAGAGGCGCTCTCTTGAATTGATTGACCGGCTTTTCTTTTCATCTGTGATAGCCGCTTTTCTTTTCGATTTCTAAAGCGCGGTAAATCTGCTCGATGAGGATGAGCCGTACCATCTGGTGCGTAAAGGTGAGAGGAGAGAGGCTCCATCTCCAAAAGCTTCGGTTGAGCAGCTCGTCTGGAAATCCGTCCGCATCTCCAATGATGAATGTCAGCCTGGCCCCTTTTTCGATGAGGGCGAGGGTGAATTTTTGCGAAAAGTCTTCGCTTGAGAGAAGCTCCCCTTGGAGATCGAGGGCAATGAGCGCCGTTTCATTTTTAGCCAAGTCGATCAGTTGAGGGCGATCCTTTGCAATCGACCATTCAAGTTTAAGGATCCTGCTCAATCTTTTTTCATATTCCTCAAGAGCCTCTTTGAGCCAGATTTCTCTCGATTTGCCAACCGTTAATATTTTGACTTTAAACACTGCCGCTCTTAATCTTTCTTTTATGATCGGTGTCATTTATTGGGATCCAAGACCTGAGATTTTTGTTCTCCCGATCGTGAACTGGCCCATTCTCTGGTATGGGGTCTTTTTCACGCTAGGATTTGCTTTGGGCTTTCCCATTTTTGTGGGAGTTTTGTCTCGCTTTTTCAAGCTGATGGGATCTGTGCCGTCGGATCAAATTCGGAAAACGGCTGTTCAAATCACAGATCGGTTGGTCGTCTACATGATTGTGGCCACGGTGGTCGGAGCCAGGGTGGGCCATTTTCTTTTTTATGAAAGGCCCGCCAGCTATTTTAAAGATCCCTGGGAAATTTTCCGGATTTGGGAGGGGGGCCTCGCAAGCCATGGAGCGGTCGTCGCCATTCTGATCGCGGTTTTCATCTTTAGCATGAGAATTCGAAAGACGGCGAAGGGCTTAAGCTGGGTGAGGCTTTTAGATTTCGTCTCGATTCCGACCGCAATGGTGGCCGCCTGGATCCGGCTGGGGAACTTTTTCAATCAGGAGATTTTGGGAACGAAAACAGATGTCCCTTGGGCGGTTGTCTTCGGCCATCCGGCAGATCACTCCAGGCCCGCTGCGCGCCACCCGGCGCAGATCTATGAGATGCTCTTTTACCTCGCTGTGTTCTTCCTTCTTTGGCGCTTGAGCTATCGATCCAAATTTTTGATGAGCCAGGGGAAATTGATAGGAACATTTTTAATCCTGGTCTTTGGCTTTCGATTTGTCATTGAATTTTTGAAATTGGAGCAGAGCCATCTCGTTTCCGCTCAATCTGCGCTCACCATGGGACAGTATTTGAGTCTCCCGGTAGTGGCTTTGGGCCTCCTTTTCTATTTCTGGAAAAGGCCAAAATGAGGATAATGAAACAAAGTCTTTATTGGAGGGACCCT
>MGLY01000088.1:23581-36031 GCA_001794935.1 Chlamydiae bacterium RIFCSPHIGHO2_12_FULL_49_9 | reverse complement strand
CGGTTAGTGTAGATTTCAGTGGATTAAAACTCAAACCCATCGGGGATACGGGCGCCGGAGGTGACGATGATGATCCCGTCTCGAACGAAGATCTTGTCGCCATCGTAATATTTCAACTTTTTCTTATTGATAAGCTTGACGTTATTGCCAATTTGGACATGCTCGTCGATAATCGCTTTTTCGATCAGACAGTTTTCTCCTACCCAAAAATCGTGAGGAATCGGCTTGTCTTGATGCGTGGGAGGCATATAGAAGTGATTGCCCATCATGACGGTGTCTCGAATGATGGTTCCTTTTTTGATGTGGGAGCGGAGGCCAATCACGCTATTTGTAATTTCTTCCGCTTCAATGATGCACCCTTCGCAAATGATCGACTTTGAGATTTTGGTCTGCTGGATCTTGGGGCCGGGAAGAAAGGTGGGCTGCGCGTAGATCGGATTTTTCTCATCATAGGTGTCGAGACCTTTTTTTTCGTGCGTGAGCATGAGATTGGCTTCATAATAAGACTCGACGGTTCCGATGTCTTCCCAATAGCCGGTGTAGACATAGGCGGATGTTTTCCCTGTCTTGACGGCTGTTGTAATGAGGTGGTAGCCAAAATCTTCTCTCTTGTCCATTTTAAGAAGGGAGATGAGAGCTTCTCTCTTAAACACATAGATGCCCATGGAGCAAAGATAACAGGGGGATTTGACTTTTTTGATTTTCCGATCGTGAAAGAAGGTATCGGAGAGTTCAAATTGTTTGAGAGTTTTTGAATCTTTTGGTTTTTCAACGAAATCGATAACGGTGCAGTGGTTGTCGATTTTTAAAAGGCCCATGCGGGTGGCGTCTTTTTCGCAGATTGGGATGGAGGCGATGGTGAGATCGGCTTTTTTGAACTCAGCGAATGAGACCATCTCTCGGAAGTCCATGTTATAGAGCTGGTCGCCCGAAAGGATGAGAAAATAGTCTGCGGGAGATTTTAAGATCGTGGGGAGATTTTTGCGAACGGCATCGGCAGTTCCCTCGAACCATTCCCTTTGGCCGTTTTCCGTCCCTTGGGGAGTCAGGACATCGACGAAACCCGGATTAAAGGCGTCGAAGTGGTAAGTTTGGCTGATGTGATGCTGGAGCTCTCCGGAGAGATATTGAGCGATGACAAAGATTTGCCGAAAATCGGAGTTGATTGAATTGGAGATTGAGATGTCGATGAGGCGGTATCTGCCGCCGTAGGAGACGGCAGGTTTAGAGTGGTGGACCGTGAGAGGATGGAGGCGAGTGCCTTGTCCGCCTGCGAGAACGATGGTAGCGACTTGGGTTTGCTTGGCCATTAAACCGCAAGATAGGAAGGAGGGATTTGTCTTGCAAGGGGAAAGCAAGAAAAATAAATAACAGGATCGGCGAAGCGCCGGCAGGATCTCTTTGAAACGCGAGGCAGGATAAAAGAAGAGAAATGTTTCTTATCCTGCCGCAGCTTCAGCTGCGATCCTGCCCGCTCGTTTCGAGCGGATCCTGTTCTATTTATCATCTTCTCTCTAATGAGAGTTGATGAGAAGGCCTTCTGCAAAGAGATTCGCGTTGTAGCTGGAGCGGACAAACGGGCCTGAATACATGTACTTGACACCCAATGAATTGCCATAATCTTCGTAGGCCTTGAAAAGATCGGGATGGATGAACTCTTTCACTCTCAGTTTTTTGCGGCTCGCCTGCAAGTATTGGCCAATGGTGATGATATCGCAGCCAGCATCTTTTAGGTCTTGGATGGTTTGCTTCACTTCTTCTTCCGTTTCGCCAAGGCCAAGCATGATGCCCGATTTGACAAAGATCGAAAGCTTGGACTCTTTGGCAAAATGGAGAACTGAGAGGGTGCGGTCGTATTCGGCTTTGTGGCGGACGCGGGTAGAGAGGGAACGGACTGTTTCAATATTGTGATTGAAGATCTCGGGTCTTGCTTCAAGCACTGTGTGGAGCGCATTGAAATCGCCGGAAAAATCTGAAGTGAGCGCTTCAATTGTTGTCTCTTTGTTTTCTTGTCGAATTGCTTGAATAATGCGGGCGATGTGGGAGGCCCCCTGATCGGGAAGATCGTCTCTTGCCACCATCGTGATCACTGCGTGTTTGAGCCCTAGCTCTTTGACGGAAAGGGCAATCCGGATCGGCTCATCTGCCTCTGGCGCTTTTGGCGTTTTGCTAAAATCGATATCGCAAAAGCCGCAGTTGCGCGTGCACTCTTTGCCAAGGGCTAGGAAAGTGGCCGTCTTTTTCGTGTAGCACTCAAAGCGATTCGGACATTTCGCCTCTTCGCAAACGGTGTTGAGTTTGTATTTGTCGATGAGTGTATTCGTCTTGAAAATCTGACCGCCCAAAGGCAGTTTTCGGTGCAGCCAAGAGGGGAAGCGCCCTTGGCTCTCTTCAACTTCTGGATTTTGGGGCAAGACGTTGAGTTTATTCATCGTTTTATTTTCGGCGGAAAATGGATTGGCATTTCGTTGGCGATCAGCGCCGCCTCGAGCCAGCTTTCAGCCAGGGTCGGATGGGCGTGGATCGTATCCGCAACCGACTCTAGCGTAAGCTCATTTTGAATCGCAAGGGCCATCTCGGCGATGAGATTGCCCGCTTCATGGCCAATTGCAGAGGCGCCGAGGATCTGCTTTGTCTTCCTATCCGAGACGATCTGAGTGTAGCCTTCAGTGTCCATGGAGGCTTGGGCTTTGCCAAGGGCCTGGAACGGGAATGAGCCTAGAGCGGCGTCGTACCCTTTTTCTTTGGCTTGTTCGAGAGTCAGTCCCACTGTTGCAATTTCGGGAGACGTGAAGACGACGGCGGGAACTGCTTCATAATGCATTTTTGCCTCTACGCCCGCGGCGTTTGACGCTGCAATGACCCCTTGGTGAGACGCCACGTGGGCGAGCATCCATTTACCGGTTACATCGCCGATTGCGTAAATGCCCCTGACATCCGTTTGCATCTTGTCATCGGTTGCAATAAAGCCCTTCTCTGTTGTTTTGAGTCCCGCTTTTTCCAGCTTGAGTCCATCGGTGTAGACTTTGCGGCCCACTGATACAAGAGCAAAATCGGCCTCGAGGGTTTGGCCGTCTTCCAGGGAAATAAGCGCGTGGCTTTTTTTGTTCTCAATGCTTTTTACTTTCACATTCGTTTTGATCTCGATGCCGCGAGAGGTGAGCGCTTTTGTCATGAATTGGGCGATCGACGCTCCTTGAGCGGCCAGGATGGTCGGAAGAGCTTCGAGAATAGTCACCTTGCAGCCGAGTTCCGCAAACAGCGAGGCGAATTCACAGCCGATGTAGCCGCCGCCGACAATTGCGAGACTCTTTGGCGCTTCGGTCAACTCCAAGAGGGAAGTGGAGTTGAGGATGCGGTCGTGATCGCACGGGAATGCTTTGATATCCAAGGGAATGGAACCGGTTGCGATGATGATTTTTCCCGCCTCCAAAAAGAGGTTGTCTTGTCCTGCAATTTTTAAAACATAGGGGGATTCAAACTCGGCAGCTCCTCGACAGATGGTAATTTTATTGGACTTGATGAGCCCTTCCAAACTTGTTCTGATTTTTGTAATCACGCTGTCTTTTCTCGCCTTCATCTGATCGTAGTGAAAAGAGATGGGGCCCGTCTTGATTCCGAAATCAGCAGCTCTTCGGATGCTGTGTAAAATCGAGGCGTTGGCAAGAAGCGTTTTTGTCGGGATGCAGCCGACATTCAAACAGCATCCTCCGAGAAGATTTTTTTCGATGAGGGCGACCGACTTGCCCATTTGGGTCGCTTTAATTGCCGCCACGTAACCGCCGGGACCGGAGCCGATCACCGCGATGTCGCACTTCTTTCTTTCCGCCATATTCTACCTCGGGTTGATTTTAGCCGACTTAGGTAAAAAAGGGCATTAGGAAAAAAGTTATCTAAATATTATACTTCGAAGCGGAAAGCAGGATGTCCATGAAACCGAAGAAGCGTCAAAAACTTTGTTTCAATTGCGAAGGGGAGATCGATCTCGATGTCATTGTCTGCCCTTTTTGCGCAGCCGATCTTCGAGAAGAAAAGCCGGAACAGGCGAGGTCGAGCGCCTACCCGCCCAAAGATTTTTTGACCTCTTCTAAAAACCGGGAGACGATGCAGTCGCTCTATCCGCCCCAGTTTCCCCCTAAAGCTCAAGAGGAAGAAGCCGCTCCTGCTGAATCGGTCGTTCAAGAAGAGGAAAAACAAAAAAATGTCTTTGGGCCCACGATCCTTTTAACGCTCGGCGTTCAGCTCTGCATTTTAGGACTTCTCATGCTCTTTTTCTCCTATAAAGGAGTCTTGATTCTGAAATGGAATGCGGGCTTTTGGGCGCTTTATCTTTTAGCTTCGGTTCCCCTTTTCCTTTTTGGGTATAGGAACCTATCAAAATTGTAGCAGCGGACTAAAAAGATAGAAGACTAAATAGAGAATGAGAGTCGGCATAAGGGCTCCGGCCAAGAGTTTGAGCGGCTCGATTCCCTGAGCAAAGTCCTTTCTCAAAATGGCATAACCCGCAGGATTCGGCGCATTGGCGATCACCGTCAGCCCTCCTCCCGCAATCAGCCCTGTAAAAATCGCATATTCATAGATGTCCCCCCATTCAGGAATCAGCGTAGCGAGATAGGCGATCGCCGTGTTGTCATTAAATCCGGTGAGCGCAATCGCAGTGCCAAAAACGGCGGTAGGGCTCAAATCTTTGAGGGCGGCGACGACCCACCAACCTTGCAGTCCGCCGTGTATGAGAAGCCCGGCCAAAAAGAGTCCGACAAGAAGTGGGCGGACGAGCTGAATAGAGCTTTGGTGATGGCGGGTCGCTCTATGAAATCCGAGGAAGAGGAGAAAGCTCGCGATGAAAATCGTCGGATAGTGGGCAACCAGAACGATCCAAGCGAGGAAAAGGATATGAGCGGCTGTTACCCAAAAGGGGACGGGAGCTTCCTCTTTTTTAACGCTAAATGAGTGGAAGGCTTCCAGCGCTCTTTGACGGATGCCCATCGCTTTTAGCTCTTTTCTAAAATAGCAAAGATAGATCGTATTTGAGATCAAAATGCCAAGCACTGCTTTCCAGCCGAAATCAGTGAGCATTTCCATCAAGGTCCAGTTCCAATAGTGAGAGAGGACCAGGATGGTCGGCGAGGCGAATACGGTGAGCGTCCCCCCAACGGAAATGTTGACGAAGAGAAGCGCGATGGTCGCATAGGCGAGTTTTTTGCTCGGGTGGTGGGTGTAGAATTGCTGCGACAAGAGGAGCGCAGAGAGAGCCATAGCGCCCACCTCTGTGATGAGGGAACCGAGTAGGGGCCCCAAAGTGAGCAGAGTGAACCACCAGGCGGCAAGCGACCCGCCGAGCCCATTTGCCGCCCATTGGATGAGTTTTTGCGCAGCCATCAGGATGGGGCGTGTTGAGGCGACAGCGAGGGTGACTACGACAAATAGGGGCTCGGTATAGTCGCGGGTGTTGATGTACTCGAGAGCGATTTTCCAGCCGTAAAAGCAGGTGATCGTGAGAAAAAGAGGGATTGCCCATAAGACGAAGACAATCTCCACTTCCGATAGAAAATAAAGGAGGTGAATCCCTAAACTTCTCTCCTGGTTTGAAAGCCTTTTCGGCGCCTGGGTCGACTCGAGAGAGCGGGCGTAAGATCTAATCTTGTGGACAGAGAAGGTGTGGAGAACGGCCAGGCCGAAAATGATGAGAGCCACCATGTGGAATGGGGTGAGAGTCAGCCCCTCTAAATTGAGCACGGCCGGGTCTTTGAGACAGTCGAGTTTTGCGGGGCGCTTCGCTAGTTCGGCAAGGATTGAGTTCATATCATCTGTTTATCCGGGAAAATAATTTTTTTAAAGAATTTCCTTGTCTGTTTTTGTAAAAACTAAAATTAAATTATATTTGTTGAGTTAATTTCTTTTTTTGTTATAAAATAACATGGAATTAAACAAGTGGATTAAATAATGTCTCATATATCCCCAATTTCTTCAGGTTCTGGATTTTCTATGGAGTGCGATGAAGTGCTGTCAAGCCGCGAGCCTGTCAATCCTCTAACCCGAAGTAAACAGGAAGCTCTAGACAGAATAAAAGTATTAAAATCCGAGCTGGATTCTATCGATCTTCCTTTCGACGTTCGATTGACCAAAGGAGGAGTGCTTTTTAAAGCGCAAAAGGTGTACCACAAATTTGTTATTGAAGAATTGAGGACAGAATTCGCAAAGCTTCTGAGTACTCAAAATCAACCTCCTCAGTTATTGACAGATCGGCAAATTAAAGCATACATCCGTGCAAATACAGAGTTGCTCGAGACCTCTGAGGTAGCTATTCGCCAATCGATTGAATTGGAAATTCAGTGGTTGGAGAGAGCTTTATTAATTCCTCGGCTTCGCGAAATTTTTTCCAGACAGATTGAATTGGGTCAGCCTCTTCAACTTCCGACATCTCCGATTGAAAGTTCCGTATCAGGAAACGGCTTTCTTAAATTGGTGCCGGGAATGGCTATTAAATCGCGCGGTTTAACCCTTTATGTGAATCCAAAGCCGAGTCACTCAGAAGTCATGGGGCTCGAACGAAACCGAATGCAATTTCAAGCCGGTATAGCAGCCGAAGCAGAAGCGAGGAAAAGAGCTGAAGATGATGTCAGAGAAGCGGTTGACGGTTTAATGACAGTGGCTACTCGACAAACAGTTGAGACCAGCGATGATGATGATGAAGTTGTGGGTTCAAGTGGCGCAGCGAGAGGGAATTCGGCCTCAATGGAAGTCGATAGTTCCACTGGATCGCCCCCGCGTCAACCTCTGCTGCAAATCAACGTAATTCCCCCATCTCCTCCGCGTCCAAAAGCAGCAACTCCGGTTGTAGCGTCTCAGTCTGGATCTCTTCAAGTTCCGGGGCAAAGAACGGCTAGTCCTCTTGTAGGTGAAAATACATCTGCAACTCAAACATCTCTGCCTACTGCCGGCTCTGCAGCGGAAAAACCGTGTAAGAAAAGAAACGAAAAACCTGCAGGGGTAAGGCGTCGCCCAATCTCGATAAAGAAACAAAAGATGCTGGCAGCTTCTAAAAGGACGCCATCTTTTGGAACCCCAGATCAATCAACTTCAAAGGAATAAACGATGTCTGCGTCAAACTCCCTTTCAGAGTATATGGAAAGAGTCATAGCAGGCAATGGTTTTGGCTCGTTTAGCTTTCTGCCAGAGGGAAATCCTCAAGGAAATTTTAGGGTAGCGCTTTTTGCTCCGCTCTCGCAGGACGCGAGTGGTAAGAGGCTAAGAGAGAACCAAAATGATCGAAATGTTCAATTGGAAGCTCGCGTGGAAGAGGCGAGCGATTCTGTTTTAAAAAGGGCAGAAGAGAGCAATGAAGATGAGGCCCTGATGAAGGATCTCAACGGGTTGATAGGGCGTATAGACGGCCTGTTTCTTGCTCCGGTTGCGCAACCAATGGCGGCGGCGCCTGAAAGACTTCAAGAGGCTGGGGGAGAAATGAAATTTGTATGGGATTCTTCAGACAAAAAAGAGAGAACACTGGAGGTGGATTTCGGTCGTTATAAGCTCCCTTTGAGTTTTGGTTTTCAAGGCTTTTCCTCAGATTCCGGAGCGTGGTATTTCGATGTCGGTGGAAAGCAACGCTATCTTGATCATTTGAGCCAGGGAGCCGTCTCGTGCTTCAATAATATTTCCGTATTGCCATCTAGCCCGGAAGGGCTGCCTGCTGGCCGTTATGATGTCGAAATCAAGTGGAATTCAGAACGGCTCAACAGGATTGAAAGGGTCATTTCGACTCAATGGATTTTAAGGCGGGTTGGCGACGTCACTCCACTTGCTAAAATTGAGAAGTTTTCTAGAACTTTTTGAGGACTTTGCCGCCTGTGATAGGGCCCAGTACCTGAGATCCCGGGAAGAGGACAACCTCCCCTTTTCCCGATTCAAATTCAATCGAGCCATCGACGATAGTTCCCAGTTTTAGTTCTAAAACCTGCTTTCCTTTGCAAGCAGTATCTTTTTTTACGATAATCGACTCAATTTTGCAGCCGGTAAAGACAGCTTTTTGAGTGAGCAGAGTCAGCGGTTTTGAGAATGTAGAGCGAACGGCCTGTAGAGATCCGAAAATAAAGCTCTTTTGTCCAATGATGGCTGCCGTCAGATTCGCCTCCCCGCTCACTTCCAGCGCGCCTATGCGCACGTCATTTGCGAGAAAGCTCCCGTCGAAGTGGGCTGTGTTGAGAACAGAGGTGCCATTGAGTTTGACAAGCCCTGCCCCTTGAAGGGAGTCGAGTGTGACGGCGCCGTAGTTTGCGATCCCTGCGACGTTTTCTTTAGGAGGCGGAGGGGTGTCAGCACAGACGAGTATCCAAGGGAAAAGAAGAAAAAGGGCGCATTTTTTCACGCGCCCTCAATCAGTGAGGGCTCTTGGAGAGCGAGTTTTTTTCCGCCTCTTAAGGGGGGGAAGGGCTGCGGGGCCTGCGGCATCATTTCAAAGCGAAACAGATCCCGAGTGATCTCCTCTCTCAGCTTATGAGAGAGTGCCTCAAAGAGGGCAAATGACTCATGTTTGAACTCTAAAAGAGGATCTTTTTGGCCAACAGTTCTCATGTGAACATCCGCTCTTAAATGATCGATATGGAGAAGATGTTCTTGCCAGAGCTGATCGATTTTGCGAACCATCAGGTTCCGGATGACCTCCTGGAGAACGGTCTGCGCTTTTTCCGCATCGCTTAAGTCGGGGCGGAAAGAGAGAAGAAGCTGTCTTTGGAAGACGAGTTTTTGCTCAAAAGCGGCAAGGACTTTTTCTTTCGCCCTTTTCTCGAAGGTAGCAGCCGGCTCCTCTTCGACGCGGACTGGGAAATGAGTCATCAGCGCATTGAGGGGGGCCGCGCCCAAGAGGAGCTGAGAAGTGACTGTTTGAAGGAGCTCCTCTGCGATCTCAATCGGCTTTTCGGCAAAGAGAATGTCATTTCTAAAAGAATAGACTTCCTGCCGCTGCTTATTCATCACATCGTCGTATTCGAGCGTGTGTTTGCGGATGGTGTAATTTCTCTGCTCGACTCTTTTTTGCGCAGTCTCTATCGACTTATTGAGCACTTTGGCAGAGATCGGCTCTCCCTCAGGAGGGCGGAATCTTTGCAAGAGAGCCGTCATGCGCGGCGATGCGAAAAGGCGCATGAGCGAATCTTCAAAAGAGACGTAGAATTTCGAGGAGCCCGGATCTCCGAGGCGGCCCGATCTTCCCCGAAGCTGTCTGTCGATGCGGCGGGAATGGTGGCGAGTGGTCGCAATCACATGGAGTCCGCCGGCATCGGCTGCTCCCTCTTTGAGTTTGATGTCGGTTCCGCGGCCTGCCATGTTGGTGGCGAGAGTAATCGCCCCTTTTTTGCCGGCCTCCGCGATCACTTCCGCCTCTTTCGCATGGTTTTTGGCGTTGAGGATTGTGTGCTCGAGCTTATTTTGTTTTAAAATGCGGGCGAGCTTTTCAGATGTTTCGACTGAGTCGGTTCCGATTAAGATGGGGCGTCCTTTTCCGTGGATCTCTTTGATCTCTTTGAGGATCGCGTTGTATTTTTCTCTCTCCGTCATGTAGATCTCGTCGTCGAAATCTTTTCTTTTACAAGGACGATGGGTGGGGATTTCGAGCACTTCGAGCTTATAGATCTCTTTGAACTCATTCGCTTCAGTCATCGCCGTGCCGGTCATTCCGGCAAGCCTTTCGTACATGCGAAAGTAATTTTGCAAAGTGATGGTCGCATAGGTCTGAGTTTCTCCCTGAATCGCGACATCTTCTTTCGCCTCGATCGCCTGATGAAGCCCGTCGGAAAAGCGGCGGCCCGGCTGGGGTCGGCCCGTGTTTTCATCGATGATGACGATCTTCCCTTCCTGGACGATGTAATCGATGTCTTTTTCCATGAGAAGGTGTGCGCGGAGCATCTGGCGGAGGTTATGGGCTCTCTCTTTTCTCTTGGAGTCTTCTTCTCTCAAGCGGATTTTCGCGTCCATTTTTTGGGCATCTGAAAGGGCGCTGTTTTGCTCGATGAGCGCATACTCGTGGCCGAGATCGAGCATCATAAAATCATCTGAGCCCACACCCTCTTTAAATTCGCTCCAGGCTTTGATCCCTTTGTCGGTGAGCTCATATTCGTTATTTCTCTCATCGACGATCATGTAAAGATCAGAGAGAATTTCGAATTTTTCCTCTTTGTTCTGATCGCTGAAATAGTAGGTTTCCCACTTGTCGATGAGCGCGCGAAAATCGGGATTTTCCTTCATCCGCTTCAAGATTTTGTTGCGAGGGGTTCCCTTGCCGGCAAGCCAGAGTTTTTTAAAAGCCGCCTGCTCCTTTTCCGCCTCTTCTTTGTTCAGTTTTCGCGGCGCTTCTACAGATTCCAGCACGCCGAGAGACTCCAATGCGCGCTTCGCGTCGTTTGCGATCTTATTGCAATGGTCGCGCTGGATCCGAACGAGATGGGATACTCCGTCTTTGAGCTCGTCATACATCTGGCGGCTCTCGGGAACAGGTCCCGAGATAATCAGCGGCGTTCTCGCTTCATCGATCAGGATTGAGTCGATCTCGTCGACCATGCCGAAGTAGTGGCCGCGCTGCACCTGCTCATTCTTGCTCGTCGCCATCGAGTTGTCTCGAAGGTAGTCAAACCCGAACTCGGAGGCGGTGCCGTAGACGATATCGGAGGCGTAGACTTCTTTTCTCTTATAGCTTGGGACATCGTTAGTCAAATAGGCCACAGTGAGACCGAGTCTTCTGAAAATCGATCCGATCCACTCGCAGTCTCTTTTGGCCAAATAGTCGTTGACGGTGACGAGATGAACCGGTTTGCCCGTGATCGCGTGCAAGTAGAGGGGCATAGAGGCAGTGAGCGTTTTCCCCTCGCCGGTCTGCATTTCGGCAATCGAGCCGTTGAACATGGCAATTGCGCCGACGATCTGCACGTCGTAGGGGATCATGTCCCATTTTTGGCTATATCCGGAGACGTGGACGTCGGTTCCGCAAAGTCTCCTGCAGACGTTCTTTACCGCTCCAAAGGCCTCGGGGAGGAGGGACTCGAGCGATTCGCCCTTGACAAATCTTTCCTTGAATTCGGCGGTTTTCCTAAAAATTTCCTCATCGGAGAGGGACTGGAATTGTTCTTCAAAAGCGTTTACCTTGGGGACGAAGCTCCAGTATTTTTTCAGGAGGCGGGACTGGTGTGTCCCAAAGATTTTTTTTAGTATTCCAAACATGAGGAGAGACCTTGTCTTTGAGAAAAGTTTAATAGGGAAAACCATTTCCCTCAAGGCTTATATTTCTCTATAAAAAACTTTATTTGATGCATTGAAAAAATGGGCATTTCCCAAGTATAATCATTCTTTATGGAAATCACCTACATCGATCGAAAAACGGGGCAAACGGCGATTGAGAGGGTCTATGGGGGGCCCTTTTTGTCCCTCCTCTACGGCGACGGATTTTTGAGAGGCGTTTTTGCCCTCTTCCTGCTTCCCCTTATTGCCCGCGTCCCTTTTTTCTCTTGGGCTTACGGCTTTTTGCAAAAGAGAAAGTCGAGCGCGAAAAAAATTGCGCCTTTCATTCAGGCCTATGGGATCGACGCTTCAGAGTTTGCGGACAGCGGCTTCGACTCGTTTAACGATTTTTTCATCCGGAAATTAAAACCGGAAAGACGGCCGATTGCTCAAGACCCGAAAATAGTTGTTCTTCCTGCAGACGGCAGATATTTGGTCTTCAATCAATTCGACCGCTTCTTCATCAAAGGACAAGAGTTTTCTCTTTTGGAGTTTTTGAAAGATCCTCCGATGGCGCGCCGATTTCAGGAAGGCTCCATGGCAATCGCCCGCCTTTGCCCCTCGGATTATCATCGGTTCCATTTTCCCTGCGATGGGATTCCGGCAAAACCTCGCCTTATCAATGGGCTGCTCTATTCGGTCAATCCGATTGCGCTGAAAAAGAACGTCTCCATTCTCTCTGAGAACAAGCGGATGATCACAGAAATTGAGACCGATCATTTTGGAACTGTGCTCTACATCGAAATTGGGGCGACCTCTGTCGGCTCCATTCGTCAAACTTATACTCCGGATCTCAAGGTAAAAAAAGGGGATGAGAAGGGCTATTTTGAATTTGGCGGCTCTTGCATCGCGCTTCTTTTTGAAAAAGGGAGAGTGACATTTGATGCCGATTTGACCGCCAATACCCAAAAAGGGATCGAGACGAAGGCCAATTTTGGAGAGACGTTAGGAACCGCCCAATAATTTACAGGTGGGCGAAGCGAGAAGACTCACCCAAAGGCCAATCATAAAGCTTCGGGTAAAAAGGGGCGCCTCTTTCGGCCAGAGAAAATAGAGCAAAAAGAGAATCGCAACGGCAAAAAATCCCCTGACGCATCCGATAGACAAAGTTTTTGGCGCTTTCAAACAAAGGTCATATTTAAAAGAGAAATAGGCTCCGAGACCGATGGCTAAAAGAGAGCC
>MGLY01000088.1:9314-23544 GCA_001794935.1 Chlamydiae bacterium RIFCSPHIGHO2_12_FULL_49_9 | reverse complement strand
GATAAAGAAATAGGCGAGGAGAAAGCCAAGTGTCCAGCCCCCCAAAACATCGAGAGGGTAGTGGGCGCCGAGATAGACTCTCGAAAAACCGATCAGCGAGATGTAGATGCCGCCAACGGCCCACGCCCGCCTCGATTTCCAGTAATAGATCAAAAGAGTTCCCAGAAGAGCTGCTGTCTGCGCGCCTCCGCTCGGAAAACCAAAGCTGTGAAAATCAAAAAGGCCGATGCCCGGACAATCGTGAGTTGGCCTTGGCCATCCGATCCCATTTTTTAGACAGACGTTGAGAAAGCCGCTGAGAGCGACGATGTAGAAAAGCTTGAGTCCGAATCTATAAGAAAAGCCGATCCAGATAAAGGGAATGAGAACAAAGATAAAATAGGCAGAATCGAAGTAATTGAGAAAAATAAAGAGGGGATCGAGCCAATCTGTTCGCGAGCAGACGACTTTGCTAACCCACTCAAGCTGCTCTTCAGGAAACGGCATCTCCATTTTTTAGTGAGTAGCAGATCGGACATTTTTTTTCATTGTGTCCTCGCGCAGGGCAGTATTTTCTCGCGTACAGGATGATCTGCAAGTGGAGTTTATTCCATTTCGATTTGGGGAAAAGACGCTTTAGATCTCTCTCCGTCTGAACGACGTTTTTGCCATTGCTAAGACCCCAGCGCTCGGCGCACCTGTGGATGTGCGTATCGATGGGAAAGGCAGGGATGTGGAAGGCTTGCGCCATCACGACGGAGGCTGTCTTATGGCCGACACCCGGCAGCTTTTCTAAATCTTCAAAGGTTTTTGGAACTTTACCCCCGTGATGCGTTTGGAGGTCTTCAGAGAGTTTGACGATCGCCTTCGATTTGGCCTTGCCCAGGCCGCAGGGGCGGATGATCTCTTCGACATGAGAGGAGTCGAGCTTCATCATCTCGGCCGGTGTATGGGCCAGAGCAAAGAGTTTGGGAGTGATTTTATTGACCCTCTCATCGGTGCACTGAGCAGAGAGGAGAACCGCGATGAGAAGCGTATAGGGGCTGTCGTGATGGAGCGGAATTTGGGGATCGGGAAAATAGTCTTCAAGAAGGGAGGCGACAAGTTTTGCTTTTTCTTTCTTTGTCATTTTCCAAGGCAAAATTTAGAGAAAATGGCGCTCAAAATGTCTTCCGAGACATTCGTTCCAACGATTGTGGCAAGCTCATTTAAACAGTTTCTCATATCCGATGCAGTAAATTCTGCAGAAACGCCTTTTTTTAGCCCTTCGACCACCGCTTTGCAAGACTTTATCGCTTGGGTCAATGCCTCAAAATGGCGCGAGTGCGTGAGAACGATTTCCTCTTTGGAAGGAGGTCCCCTTTTCCAGATGAGCTTTTCGATTGCGTTTTTGAGTTCATCAAGGCCTGTTTTCTCTTTTGCCGAGATGGGGACGCCTTCGATCTTTTCCTGAGGCTTGCCGAGATCGGTTTTATTCCAAACGACGAGGGTTTTCTCTTTGGGGGCGCTTTCAAGCAGTTTGCGCTCCGGGGCCGACAGCGGCCGCGAAGAGTCGAGAAGGAGCAAGATGAGATCGGCCTCTTTCATTGCAAGGTGAGATCTTCTGATCCCCTCTTTTTCGACGATCTCTTCCGCATCGCGCAACCCGGCTGTGTCTATGAGGCGGAAGTGGAGACCTCCCAATCGAAAATCCTCTTCGAGAAGATCGCGGGTCGTCCCTGCAATTTCAGTGACAATCGCTCGATCTTTTCCCAAAAGCGCGTTCATAAGAGATGATTTGCCGACATTCGGCGATCCGACAAGACAAAGAGAGATCCCCTCATGCAGCGCTTTTCCCTCATCGAAGCTCGATTGGAGTTTTTCCATCCGAGATAAAACGGCCTCAAGATTTGAGATCAACTCATCCATCGCCGCAAATTCAAGCCCCTCTTCGGGGAAGTCGACCCACGCCTCTAAAATCGCTGCCGTATCGGTGAGATCTTTTTGAAAGCTCTTCACTTTTTCTGAGAGCGCGCCGCTGAGCTGCTGGGAGGCGTTTTGCAATGCAAGTTCGCTCTTTGCGTGGATGAGCTCTTGCACAGCTTCCGCCTGGGCGAGATCGATTTTGCCATTTAGAAAAGCCGCAGGGAAAATTCTCCCGGCTGAGCTGCTCTGGCGCCCGCCTCTAAAACGCGCTCCAAAACGCGCCTTGTGATGAGGCTGCCCCCGTGACAAAAAATTTCTACAGTGTCTTCTCCGGAGTAGGTGTTGGGGCCTTTCATGACAAGAAGAAGGACGCTGTCCAAAATAGAGCCGTCTGAGCCCAAAATTTGGCCATAGTGGGCGGTGTGGGTCTTATAGCTCTTAACCGGGCCTGAAAAAAGGGTCTCTGCAATATCAAAAGCTTTTGATCCTGAGATCCTTATGGCTGATATTGCCCCTTCGCCAGGAGCTGTTGCGATCGCAGCGATCGTGTCTTTTCTTTGAAAATCCATTGATCTTAAGTATACCATAGCCGGTCCCAAACTTGGAATTTGGACTCTGCGAGACAAAGCCAAATCGAAGCGCAGCGGTCTGAGCGAGGAGGCCATAGTAAAACTATGGCCGACGAGGAAGATCGATTTGGCGAAGTCGCAGCCAGTCCAAATTCCAAGTTTGGGACCGACTATGGTATAATTACGGAGACTAATTTAACAGTTTTGAATGAGGAATGGAAGATGGATTTGGGATTAAAAGGAAAAAAGGTTTTTGTTCAGGGGTCCTCCACTGGAATGGGCTTCGCGATTGCGAAGGGATTTAGGGCCGAAGGGGCGGAGCTTTCGATTTGCTCGAGCGATAAAGAGAGGATAGAGAAGGCGGGAAGAGAAATAGGCGCTAAAGCTGCGCTTGCGATCGATCTCAGCAAAAAAGGGGCCGGAGTCCAATTTGTTGAAGAGGGGGTTAAAAAGATGGGGGGCATCGATGTGTTGATCCTCAACACGGGCGGGCCCAAGAAGGGGCAATTTCAGGAGCTGAGTTTGGGTGATTGGGAGGCCTCTTTTCGAGGGCTTTGGATGAGCGCGATTGAATCGATTCACGCAGCGCTTCCTCACATGAAAAAGCAAAGGTCTGGAAGAATTTTGCTTCTGACTTCTGTTGCGGCCAAAGAGCCGATTTCGGGACTGACTCTATCCAATAGTTATCGGGCGGGGCTTTTGGGACTCACAAAGACGCTGAGCCGTGAGATTGGATCTTACAACATCGCCATCAACACGGTGTTGCCGGGCTATACAAAGACAGAGAGGTTGGTGGAACTTTCAAAGGATGAGAAGGCGTTTACAAGCCATATCCCGATGGGTCGGCTTGGGACGCCGGAAGAGGTCGCCGCGCTTTTTGTCTTTTTGGCGTCGAGTCAGGCGGTCTACATTACGGGACAAGCGATCGCGGTCGACGGCGGCTATTTGCACTCGATCTAAGAGATCGAAGAAGAAAAAATAACAGGATCGGCTTCGCCGGCAGGACGGCCGCTATCGCGGCGGCAGGATGAGGAAGGATGATGAAGTCTCTTATCCACAACTTTCGCTAAATTTTTTCAACCACAGAGAGCACAGAGGCCGCGAAACGCGGCATAAAAAACAGAAAAAACTTCTTTCTTTGCCCCGCTTCGGGGCCTCTGTGTGCTCTGTGATCTCTGTGGTTAATAATTTTTTATTTTTAAACTTTTTTCAGGGCGGCGCTAATCAGCCGTCCCAAATCGGTTTCGTCTTTTTTTTCTTCAAGGGCAGCTTGAACTGCCTTTTGAGCGCTCATTGGGTTGTAGCCGAGATTGAGCAATGCGCTGATTGCATCGCCAATGAGACCATCTCCCGATGTGCTTAGAGGAGATGATTTGGCTTGTTTTGGATGTTTGAATTTATCCCTCATTTCGATGACGAGCCGCTCGGCTGTCTTCTTGCCGATGCCGGGGATTTTGCTGAGGAGGCGCGTGTCCGATGCGGCAACCGCTCTTTGAAAAGCGCTCATTTCAATGTGGCCGATGATCGTCGCTGCCGTTTTTGGCCCAATCCCGGAGAGCGTGATGAGAGTTTCAAAGAGATCTCTCTCTTCTTTGTCCAAAAAGGCGTAAAGGGTGTGCGCATCTTCTCTCACGACGTGGGAGAGATAGAGGAGAACCGGAGCCTCATGAGACGGCAATTTGGTATAGGTGCTTAACGGGATCGAGAGGCGATAGCCGATGCCGCCCGCCTCGACAACAGCTTTGAGAAGCTGCTTTTCTTTTAAGATACCTTTGATCGACTCATACATAGCGGGGCTCTCAGTTCATGAGCACAGCAGATCGCCAGGGCGAGCGCATCGGCTGCATCTTCGGGTTCGGGAGGTTGAGGCAGCTTAAGCAGCGCCTGAATCATTTTTTGCACTTGGGACTTGCTCGCGCCCCCCGTTCCCACAACGGCGAGTTTTGCTTTTTTCGGCGCGTATTCATAAACGGAAATGGAGCGCTTTGCCGCAGCGAGATAGATCATCCCCTTCGCCATTCCGAGCTTGATTGCGCTCTGGGCATTTTTTAACACGAACTGCGATTCGATGGCAATAGCTGTCGGATTATGGAGTTTCAAAAGCGCCTCTACGCCGTCGAAGATGATTTCGTAGCGTTTGGGCAAGGGGAGATTTGCAGGAGGGCGAATGCAGCCGAAATCGATGGGCTGAAGGTTTTCGTCGATGATCCCATAGCCTGTGATGCGCGTTCCGGGATCAATGCCTAAAATGGTCTTCTTCATGAAGATCGTTGTAAACGATCCCCTTTAAAAGATCTAGAGGTCTGTTGTGATTTTAAGCCCTTCCGGCGTCCTTTCTAAAAGTACGGAGAAGTCGGCTTCAATGACGGGGAGAGGGGAAGTTTTGTCTCGGGAACCGCCGAGAATAATCGTATCTTTCGAAGTTGTTTTGAACTGCACTTTTTGCGGCGCGAGATGGATGATTTCAAATGTTGTTTCGAGAGATGCCCCTAAAAATGAAGGGATGCTGTCATCGAGATCAGACAGCGCTATTTTTTGGATCGCAAAAGCAATTTCACCCGATTTTGTCCCATATAGTCCCTGAGTGACACAAAGCTGTAGACAGAGGGCGGCCTGTTTTTTCTCCTCTTCGGTTGTTCCGAGAATATTTGCGATCTTTTCGAATTCCCCTGTGACCTGAGAGACTAAACGGGCCTGTCTATCTTGTCTGGCGTATTTAAGACTGACGTTTTTCTTTTTTTCACCCAAATGAGTGATTTTGAGAAGACAGTTGGCTGCGGTCCGTTTGATGTCTATTTCGAATTGAGGGTGAGGGGTGTCTCTTTTGTCGCTTTCCAAGTGTTCTCGAGCATAACCGAGCAATTTGGGCACATATTCACTGACCCATTGTTTGAGAGAAGATGCTCTGTGGTTTAAATTCTTTTTGACGATTTCAATAAGATGCTCATCGACTCGCCTGTCGCTCTCTATTTCCCCCAAAAACTTTCGGAGTTTTTTTGGAAGCAGCGGAAGAAGATCAGGTTTTATCCGAATGGCTGCAGCCAGCTTTACGCCGGCGTCTAAAAGCGAAGTCTTTTTAAAAGTGGGGCGCTTCCCATTTAAAAAATCGGCGAGAGCGCCGAGTTCTTTTTGAGAGGAGTCGATCAATGAGAAAAGAAACGGAATTTCAATTGCTGGATAAAGGTTTTCTCTGAAGTATTTTTTAACCCATTTCCAACTTGGATTCCCATCGAAGGAGACCTCGCGCACTTGAGAGAGCAGCTTTTGTTCATTGTTGTTGAAGATTTGAAAATGCTCAAAGGGGTTTTCGCTGTCCCTCTGTTTGAAAAATTCCGACAGCTGAGCTACTTTAAAAGCGGAGACTTCTCCTTTGACGATTTCTCGGATCTTTCTTTTTTTCAGGTAAGCATCGAGACCAAAGGTCAAGATGTTGAAAAAAGAGCTCGCAGACCAATTCATCTTGCGAAAAATAGCCTGAACCTTTTTATCCGTGCTCGAGTAGCCGGCGTTCCAATCGGACAGGCTCTCGCTTACGGCTTTGGTAATTTGAGGAGTTGATCTAATTCCAAATGGCATATTTTTTCGAGGTTAAACTGCGAAACGGACAGCTTTGAGCTGCCTCTCACTGATAGTTCTGCGCTGCTCCTCACTGACAGCTTTGAGCTGCTCCTCTATGTCATCGAGAGTAGATGTTTTAACTAAAAGATGACTTCCATTTTCTATTAAAACGGCGTGGCCAGAAATTGTAAATTCGGGGATTTGATTTTTTGGAAAATCTCGACTCTCTACATCAGTCGGGAGATGATGTGTGTAAGTAAATTCAAGCCTGTCCCCAAACTGTTTTATCTTAATTTCCATATGAGGAACTGCTTTGAAATCTGTTCCTCTCTCTGTCAAGAATGTGATCGCCGCCAATGCAGTATGGCTGAAAACATTGAAGAAATTCTGGACCAGCAATTCTTGAATTAGAAGAGAGGTTTTTATTGAGTTTGTTCCGAGCTGTGAAGACAATATTCTTATAGTTTTCTTTATGGCAGGATCAGACAGATGTGTGTTGCATGGCCTTTGACCTATGCATTCGAAGGTGACTTGTCGATCCTTATTTCGCTCAAAATCTTGAAAAAATGCGGGATGGATGCCCGATCGAATAAGAGTTTTTCTGTCCTCGTTTGCAAGCCTGGTCTCTTTTTCGTCTTCGGTTTCTGTAGCCAGCGGCTTTTCGGGAGCTTGAGATCCTTCTTCCATTAGCTCTTGTACATGCGCTAGAGTCTCTGCGCTCAGGTTAAAGAAAACCTTCTGAGTTAAAGGACTTTTAGCAGCCTCTGTAAAGCTCTCCGTGACTAACTTTTTCAAATGTTTTTCGACGACAGCGCCTGTCTTGCCATGTATGGAATCTAAAAAATTATGCAGCTTTCTTGGAAGACAGCTGAGGTTTTTTAGCTCTTCGCGAAATACTTCTTTGGATTGATACAAAAAGCAAAGTTTTACTGCGGGATCTAAAAGGGATCGATCGTCAAATTGTTTAGACTTGCTAGTTAGGAATTTAGCTAATTTTTCCAGATCGCTTTCTGTTGCTTCAATCAGAGGTGTTAAGATGTCATTCAAATTTGCTGCTTCTGCTTCTTGCTTTGCTTGGATAATTGCACAGAAGCTTACGATTTGAGATAAGCTCATTTCAGCAAGCTTTTTCTTGTCCAAATTATTTTCATCGATGAAGCTTCTTAAGTTGCCAAGAGTTTCTGTGTCCCACCCCGTTCCTGCAAAAAGAGTCTGGACTGTTGTTTGGGTTTTCTCATCGGTTGATAGATCGTTTAAGAGAAAATCGACTCTTGTGGAATCTACGAGAATAACGCGGATCTCTTTCTTTGCAAAATAGGAATAGGCGCCCAACGTGATGACATTGAATAGATAAAATACCCAGCTTTTATTCAGGTTTTGAAATGCGCGATTCACCCGGTCATCCAGGGTGACGACACCTTCCTGGTTTCGAGCTGCGGCTTGTCTAATTTCGGCTGTTGATCCGATTCCTTTTAACATGGTTATTGTCCTTGAATTTTACGATTATTATCTTAACTATTATTACACAATTATTTAAAAAAGTAAAGTAAAATAAAATTTGATTGTTTTTAGGGATAAAATGACTTATATTGACCCCTTACAAAGAGGAGATCCCCCATGGAATTTAAGAGCATTTTGGTCCGGATGCCCAACTGGGTGGGGGATCTCGTCATGGCGACCCCTGTCCTAAGTGACTTAAGGAGAGCGTTTCCCAAGGCTTCGATCACGGCCATGTGCCGGACCCCCCTTTCGGAGCTCTTGAAGGAAGACGGGGCGATCAATGAGCTTTTTCGGTTCACCCCTCCCCTGAGCAGCTTTTTAAGGAGAGAGGAGCTGAGAGACATTATCGCCAAGATCCGGGGAGGGCAGTTTGATTTGGGGGTATTATTGCCGAATTCGTTCTCTTCCGCCTGGTGGTTTTGGCAGGGGGGGGTGAAGAGGAGGCTGGGGTATGCGTCCCATTTCAGGAGCCTTTTATTGACTGATCCGGTCCCCTTCCCGAAGGAGAGAGGCAAAGAGCACTTGGTAACGACGTATAAGAGGGTTTTGGGACCTTTGGGAATCCCTGTTTCAGATACAAGGCCCAGGCTTTACGTGTCAGATCGAGAAATTGAGGTTTCGAAGGAGCTTTTGTACCAGAGGGGATACAAGAGGGGTCAAATGCTCATTGGAATCAATCCGGGAGCGGCGTATGGGTCGGCGAAATGCTGGCCGCCGGAGAGGTATCGCGCCCTTGCCAAGAGGCTTCTTGAGAGGAGCGATGCGGCTATTGTGTTTTTTGGGGATGCGAGCTCTTTTCAGATGGTCAAAGAGATCTGTCAGGGGTTGCCTGAAAGGGTGATGAATTTGGCGGGTGTGACGAATTTAAGAGAGCTTGCCTCATTGATTAAAGACTGCAATGTATTTGTGACCAACGACAGCGGCCCGATGCACATTGCGGATGCGTTTGGAGTGAAAATCGTCGCCCTTTTCGGATCGACAGATGAGTGTGTGACGGGTCCTTTTGGACAGCCGGAGGCAGTGATCAATAAGAAGGCGAGCTGCTCTCCCTGCTTTAAGAGGGTGTGTCCGATCGATTTTCGGTGCATGAAAGAAATCGATGTCGAAGAGGTCGCAGAGAAAGCGCTGGAGCTTATCCGTGTTTAGGACGTTTGCGAAAAAGTTTTTGCCCAATCCGTTTGATCTCATGCTGAAACGGTGCGCCAAAAAGGGCGGGCGGAGGATTTTGCTTTTTTGGAACCGGGGCCTTGGGGACATTGCGCTTGGCCTTTATGCAATGGTGGAAAGGATTAAGGAGTTTATTCCCGATGCGGAAGTGGCGTTTGTCATAAGGGAGAATTTAAAAGAGGGATTTTCGATGTTTCCCCAGGCGAGGACAATAGTCGCTCCCTTTTGGCGGCGGGGTGAGGCCGTTGACGAGCGAGAGACTTTTGAGAAGCTCGGACTTAAAGAAGAGGACTTTGATCTTGTGATTGAAAAGCCAAGCCCCACCGATTGGGTTCATTGGCAGCATGGGAAAATCGTTCCGAAGTTAAAGTGGGATGGGGCCCATGAGGATTTGTGGAAGCGCTTTGGGCTGAGGGAAGATCTCATTTATATCGGCGTTCAGGTGGCGGCCGAGACCCATTATGGCGCCTGGCGCAACTGGCCCGAGAAGCGTTTTTTAGAGCTTTTTGAGATCCTTCAAATGAGAGAAAATGTGCGCATTTTGCTCTTTGGGTTTGGGAGTGAGCCGGTGATTGAAAGCGATCAGGTGATCGATCTTAGAGGCAAAACGAATCTTTTTGAGCTTTTATCAATCATTAAAAATAGGTGTTATGCGGTTCTTCTCCCCGATTCGGGCATTTTGTCGATGGTTTACTATTTGGACGAGTCGTTTCCGATAAGGGTCGTTTCTCTTTGGGGAGATACCAATCACGGCATTTTAAAACAGAATGTGGCCTCGCCGAATCCTCAATTGATTCACGAGCCGATCAGTTGTGAAAATCGGGATTTGTCGACAGTCTCTGCTGATGAGGTTTTCCGAAAACTTCTTCCGGCAACGCCTCTTCGTTCGTGCAAGAGGCGATCGGAGGTGATGGGAGGCAGCGTAGAGGGAGCGGGCGCGATTATTTTGGCAGGGGGACAAGGAAGCAGGTTGAAAGAGGCGGGGCCCAAAGGGCTATTCCCGATTCGGGGGAAAGCTCTTTTTGAGTGGATTGTGGAGAAAGCGCCGAGGAGTGATTTGCCGGTTGCGATCATGACATCGCCGATCAATCATCAAGAGATCGTTTCCTTTTTTGAAAAGAACCGATTTTTTGGAAAAGACATCTACTTTTTTCAGCAAGAGATGAGCCCTCTTTTAGATGAAAAGAGAAGACCCATTGAGGTAAGACCTGGCGAGTTTTTGCAAGGGCCCAATGGAAACGGGAGCCTTTTTTCTTCGTTTGCAAAGTCGGGCCTTTTAGACCTTTTTGAACAAAGAGGAGTGGATCTTGTAACCGTGATTCCGGTCGATAATCCGCTGGCAGAACCCTTTGATCCCAAACTGATCGAGATGGCAAGAGAGGACGGGGCTGATGTGGTGATCAAGTGTATCGAAAGAGGATCTCAAGACCGCTCGATGGGGGCGCTGGTTGAAAGGGGCGGCAAAATAGAAATTTTAGAATATGTTTATGCCGCCCACGAGGGGATTTCGGGCGCGCCTTTGGGGAACACGGCCCAGACGGCCATTCGCCTTGCTTTCATGAGAGAAGCCGCAAGTTTTTCTCTCCCTGTGCATTGGGTTCAAAAAAAGATGCGAATCGGCCTGGAGGAGCTATCCGTCTGGAAGGGGGAGCGATTTGTTTTTGACGCTTTTTTAAGGGCAAAAAAGGTATCCGCTCTTTTATCTGAGAGAAATATCTGCTATGCTCCTTTGAAAAGCCATGAGAATTTAGCGGCCATAGAACAACTATTATGAAAAAAATTGCTTACCTTGGAGCCGGCACTTGGGGATTTGCCCTGGCGTCGATTTTGTCTATGAATGGCCACAAAGTGACCGTCTGGACGCGGGATCCCGAGTTTGCTCGTCTTTTAGAAGGGCAAAGAGAGCATCCGAAACTTCCCGGTCTTACAGCTTCTCCCAACTTGAAGTTCACAAGCAATCTGAAAGAAACGCTAAAAGACGCAGATGTTCTGATTGAGAGCGTCACCTCTGCCGGAATAAGGCCTGTTTTTAAAGAGGTTCTTGCTCTTGGCCCGATTGAGATCCCGATTGTTCTGACATCGAAGGGAATTGAGCAAGGGACAGGGATGCTGATGCCTGAGGTAGTATCCGAGCTTCTCGGCGTTAAAGAGAGTCCTTTGATTGGGTGTTTGAGCGGTCCGAGCCATGCAGAAGAGGTCGTCATCCAAAATCTTCCCACCTCGGTAGTCTGCTCTGCTTATGATCCAAAAGTGATGCAGCTGATTTTGGAGCTTTTTACAACTCTTAACTTTAGAATCTATCCCAACTCCGACATCCTCGGCGTCTCTTTTGGCGGCGCGATGAAAAACATCATTGCGATCGCTTGTGGAATTTCCGATGGGCTCGGCTGCGGCGACAATACGAAAGCAGCTCTTATGACAAGAGGGCTTCACGAGATTCGCAAGCTCTGCGTCGTGAAGGACTGCAGACCTGAGACATTGAATGGCCTATCCGGTATGGGAGATCTCTGCGTTACCTGCATGTCGCGCCACAGCCGCAACTACCGCTTCGGGAAACTTGTCGCTGAAGGGCTATCGCCTGAGGGGGCCAAGCAAAAGATCGGTATGGCAGTCGAAGGCATTTACACTTGCGTTTCTGCAAGAGAACTTGGAAAAAAACACAATATTCCGGTTCCGATCACAGAGGCCACTTACCAAATCATCTACGGCGGACTCGATCCGAGAGAGGCCGTCAAAGCTCTTCTCACAAGAGCGATCAAAGAAGAGCATCTCTAAAAGACTGTTTGAAAGCAGTTGAAAAACCCGAGGAACAGAGTCAAAAGGATCGCAAAAGCATAAAGCGAAATTGCGAAAAAAGAAACTGACTTGATAAGAGACGATTTTTTCTGTGTCTTTTTCCAAATCAGAAAATCTTCTATTCCCCAGGAAAATAGATAGCAGGCCAGGATAAAAGCGGCAATTTTAACTAAGGGATATAAAAGCATTTTGGTGGCCATTTTTTAGTTGTTTAAGGCGCTTTGAGCTTTTTGCTCTAATGCCGGTAGCGGTAAACATGTAATGCTGCCACCCTAGAGATTTGCTCCGTAGGTCAGGTCAACGATAAGAACGATGTAACGATATAACGATGCAGGGAAGCCCTGCAACCCATAAAAAGGGGGTTCGGGTGCGCCTCCCCGACGTTATATCGTTAGCTGCGCCTCGCAGCGTTCATCCTTAGCCACGCTTCGTGGCGTAATCGTTAACCTTGGTTCGGATGGGTAGGCTTGTGGAATCGAGCATTACATGTTTACCACTACCCTAATGCCTTCATCTCGAGTATTCTCTTTTGCCTGCGTAATATTGACGCGCAGACTCGTTAGGAGAGGCGATGCCAATGGTTGAGAGAAAAAGAAAAAATAAAAAGATTAGATTCGTCATTGGAGGTTTTGAAAAATTCTAATGATCATGAAAAAAACAGCGGAAAACATGTAGAGAGAAAGGACAAATCCGCAGGTTGCCGCTGCTAGATACGAGGTTTTTCGATTTTCTTTCCAAGACAAATACATCTCAACACCTTTAGGGAAAAGGATTGCTGCTCCAAAAAAGAAGACCATGATTGGGGTGATAAAATATAAGAAAGGCAGAAGGTCAACCATAAATCGAGAGGATTACATTTGGGGGCAGATCGTAAAAGATTCCTCTTTTGTTGGCAACAGACGGATTGTGCATTATTCCCGATTATGGTTATGAAGAGGAAAGGGTCTCGGCTTTTTTATGGACAATATTAACAGTTGGAAAGTAGTTCTGCCGGATGAGATGGCGCGGGTGGAGAAGCTCGCGATAGCCGGCGGCTGCAGCGAAGAGAAGTTCATGTTGGAGGCTGGGGAGAAAATCGCCGATGCCATTTTTGAATGGATGGGAGAGAAACGAAAAGTTTGTCTCGTTGTCGGCAAAGGCAGTAATGGCGGCGATGCATATGCCGCAGGATCGATTTTGCTGGGTGAAGGGTATAGCGTTCGAGCCATTTCCCTTTTTAGCGAAAAAGAGGAGAGCGCGCTTCACCGAAAAATGCGGCTCGCTTTTTTGAAAAAAAAGGGGAAGGTCGAGAGGGGCTCTTTTGATTTTAGAGGAGATGATCTCATCGTCGACGGGATTTTCGGCACAGGATTTAAAGGGGCGGTAGATGGGATTGCAAAAGAGGCAATCGAGGCGATCAACGCTTCGGGAAAGCTGGTTTTGGCAATTGATATCCCGTCGGGACTCGACGGAGCGAGCGGGCAGGTTCGAGGATGTGCGATCAAGGCCGATTTGACGGTGGCGTTGGGGCTGCCCAAAATGGGATTTTTTTTAAGAGAGGGATGGAACCAGGTCGGTATCCTCCGGGTTGAGAATTTTGGTCTTCCTGAAAGGTTCATTGAGAAGGCTGCGAGCGAGGCTGAACTGCTGGATTGGGGATCGCTTCGACTGCCTCAGATTGTGAGAAAAAGACACAAGTATGAAGCGGGCTATGTTGTGGGATTTGGCGGCTCAAAAGAGATGCCGGGCGCGGCAAGACTTTGCGCGAAGGCTGTTTTGAGAGCGGGCGCCGGGATTGTGAGGCTCTTTTCAAAAGATGAGATTCAGGCATCTGATGAGGTGATCTCGAACATGTGGGACGAGGCGAAGTGGAAAAAAGAGCTCGCAAGAGCGCAGGCGGTTTTTGTGGGGCCGGGGCTTGGGAGTTTTTCCAAAGAGTTTTTAGGCGCGCGATTTAAAGAGATCAAGCAATCTTGCGTCATTGATGCGGATGCATTAGTTGCCAGCTATTTTCCCAAGGGAGCGATTTTGACGCCCCACCTCGGCGAAGCGTTGCGGCTTCTCGGATTGAAGACGGCGCCAACAGAGTCGATTTTGTTTGAAAAACTGAGAAAATTTTCCAAGCAAAAGGGGGTGGTCGTTGTTTTAAAGGGCGCTCCTACGATTGTATTTGGTCCGGGGGAGGCGCCTCTGATTATTCCTCTCGGCGATCCCGGGATGGCCACTGCCGGCACAGGCGATGTGCTGACAGGGGTGATAGCTGCTCTTTTAGCGCAGAAGATGAAGCCTTATGAAGCCGCTGTTTTAGGAGTGTCTCTCCATGCGCTCGCAGGGGAGATCGCTGCGATGGAAAAAACGTCCTATTGTCTGATTGCGGGCGATCTCATCGAGCATTTGCCAGGGGCGTTTGGCTTGCTGCATGCGTTTTAAACCAATCTACGAACTGCAAAATCCCCTCTTCTAAAGAGACGGATGGGTGGAAATTGAGCAGGCGTCTACTCTTTTCAATATCGGCATAGGTTTCAACCACTTCTCCCGGCTGCATCGGGAGCATCTGTTTGATCCCATTTTTTTGCAGAGCCTTTTCTAAAAGTTCGACGAGATGGAGAAGATCGACCGGAGAGTTGTTGCCGAGATTAAAAAGCTCGCAAGGGGCTCCCAGATCGATTGCCGCCGCCGTTCCCTTTACAATGTCATCGATGTAGGTAAAATCGCGGCGCATTTTTCCTTGGTTGAAGATGGGGATCGGCTCGTTATTCATGATTTTCTTTGCAAAG
>MGLY01000088.1:0-9302 GCA_001794935.1 Chlamydiae bacterium RIFCSPHIGHO2_12_FULL_49_9 | reverse complement strand
ATGTCGGGGCGTCCCCAAGGGCCGTAGGCTGTGAAGTAGCGAAGTCCTGTGACAGCAAGGCCGTAGAGATGATGATAGGAATGGGCCATCACTTCATTCGCTTTTTTCGTCGCGCCGTAAAGATTTGTCGGGTGATCGGTTGGATCTTCTACGCTGAAGGGGATTTTTTTGTTGAGACCGTAAACGGAAGAGGAGGAGGCGTAGATGAGTTTGATCTGTTTGAAGGTGCGGCATGCCTCTAGCACAGAAGCGAAGCCATCGAGATTCGACGCGACATATTCCTCAGGATGGGCGAGCGAGTGGCGTACGCCTGCCTGGGCAGCCAAATGGACGGTGTGCGTGATCTCATTTTCCGAGAGGATTTTTTTGAGAAGATTTTGATCTCGGATATCTCCGGTTTCGACAAAGATCTTTTCTTGTGAAAGAATTTGAGCGCGCTCTTTTTTTAAGAGAGGATCATAGTAAGAATTGAAGTTGTCGAGGCCGATAACGAAATCGCCTCTCATCTTCAAATAGCGCGCCAGATGAAATCCGATAAATCCCGCAGCGCCTGTGATGAGTATTCGCTTCATCGATTAAAACCTTGTCCTGATAAAAAAACTTGTGCTATACAAGGGAGCTTCTCGTGGGTACATCTTATACCAGCTTGCTCTGAAATGTAAAGAATCGGTCATTTGATGAGGCGATTGGCATCTTTTTTCTTGGCTCTCTATCTTGCGAGCTGCAGCGGTCCTTACATGGGCAAGGATTTATTTGGAGCCGATGAGTTTGTTCTCGACTCCTACAAAATCAGGGAGGGAAAGCTCTCGATTTTAGAGATGGAAGGGTATTCGGTTGCCGAGCTGGGCGATGAGGATCTGGAAGAATACCAGGATCGGATCCATGAAGACGACGTCTTGAGGATCTTTTTATATCATCCCAAAAGACACGACATCGTTCAGGCCGTATCGGAAATCGGCAACTCAATCGGCTATCAGGTAGTTGGGGGGGAGATCTCTCTACCGGATATCTCGTCTGTGAAAGTCGAGGGGCTCACTCTCGGCGAGGCGAAGAAAAAAATCGAAGATCACTACGCCAGACACATCCAGGATATGGAGGTGTTCGTCACATACAAAGACAGAATCGTGAGAAAAGTGGAGCTCGCTGGGCTTGTTTCTGTTCCGAGCGTTCCCGTCGATGGGAAAATCCGCCTCTTCGATGTTCTTTCTAAGGCGAGGGTGCCCACTGACGCCAACTTATTTAAAAGCTATGTTGCAAGAGATGGAGCGCTTCTTCCGGTCGATCTCAACAGGCTCTTAAAAGAGGGCGATATGAGTCAGAATATCGTCATGCGCGGCGGCGACAAGATTTATATTGCCGAGCCTTCAGCTGCAAGCCTCATGGTGATGGGTGAAGTAGCCCGCGAGCGCGTGATCAGTCTTCCTTCCGGATTTATGTCTTTGAGACATGCCCTTGCAGAGGCGGGAGGGATCCCATTTACGGGGGACAGATCTTACATTCAGGTGATCCGCGGCAACATCTGCAAACCGAAAATCTACACTTTGAGTTGGGAGCATGTGATCCATCTTCCGAACGACAGCCTTCTTTTGATGCCGGGCGATATTGTCTTTGTGGCGGCCAAACCGATCACCGAATGGAATCGATTCATTTCGCAGCTCTTGCCGGCCTTTGGAGGAATTGAGTTCATAGGTAAACAATGCGGTAGCTGGGGGATTTTCGTCCCGTGAGTGAAAAGCCGTCTCGCTATCAGGCTGATGAGCGGATTTTCACTTTAAGCGATGTGTCGGACCTTTTTAAAAGACAAAAGAAAAAACTGATCAAGGCAGCTCTGATCGGATCTCTCCTCTTCGCTTTTCTCTCAATCATAAAAGCCCCCAAATACAAAGCGGAAGCCACTTTCAAGGAGAGCGCTGAGAGATCGGACGGAGGCGGCTCCTTAAGAGACCTTTTGAGCGGCGGTGGATTTGGCGGGGCTGAGCCTCAGGCCATTGTGCTCATGAAATCTTACCAGGTTTTGAAACCGCTTGTTCATCAAATGGGGCTTCAAGCGAGCGTGTCTAATCAGAGATGGTTGATTGCCAAGGTGTTAAGCCGCACAAGGGACAATCTCAAAATTGAAATGGGAAAGCTGATTGATGATCTCGACGGGTTTATTTTTAAAAATGTATTTTATGATGGAGAAAATAGCCTCTCATTTTTTCTTCGTTTTTCCGATGCGAGTCAGTTTGTCCTCTATTCAGAGGATAAAAAGACCAAAATAGCAGAAGGAACGCTTGGCTCAGAAGTACGGCTTGAAAATCTCTCCTTCACGGTAGAAAAACCTCCGCATCAACTCAAAATCAACGCCTTTTATCCTCTGACGATCTCTCCTTGGGAAGGGATTGCAAAGGGGTTGAAATCGGATCTTAAAATTGCCCCTCAAAAAGCAAGCAAATCCATTTATGATCTCACTTTTGCTCATAGAGACAGACATTTTGCGGCAAAAGTGCTCAACCAGTTGATGAGGGAATACCAAAACTATTTGAAGCGAGATCACGATCAGCTGGCTGATGAGCAGTTTGTCTATTTGGAAAAAAAACAACAGCAGCTTTACGCAAAACTCGACGATATATTCCAAGCGTATGCGGCTCATATGGGATCGAATCTTGAAAAGAGCGGCTATTTTGGTGTTGACGATCAGGCAAGAGGGCTCCTTGTCCCCCACCAGCAGATGTTTTCTGAGTTGTGCGCGATTGAAACCGATTTAGCCCTCCTCTCTGAAACAGAGAAAACGGGCGGAATTCTCAGCTTTACAAAAAATGAGGCATTGTCCGGAGCGTCTCTTTGGCACGTCATTCACGAGCTCAAACAACAAAGAGACCTTATAGAGGTTTCCGGAAGAGGAAAAGAAAAGGGGCTTTCATTTGATGAAAAGGTTGCCTTTCGTTCGAAAGAGCTTCAAGAACTGAGGCAGGAAAGGGCGCTTTTAGAGCGTTTTTTGGCCTCTGTAGACAGCCGTGAAGCCCTTTTCCCGGGCGAGTTGGCTTCATTATCCATTTTAAACCATTCGCCGACTGAATTTTTCAGCTCTCATCTTACGAGTTGGATCGAGCGAGTTCAAAAATCAGGGGAAAGCAAAGCCAAGGAAGATTTAGTTCTTTATATTGAAAATTGCATGCGGCTCCTTTCGGTTCGGGAAAACATGTTGCAAGAGCGGCTTTTACACGGGGGAGAAGAGACTGAGTTAGATGGAATCGATCTGCATACAGCCCGCGCACTTTTTGCCGAATACAATGCCAAGCTTGATGCAGCAAAGGCCCAAATTAAGCTCTATACGGATTTAAAAAATGAGATTCCTCGCCCCGATTTTGAGCTGAGTTCATTGAGTTCTTTACTGAAAGATCCTTTGAGTCAAAAGCTGATTGTTTCCGCAGGAGAGGCTGCGCTTCATATCAAAAATGAAAAATATAGAAGCTCCAAAGAAGAGGAAAGAGGAAAAGAGGAAATCTCTTTGCATAAATCGGTGTTAGCGAGCCACTTGGATCAGTTGTTGCGAGTGGAAGAGATCCATGCTTCTGTGATCAGAGATAAAATGGAAGCTCTCCAACGAACCTCTCTTGATTGCATCAATCAACAAATCTCCGCCTATTATGAGCAGGCTAAAGATTCACTCATAGATCGGCGCGAAGCCCTTTTGCAAAAAAAAGCTGTCTTGCAGATGAAAATGCAGGACATTCAAACGATCGCATCAGATCTCCCCGAAAGGTGGAAACTGGAAAGGTGGCTTGAGGTGCGAACGAGGATGAACTCAAAAATTATGGAGATGTTTACAGAGCTTGTCGAGTCAAAGACAATCTCTCATCATCTCCATCATGTCGAATCCAAGCCGCTCGATTTGGCGATTGTTCCGAAAGTCCCCAACCCAACTCAGATCCGATGGATGGCCTTCATGGGCGCATTTGCAGCTGTGTTTGGGACGTTTTTTTTCTCGCTCATTCGGACGGTGTTTAAAGGGTTTCCTTCGTCATTTGAGAAGCTCCAGGCAATGGGACTGCCTATTCTTGGCAAGATCAGCTCATTTTGCGATGGGCCTTTAGCGGAGGCTCCTACAGGACCTGATTTGGATCTGCTAAGAAAGCTGTCCCTTTTCCTAAAAAATAAGGGGGCGGGAAAAGTGGTCTCTCTCATCTCGGGGAGCGGGCCCAATTACTCGTATGCGTTGGGAGAGCACCTCTCTTTGATGTCCTATAAATCGATTGTCCTCCGCTGTGATTTTTCAGTGAAGTGCAAGAGCGGAGAGATTCCCGGACTTTATCAGGTGTGGAAAAGGGAAGCCTCTGAATTGCCGATTCGGAAAGGCAAAGGGTTCGATTGGATTCCATCCGGCGGATTTACCCCATATGGCACGGAGCTGATCCAATCGCATGAATTTATAGAGCTCATAGGGAGTCTGAAAAAAACGTACGATTGGATTTTCCTCTATGTGAAAGCTCCTCTGGATTCAGCGGAATCATTGGCTCCATTGAGGCTTTCTGATAAAGCAATCGTCACTGTTTCTGGAGAGCCAACTGAGCAGTTGACACTCTTTGCAGATTGGGCGTACTCTGAAAATCGGTGTCGATTGACCTTTTTAGCAGCGGAAATGGAATGAAAGATTTTAGAAAAAAGCGGATTCTTGTCGCCGGAGGAGCCGGATTTTTAGGCTCCCATCTCTGCGATAGGCTGATCGAGCAGGGGCATGAAGTGATCTGCCTGGATAATTTTTTCACGGGGAGCCGCGCGAATATCCTTCATCTTCTGGACCATCCCCATTTTGAAGTGCTCCGCCACGATGTTTGTTTACCGCTGCAGGTGGAGGTCGAAGAGATTTACAATTTTGCATGCCCCGCTTCCCCGCTTCATTATCAAGCAGACCCCATTCAGACGACAAAGACAAGTGTTTTGGGCGCTTTAAATTTGCTCGGACTTGCGAAGAGATTGAAGTGCAAAATTTTTCAGGCGTCGACGAGCGAAGTGTATGGAGATCCTCACGTTCATCCTCAAAAAGAGGAGTATTGGGGGAACGTCAATCCAGTCGGCGTCCGGTCTTGCTATGATGAGGGGAAAAGATGCGCCGAGACGCTCTTTTTCGATTATCACAGAATGAACGGGGTTCCGGTTAAAGTCGGCCGCATTTTCAACACATACGGCCCCCGGATGCATCCCAATGATGGAAGAGTTGTATCGAACTTCATTGTGCAGGCGCTCAGAGGCGATCCGCTCACGATTTATGGCGACGGCAGCCAGACGCGCTCTTTTTGTTATGTGGACGATTTGATAGACGTCATCTTGTGTCTCATGAATTCGGAGGAGGGCGTGACAGGACCCGTCAATATTGGCAATCCGACCGAATTTCAAATCGGCGATTTGGCGCGCCAGGTGATTCGGCTTACCAAGTCGAGCTCGGAGATTGTATTTATGCCGCTTCCCTCGGACGATCCGAAGCAAAGGCGCCCCGATATCTCAAAGGCCAAAGAGCTGTTTGGCTGGGAGCCGAAAGTGGCGCTCGAGCAGGGGCTCAAATCGACGATTGCCTACTTTTCCAAAACGCTACTGCCCAAAAAAGCTCTGAAAGAAACAGTTCTGCATAAGTAGGAAAAAAATAACAGGATCGCAGCCAAGGGCTGCAGCAGGATCGACGCTAACGCGTCGGCAGGATAGAGGATTTTTTATCTTGCCCTCGCACTTTGCGAGGATCCTGCCGCTGCGATAGCAGCGATCCTGTTATTTTCCCCACTTCAAAGACTGTGCGATTTTTTGATCTCGCGCCATTTGCGGATCATTTGCGCAGCGTAAGGCGCCGCCTCTTTTCCCCCATCTCCATATCGTAAAAATACGATTACAATGAGCTCCGGTCTATCTCTTCGTATTCTCGTTGGATGATGAGGATCCGTCTCAAACGCGATCGCGCCAAAGCTGATGTGTTTATAAACTTGGGGCTTGCTCGAGGGATTGATGTTTGGATTATAGAGAATTTCAGCTGTGCTCGTTTTCCCAATCATCTGGTGCTGCAACGAGAGATAATCGCGCATCCAAAGGGGATTGGAGAGAAGGAGCTTGATCGCAGTGGGTCTTGCGCTCCCTTTGGGGCCCCAAACAGCCCGATCCATCCCCTCCAGGAGCTGATGGCGCATAAAATCGGAAAGGGGAACGGTTCTTTTCACCTCTGTTACCATTTTCTTCTCAACCGGTCTTGATGTCGATTTATGCACGGCTGTAAAGAGAGGAAAGTGGATGCCGATCGATGATAGCTCTGCCTTGGCCAAATAGTTTGTTGCTGCAAATGCGTCGAGCGGCTTTCTTCCTACCGTAAGGCCGATCGCTTCTTTGACGATTTTCGGTTTTAAAAGATCGCCCCCGTTGGCAATCAGAGCGAGGAGAGCGGCGCTTTGAAGAGGTGTTGAGAGAAGAGTGTGCTGACCGATAGCAGTTGAATAGAGGCCAGTGCGATTGGACTTGAGATCTGTGGGAACGCGTCCCCTTATTTCTCCCGGCAGCTCAATGCCTGTTTTTTCTCCAAGGCCGAGCAGGCGAGCTGCGCCGGAGAGATCTTCCGGATTTTCCAAAAGATCGCCCGCGAGGATCGAAAAATAGGGATTGCTCGACTGTTCGAGCGCGCCCGCAAGATCGATTTTCCCAATCGATGAGGCGTGGCTTCTTGGAAGGCGGCCCCCTTTGTAGAATCGAAGATACGGATTTTTGTTCAGCGTGTAGGCGACAATTTCCCCTTTTTCCGATGGATTTTTCGGATCCCAGCCGAGCTCGTCGATGAGAGTGAGGCTCTTATTTTGTCGAAGAGCCTCAAAGGCAGTCACAAGTTTAAAAATCGATCCTTGCGGCGCGCTTCCCTGGAAGGCGTAGGATCTACTAAACCCAAATCCCCCTGTTGGATAAAAGGCGGCGGCGAGATCTTTTTCCGTCTGAAAAGCTCCGCGGCTGTGCAGCTTCGAATAGCTGCCGAGAAGAGGCCGGCTGAGCTGATTGAAGGAGCGAAGAGTGCAGATGAGTTCGATGGAGAGTTCCGGGTTGAGTTGTTTGCAGATCTTTTCAAGCTCGGGGGAGCCGGCTCTTTGTTCGAAGAGAAGAGAGCCTCTTTTCTCCTCCCAAAGGAGCGCAAATTGCTCTTTTTCTTTTTTGTCCAAATAATCGACATAGGGCCTTGCATAAGTTTTTGCTTCCCTTTCCTCCTCCCTTTTTTGGGCCAAAAACTCTTTTTGATGCGCCTCTTTCCAGATGCGAAACTCGGTTTCATGAAACTTTTGCTCCCAATCTCTTTTTACCTTTGCCTCCAGTCTTTGCACGCTTTGGCAAAGGGAGCGATAGGCGTCGATTTTGAGCGAGCCGATCTCTTTAAGAAGGGCGTCGCTAAAGGCGGGGCTGTAGACAAGCATTCTGCAAAGATCGATTGCAAAGAGTTTGTCGCTGTTTGAGGAAATGGGGCCCAGGAGTAATTCGAGCCGCTTTTGCGCGTTTAGGGCCTGGTCGATTTTAACTCGGCTTGGTTTGCCATCAGGAGGGAAAAGTTGATCGAGAAGCGCTTTCGGGTCGGAGAGCTTTGAAAAGAAGAGAAGCTCCTCGAAGTCCTCCTGGATTCGGATCGCATCGGCTACCTGAAGCGATTTGGAGAAGAGATTTCTAAGAGGGTTCTCTTTCGGCAAGAGAAGATCGAGATAAAATTCCCAGTCGAGAACTTTTTCCTCTTCAGTGAAGTGGATCGACTCTCTTTTCAGCAACTCTTTTCCATCCCAAAGCGCGCCGATGAAAGCCTCATTTTCAAGCCATCTACACACCTCGATCTGTTTTTTTTCTCGCAAAGAGGCGTTCGCGGAAGGGATGAAATCGTTCGGATCGAATCTTGGGTAACTTGCGAGAGCGAGCACCTCTCCCGTATTTGGATCGAGCGCAACGATGGCGCCCCCTTTGATCCACGGCTGCTTTTGAATTTTTCTCTTTTTGTCTAAAGGGTCGGTTCCAAGACTGCAATTCTCCCTTTTCTTTTCGCTTTGGGCGAGCAGCGCCTCTGCAAATTCCTGAAGCTCCAAAGAGATGGAGAGAACCGCTTTTTTGCCAGCAGCGGCTTCCCTCCCTCCCGGCAGCTCTCTCAAAGAGCGCCCTTTTTGATCGACTTCAAATGTTTTTTTCCCGAAAAAGCCCCTCAAATCCTCCTCAAGGGTTGCTTCAATTCCGGTTTTTCCAACAAGATCGTTGATCGTGTAAGCTTTTTCTTTAAGCTCCCCGAGTCTTTGATAGACCGATTCAATCGAGATGTAGCCGGGAGGGAGCGAGCTCTCAAGGCCCATTTCCTGGAATTTGAGCGTCTCCTGAAGGAGATGGATCTCCTCTGCGATGCGGGAGTATTCCTTCTGGTTAATGGCTCCCATGGCGCCGATGATGTGGGAGGCCGTCTTCCCGTGAGGATAAAACCTTTCTGAGGCGATCTCCGCATGAATGCCCAGCCAGTCTTTTTCGAGCATTCTGAGCCGATAATGCTCCTCTTCGGAAAGGCCCGATTTGATGATAAAGGGGACATGGGGAAAGAGGGAGGCTTTCGAGTGGATCAAATCCTCGATCCGATCGGCATCCATTTGAAGGGCGCGGGAGAGAATCTCAGAGAGATTTCGAATATATTCTTTGCGGGGAAAAATCCGCACTCTTTTGCCGGACTCACCGGTCTGCCACGAGATCGTTGGAATTTGGGCGATCTGGCCGTAATAAATGGCCGCATTATAACATATCCTGTTGATAGCTAACGGGATATTAAATCTATCGCAGATGGTGCCCCGGTTGGCTTTTAGGATGATCGTCCTCTGTTTTGGCCTCTCCGACTCGAGGAGTTTTTCTTCCCTCTGGACTACTCCCAGATGCCAGATCCTCAAAACGATGATGAGAAAGGCGATCAGAATTCCCTTTAAAACGCGATTGGCTTTGGAAGAAATGGGAGGATCAGCCATCATGGAGCGCTATATTTATTGCCGATTCAGATCATATCCGAAGAGGTGAAAAATTTCTCGAATTTAAGTTTGTCGATTTTTCCTTGGAAAAAAAGGCTTTTTAGGGTAAAACTACTATTTCGATTTTTTTAAAAACGCCGTTTTAAACGCGCCTGTAGTTCAATGGTAGAACAGTAGCCTTCCAAGCTACGAGTGTCAGTTCGATTCTGTCCAGGCGCTAGAAACATGTACATTTACGCAAACTGAGGATCATTTTGGCTACAGCACAGCAAGAAGCAAAAGTCACCATTAAAGAATTGCTCGAATCGGGGGCTCATTTCGGGCACCAAACCC
>MGLY01000087.1:13868-17905 GCA_001794935.1 Chlamydiae bacterium RIFCSPHIGHO2_12_FULL_49_9 | reverse complement strand
TGTTTATAAGAGCCGTCATGTTCCTCATCGACGATGATGAGCCCCAAATTTTGCGCGGGAGCAAAAATCGCCGACCTAGCTCCAATCACAATCATCGCCTCTTTTTTTTGAAGCTGCTGCCAAGATGTTGTTCTTTCGCCGAGACTGCGGCGATGGTGGAGGATTGCGATCTTTTGAGAAAATCGAGCGCGGAATCTCTCGATCGTCTGCGATGTGAGAGAGATCTCGGGGACAAGCATGATCGCGCTTTTATTTTGATCCAGGGCGGCTTGGATCGCCTGCATGTAGATTTCCGTTTTTCCGCTGCCGGTCACCCCATAAATGAGATGGGTCGAGAAGCCGTTTTGATTGAAAGAGAGTTTGATTTCATCTAGACACTTTTGTTGTTCGGCGTTTAGCTTTTTTGGCTTTGTTGGGAAAAATTCCTCTTCGAGCGTCAGGTCGCCCTCAAAGGAGAGAGACTCTGCTCGGACGAGCTTTTTTTTGATGAGCGCCTCTGCTGCGCTTTTTTGGGGAAGATCGGCGAGAAAAAGGCCTTTGGGGGTATTGAGGAGTTTTTCTAAAACATCTGCTTGAGCGGGACTTTTTGAGCGAAGAGCCTCGCACGCTTTGAGGATTTCAGTATGGGCGGCGGCGAGTTTAAGGAAGATGCGCTTTTGCTCTTTGACCCCTTTTCGAATATTGGGCGGGACGAAACATTTGAGGACGCGCTGCAAGGGCGCTGCGTAGTAGCGGGCCATCCACTCGGCAAGGGCCCATTGGGGCTGGGATAGCTCTGATTGAAGAGAGAGGAGTTTTGAGATCGGTTTCAGCGCCTCGTATTGGGTCGTATTTTTGATTTTGGAGACGGTCCCTTTTTTTAAAGTGTTTTTTAGGGGGACTTCCACTCGCATGCCGACTTGGATCTGGGGCGCAAGATGGGAAGGGACAGAGTAGTCGAGCGGTTTTTTCAGGTTTTGATCGAGAAGAACTTCTACGAAGAGAGTTTCTGACATAAGGCTTTCCAAAGAGAGCGTTTGAGAAGAGGGTCTTTGAGATAAAGGGAAAGATCGGGAAGTAAAAAGAGGGGAATTGTCTTGAGCGCCCTCTCTCCTGTTGCAGGCGTCTCTTTAAAGTGGCGCATCAGATCCGACAGCTGCCAAAGGGTGTAGTCGCAGCTGATGATCAGTTTGAGCTCGGCAGCGGATAAGAAGGCGTCCCACTGCTTTTCTTTTTCGATGGTTTCCGCGCCCACAATCCGCACCGAACCAAAGTGCGTTTCAATCGCTTTGGCAATTTGCTCGAGAAGGATTCTTTGCGCGGGAGGCTCGGACAAGGAGAGGATCGAGATGGGAGCCGAGAGATTTTTTGTCTTCCATCTGGCGGCAATTTTTTTCGCCTGAGCGTCGCTCGGGATCTCCTGGATGATCGGAAGCTCGGGAGCTGCTTTTAAAACGACTTTTCGAACATCTTCCAAGGAGATCTCCAAAAGGCGCTTGTCAAATGGGGGAGGCGCGCTCTCCTTAAGTGGCGGTGGCGGAGGAGGAAGCTCTCCCTTTTTTTCAAAAACAGGCTCCGGTGGGAGGGGTTGTTTTATTATGACAGGTTCCACTTTCTTTGGCGGCAGTGGAGCCGGCAGCTCTCTTTTTAGATGCTTTCTGAAAAAATCGGCATCCTGGGGAGAGACCAAAACATCGGGATGTTCTTTGAGATGGGGTAAGAGATCCCGAACGAGTCCTAAAATTGCTCTAGGATTGGATCCCACGAGGACACCCCGCAAGTTCGAGCGCGTCGATCAGAGGCTCGCACTCGGTAAAGAACGAAGAAAAGCCTCTGGCAGCATAATTTTCGGAGAGAATTTTGCGCAGCTGGGGCGTTCCTTCCGGAAAGAGGCGCGAGAGGAGTTTTTCAATGGTTTTTGCGCCGAGATAAAAGTTGAAGAGATCCCTTTTTTCAAGAAGGCAGAGCACCACATTTTCATCTCGGCGCGCTTCAAAGAGATAGGGGAAGAGGGCTTTGAAAAAGCGGGTGAGTTTGGGAGCGATTTCAGAATAAAATTCGAAGAGCAATGTAGTCAGAGAGTCGATCGGGTGCAAAGCCGGCATCCGCTTCCACGTCATGAGTATGGACTTAAACTTTAAGACTGAAATTCTCATCTCTTCCAAAATCAGCGGGACTTCCTGGCCGCCTGCATTAGAGGCTTGTAACAAGATTTCGCAATAAAAGCAAAGTTTGTCGAGAGAGCCCCCTTTTTGGGAAAACGGATTTTCCAAAGAGAAGAGGAGGACTTTTTCCAGTTCGCGTGAGATGAGGTTGATCTGATGGGTGAGACTTGTTTCGACGGGCGGCTCGTTGAGAAACTTCGAGAGTTTTTCAGAAAGGGCAAACGAAGAGAGGAGCTCCTGCAAAATGAATTGAAGGCTCAAAGAGCGGGCAGCCTGCGGCTCCAAACCGCTTGGGAAAATAGGGAACGGATGAAGGCTTCTCATAAAAATCCCAGCAAGACGAATAAGCTAACATAAGTTCCTAAACAGGAAAAGAGTTATTCCACGTCTTGGTGGGAGATTGTTATTAGAGCGGATAGTTTTCTTAGCCCCCCCAAAATATTTCTCTCATCAAAAGTTTTTCTTTTCTCGCTCAAATTCTCAATCGTGTCGGCGAGCAGTTTTTTCAGTCTATTGCTATAGGGGATTTGACCGGATACTGAAGTGAGGAGGGCTAACAGCTGGCTAAGGTCCCCCTTTTTATAAGACAGGAGCGCTTTGAGATAAACATTCGGGAGAGAAAATGGGAGTTTGACAAGCGCTCTATTTGCCTCCTCAAATCGGTGAGCGAGGATGTGTATTTTTGTTAGCATAAAGTGGAGATACAAAGGCGCATTGGGAAAGTGAAGCGCTTGCGATAAAAAAGGAAGGGCGGAGTCAAAATCGCCCTCCTCGTAAAAGTAGGTCGCGAGCAGAGTGAGCGCTTTGAGATTCAAGTTGATTTTTTCAAGTAAAGCGCTTGCGAGTTCTTTTGCGATTTGATCGCTCCCTCCTCGTCGAGTCCAGAAGCTCAGCAGGTATTCGAGATCTTCTTCTTGTGAAAGGGATTCGATCAGTTCGGGAGTAATTTCTGGCGGAGGGGTATTTTGTAAAAGCTTTACATATTTTTGCATTTCCAGAAGCTCTGATGAAGGAGTTTCCATGAGTTTGATATCGATTCGCTCGAGGGCTTTCTTTGCCAAGAGGCGAAGATGCGGACTGAACTGAAACTCACAGGAAAGGGATTGAAGATAGGTAATCAGGTTTGAGAAATCATTTTGCAGAAAGGAGAGGTGCGCTCCGAGATAGCAGGTTGGCGTTGACCGCGATCTCTCGGCGATTTTGCTAAATGCTTTGCAGGCTCCTTCAAACTCACCCATAGAGGCCAAAATTTTTGAGCGGAAATAAAGAAGAGAAGCTGAATTTGGATTCATGCCAAGAGCTTTGTTAAAACACTCAAGAGCTCTGAATCCTTGACCCATTTCATAAAAATAGATGCCAGTCTGTTCGAGGAGATCAAAATTTTGGAGAATCACAGCGTCGTGTTTTTCAAAGATGGCGTCCACCATTTCCGGGTTGCCATCTCTATACCAGAACTGAAGGTGATAGGAGATCTCCTCTATCACCGGCTGGATCGATGCGATGATAGGATCAATTTTTGTTTTTTTTAACGCAGCGGTAGATGAGGACGATGAGGCCGCCATTTCCAGCGGCCGCTGTTTTCTTTTTCCGGCAGAAGCGGAAGATGAGGAAGAAGCTGGCTGCGCAGGCGGAGCATCCTCTATTAGCGGCCGGGGAAGAAGATTCCAAGCGAAAAAATCACTGGGGGAACCGGCGGGAGAAGATGGCCAAGCCATAGAGAACTCCTTTTGTCTTTGCCATCTTGTAAAAATGCATTAAAGAACGCAATAAGATTTTAAAAAAAATGAGGCGATTGCAAAACTGCTTTGCCCATAAAAATCGATGATTTTGAGGCCATTTGCGAGTGGCGGCATGGCTGCCACGGTCCCTGCGACGAGCCCAACCCCTGGTGGG
>MGLY01000087.1:0-13843 GCA_001794935.1 Chlamydiae bacterium RIFCSPHIGHO2_12_FULL_49_9 | reverse complement strand
CCCTGGTGGGTTGGGTGAGGAGCTGGGACGCAAATGACCTCAAAAGGGCGATTTTTATGGGCAAATGAGTTTTGCAATTGCCTCAAATAACTATGATAAAAGGGCGTCGAGATAATTTTGGGGATCGAACGGGGCGAGGTCTTCGGCGCTCTCGCCGGTTCCGACCCATTCAATGGGAATCTGGAGGTTTTTTTGAATGGAGATGGCAATGCCGCCTTTGGCGGAGCCGTCGAGCTTGGTGAGGATGATCCCTGTGATTGGGGTAAATTGGTGGAAGGTTTTGGCTTGGTCGAGGGCGTTTTGCCCGGCCGTTGCATCGAGGACGAGAAGCGTTTCATGGGGCGCGTCGGGAACTTGCTTTTGGCACACCTTTCGGATTTTGGCGAGCTCTTGCATGAGATCCGTTTTTGTCTGGAGGCGCCCTGCCGTGTCGATGAGGACGATGTCCATATGGCGTGCTTTAGCTGCCGCGAGGGCATCGAAGACAACTCCCGAGGGGTCGCTATTCGGCTGCGATTTGACGATGTCGGCATTGATCCGTTTGGCCCAAGTCTCCAGCTGATCGGAGGCGGCCGCGCGAAATGTGTCTCCGGCGGCAATCAGCACTTTTTTTCCTTTTGATTGGTAGGTGGAGGCGAGCTTGGCCAGGCTGGTCGTTTTGCCGCTTCCGTTGACTCCGACGATGAGGATGATGTGGGGAGTGTGGAGTTTTTTTGGAGGAGTCGGAGGGAAAAGGGCGAGGAGTTCTTTTTTCAAAAAGGAGAGGATCTCTTCAGTGGAGAGGTTGGAATTTTTTTTGTAGAGCGCGCGCACTTTATCAGTGAGTTCCGCCGCAACCGAGGCGCCGAGATCCGCCTCATAAAAGAGCTGCTCGAGGTTGTCGAAGGCGGTATCGTCGAGAGAGCCGGACAGAAGAGAGCGGATCTTTTTGGAGAGCTTTGTGAAGATAGATAATGGTTTTTTTAAAAAATCAAACATCGGCCTATTCACTGTTGATCAGAAAGGGGATAATAGCCGATAAGAGATTTCTAGGTAGTGGTAAACATGTAATGCTCGATTCCACAAGCCTACCCATCCGAACCAAGGTTAACGATTACGCCACGAAGCGTGGCTAAGGATGAACGCTGCGAGGCGCAGCTAACGATATAACGTCGGGGAGGCCCCGAACCCCCTTTTTATGGGTTGCAGGGCTTCCCTGCATCGTTATATCGTTACATCGTTCTTATCGTTGACCTGACCTACGGAGCAAATCTCTAGGGTGGCAGCATTACATGTTTACCGCTACCGATTTCTAATGAAATAACGGTTTTTTCCATGGATCTACATGAGTATCAGGCAAAAAAGGTGCTAAAGAAGTATGGGATTCCCGTTCCCGACTTCGGCGTCGCCACAAGTCCCCATGAGGCTAAAGAGGTGGCGTCTTCGATGAATCTCAAAGAAGCCGTGATCAAGATCCAGGTGCATGCAGGGGGAAGGGGAAAGGCCGGCGGGGTAAAATTCGCCAAATCTTTAGATGAGGTCTATAGCATAGCGAGCCATCTCATCGGCATGAAGATGGTTAATCGGCAGACGGGCGCAGAGGGTGTCATTGCGAAAAAAGTGTTGATCTCAAGGCCCGTCGATATTGCCAAGGAGTTTTATTTGGGCGCGGTTGTCGATCGGGCAAAAGCGGCCCCTCTTTTGATCGCATCGCCTGAGGGTGGCATGGAGATTGAAGAGATCGCCCACAAGAGCCCCGAGAAAATTTTAAAGATGCCATTCGGATTTGATGGAACGGTGAAGCCCTATCAGCTTCTGAGACTGTGCAAATTCATGGGATGGAGCGGGGATTTGCAGAAGAAGGGCTTTCAGATAGTAAGGGCTTTAGCCAAATGCTTTATCGAGACAGACGCTTCGATGCTCGAGATCAATCCGCTCGTCCTTGCGAAGGGGGGAGAGATTGTGGCTTTGGATGCAAAGCTCAGCATCGACGACAACGCGCTCTTTCGACAATCTGAGATGGTCTCTTTTTACGATCCGAGCCAAGTGTCATCTCAAGAAGCCGCAGCCAAAGAGTTCGACCTCGCCTATATCGCGATGCACGGAGAGATCGGCTGCATGGTCAATGGAGCGGGACTCGCCATGGCGACGATGGACATCATCCAGCTTTGCGGGGGCTCGCCCGCGAACTTTTTGGATGTGGGCGGCAGCGCGTCAAAGGAAAAAGTCGCGGAAGGCTTTCGGATCATTTTGTCCGATCCAAAGGTCAAAACGGTTCTCGTCAATATTTTCGGCGGCATTATGAACTGCGCAACACTCGCAGAGGGAGTCATCCATGCGGCTAAAGAGCTCGACATCAAGGCGCCGATCGTTGTGAGGATGGAGGGGACAAATGTCAAAGAGGGGAAAAGGCTCTTTCAGGAAAGCCATCTAAAGATCCACACGGCGGATGATTTTCAGACAGCGGCTGAGATGGCTGTCAAAGTTTCGAAGAGGTAGAAAGTGGGCATACTCATCAACAAAAAAACCAAAGTGATCGTTCAGGGGATTACAGGGCAAGCCGGCAAGTTCCATGCCGAGCAGTGTCAGGAGTATGGAACCAAACTCGTTGGGGGAGTCACTCCCGGAAAGGGGGGCACTGAGATTTTAGGCGTGCCTGTTTTCGATACCGTTTGGGAGGCGATGGAAAAAGTAAAGCCCGATGCGAGTCTCATTTTCGTTCCGGCTCCTTTTGCGAGCGACGCCATTTTGGAGGCGGAAGATGCGGGCGTTCCCCTTATTGTCTGCATCACTGAGGGCGTACCGGTGAGGGACATGTTGGAGGTCAAGCGGGTGATGAGCGCCTCAAAAACGTCCCGTTTAATTGGACCGAACTGTCCGGGGCTCATCACGCCCGGCGAATGCAAGATCGGCATCATGCCCGGCTACATCCACAAGAAGGGCAAGGTGGGGATTGTGTCGAGATCGGGGACGCTCACTTATGAGGCGGTCTGGCAGACGACGAATTTGGGTCTCGGCCAATCGAGCTGCGTCGGCGTCGGAGGAGATCCTCTCAACGGAACAAATTTTATCGATGTTTTAGAGCTCTTTGAAAAAGATCCTCAGACGGAGGCCATTTTACTCATCGGAGAAATCGGCGGCGATGCGGAAGAGCAAGCGGCCGAGTGGCTCAAAAAACATTCGAAAAAGCCGGTTGCGGTATTCATCGCGGGGGCAACAGCGCCTGAGGGAAAGAGGATGGGACACGCCGGTGCGATCATCTCGGGCGGCAAGGGAGGCGCTCAAGACAAATACAAAGCCTTCGAAAAGGCGGGGGCTATCATCACAAAGAGCCCTGCCAAGATGGGCGAGGCTGTTTTAAAGGCTTTAGAAAAATGATAGTCATCCCCGGACGGATTCCCCTTGCGATACACCCGTTTTTTTGGGTCTTTGCCGCCCTCATCGGTTACCTAAACAGCGGGAATTTGATTGGCGCTCTTGTGTGGATTGGGATCATTTTAGTCTCTGTAGTGGTTCATGAGTATGGGCACGCGCTGACGGCAATTTTCTTTAAACAAAAAGCGAAGATCCAGCTGATCGCCCTTGGCGGCGTAACCTCTTATGAGGGGCCAAAACTCAAATTCTGGCAGCAATTTCTCATTACGTTCAACGGTCCTCTTTTTGGCTTTTTCCTCTTTCTCATTGCTACTTTCTTGTTGCAGTTCGACTGGAATGACTCTCCCACAATTTGGAAAATTTTGCGCATCACACAGGTGGCGAATCTCTTCTGGACAATTATAAACCTGCTTCCCGTCATGCCGCTCGATGGCGGACAGCTTTTAAGGATCATTTTGGAGGCGAGCTTTGGCGTGAGGGGGTATAAAGCCTCTTTGCTCATCGGGACTGTGATTTCAGCTCTCCTCTCTTTTTATTTTTTTCTCATTCGGTGGTTTTTAGCTGGCGCCTTTTTCTTCCTCTTTGCATTTCAAAGTTTTGATTCCTGGAGAAAGAGCCGCTTTGCGACCCGGAGCGATCGAGACGATGAGAATCGGGATCTTCTTTTAAAAGCGGAAGGGCTGCTTCAGCAAGGAGACAAAGAGGGGGCAAAAAAGCTCTTAAAAGAGGTAGAGCAAAAAGCGGGCAAGGGGCTTCTCGCCTTTGCGGCGGCGCAGTATTTGGCCTTCATCTACAAGCAAGAGGGGAAAAGAGACGAGGCGTATGAGATTTTGCTCCCCATCAAAGACCATTTGGCTGATGACACGCTCGTCTTTCTCCATGAGCTTGCGGCCGAGAGAAAAAATGACGCCCTTGTGATGGAACTCTCGGCTCCCTGCTATCAGACGGCGCCCACACAAAAGGCGGCCCTCGACAACGCGCGCGCTTTTGCAAGGGCAAAGCAGCCAAAGCCTGCGGGCGGGTGGCTCCAGACAGCGTGGCAGTATGGGGGGCTCGACGCCGCGTCGCTCTTAAAAGAGGACACCTTTCAGGCGATTAAAGACGATCCCGACTTTCGAGAATTTACAGACCAATTGAAATGAAGAAGATCATTCTCCTTATTTTTCTCACCTCCTGCATGGGCCTTTCCGACTCGCTCCTTACGGAAGCTGTTCTTTTAGTCCACGTTCCGGGGACAAAAAAACAGAGGCTGAAAATTACCCTTTTGGAAAAGAAATTGGAGGCGGCGGAAAAAGAGAAGGAGGGGGCTGAGCTGGAAGTAGAGAGACTTGCCAAAGAGATCCACGAGGCGCAGCTCGCTCTTGTGAGACAACAAGTCGATGAATTTGAAAGAAAAATCGAGGAGATCGATCCTCTTAAATTCGAGGCGTCTTTTCTTTTCATGCGGGAAAGAGAGATGCTCCACCAGATGATCCAAACAGGGCCATCGCCATCTGCTTTTGCAGCTCAGGTAGAACTCGATCGGATCTTGCGTCTCATCACAGAGATCGGAGAGGCGAGATAAGATTTAATTTGCCGGATAAGACAAAATAACATGATAACGCCACGAAGCGTGGCTGAGGATTAACGCTGCGAGGCGCAGCTAAGGATACACATGTTGGGGAAGCCCCAAACCCCAATAGAAGGTTTCTTATTTTAGTGGGGTTTGGGTGCGCCAACATGCATATCATTAGCCTTCGTTTCGAAGGCGTTATCATGTTTTTTAGTTTGGCAGAAAGCGTCTTGTTAATTGATTTTCATCGTGTAGTAGCGCTGGTAGTTCTGGTGGCGCACAATCAAAATCACATGCTTTTTGTCCCCAAGCTCTTTGAGAGCCTCGTTGAGCTCTGTGAGATTTTTCACGGGTTTTTGATTGTTGAGGTTCACGGCAACGCCCGTAATGAGGAACGAGGGGCGAAGGCCCGCGAGGGCGGCGGCTGAGCCGGGCTTCACTTTAGAGATGACGACTCCTGTATTCGGCGAGTAGCCGAGTTTTGCGCCGAGCTCTTGAGAGAGGTTTTCAATCTCAAGGCCCAACTTTTGCATGAGTTCGGCAGAGATTACTTCGCCTTCTGCTTGAGAGCCGAGAGGAACGGTGAGATTCATGGTTTTGCTATTGCGGAGGATTTTTAGCTTGAGTTTTGTCTCCGGGCTCATCATCGCGATCTCATTGCGGAATTTAGAGACGCTTTTGACAGGTTTATCATTGTATTGAAGGATGATGTCTCCTTGTTGTATGCCCGCTTTTTCGGCAGGGGAATCTTTCACAACTTCAGAGATCAAAACTCCCTCTTGTTTATCGAGCGAGAGCGCCTCGCAAAGGGATTTATCGACAGGTTGTAGAATAATGCCGAGATAAGCTCTTTTCACAGAGCCGCCGCTCAGGATCTGATCGATCACGTTCTGCGCCATTTTGCTCGGGATCGCAAGGCCGATCCCCATGTAGCCGCCGCTGCGGCTAAAGATGGCGGTATTGACGCCGATCACTTCGCCCTGAAGACTGAGGAGCGGCCCTCCCGAATTGCCCGGGTTGATGGCGACGTCGGTTTGGATAAAATCTTCGTAAGAGGCGATTCCGAGATCTTGTCGCCCTTTTGCGCTGACGACGCCCGCGGTGAGAGTCGCTTCGAGGCCAAATGGGTTGCCGATCGCAACAACCCATTCGCCAACCCGGAGCGAATCAGAATCTCCAAAGGTGAGGAAAGGGAGATCTTTCTCATCGATTTTGATGACGGCCAGATCGGTGCGCGCATCAGTCCCTTTAACGGTTGCCGTATACTCTCTTCCATCGTTGAGGATGACGGTGATTTCAGAGGCGTCTTTGATCACGTGGTTATTTGTGACAATATAGCCGTCTGAGCTGACGAGAAAGCCGGAACCGGCAGAGGTCTGCGGCTGAGATTGGGGTTGCTGCTGTTGGGGGATTTGGCCGAAGAATCTCTTAAAAATGTCGTCGCCGAACATCTCGAAGGGATTGATTCCCTGGTTTTCTACTTGAACTTGCGATTTGATGAAGACGGTCGCCGGCATCGACTTGTCGGCGATTTGCGTGAAGGCCTGAGAGGTTTGCTCGAGAAGGCTTAAGCCGGTGTCGGCTGGTTTCGGCGCGCAAAAAGCGGGATTTGCAAGAAATAAAGCAGCTGCCGCAACGGCTAAAAATTTTTTTTCTAGAGACATATATCCTCCATTCACGAGGTTTGGATTTTACTGGAAAGAGATCTAATTTTCAATGGGTAGAACAGAAAGGGTTGAGGAGAGCTTTTCTTTTTCAAAAAGTTCTTGTCCCAAAAAGGAGACGAGAACCCCTTTTTGTGAAGAGAGATGTTTTTGAATTGCTTTTGTGATGTCCTCTTTTTTCGCAGAGAGAATTTTTTTTCTAAATGCCTCGCGGGCGGCAAGAGTTCGCCCGGCTTTTAGCCAGGCAAATGCGACGGCTGCCCGATTGCCGGGAACTACGGGGGCGTCGAGCGCTTGGACGACGCCGAGTTTGGCCTCTTCGAGCTCTTGCTCTGTGAAAGAGCCCGAGCCGATTGTGTCGATCGCCTTATGAAAGGCTTTGAGCGTATTTTCAACGTGGGGATCGCGGTAGCCGAAGAAGTGGAAATTGCCCGTTGCGGGAGAATATTGAGCTCCTCCACCGTATGCGCCTCCCTTCTCTCGGACTTCTTTATGCAAGACGACATTGCCGAAAAGCTCTGTCGAGAGGAGCAAAAAGGGGGCATCGCCATCTCTATAAGAAACGGTGCGCATGCCATAGGCGTTAAAAGCGACCGGCGCCGCAATGAAGCGGGCCTGCGGCTTGACCGAAGTGAGAGGATAGGCTCCTTTCCAAGAAGGGGCAGGTTGGGAAGAGAGCTCTGAAAGGGCGTAAAAATTCTCTTTTTCAATCGACGCGAATTGTTCCCCACTGCAAGAGAGGACAAGGTGAGGCGCCTGAAGACTGAAGAGGAGCGATTGGAGCCTTTTTAGCTCGGGGATCAATTTGAGGCTGCCCTCTTTGGCCCATTTGAGGGCGGCTTGGTAGTAAGGGATGCCGTGCCACTCATTGTAGATGAAAGACGCTTTGGAAAAGCCGCTTAAAGAAGTTTGAACGGCGTAGGCGAGGGCTCTTCTTGTCAGTTCGCTTTGAAGTTCGGTTGCATGTTGAGAGAGCCACTCATCGATTCTCTTTTTGTCGGAAAAGTCTAAACTAGTCACTGCATCTTTGAAGAGGTGGAAGAGCTTTTCTCGATTGCGGTGAAGCGCTTTGCCCCGAATGGAGAATGTGGGTCTACAAAGATCGGGATCTTCTTGCGAAACATGGAGAGAGAGCGATGCGTCGAATTCTCCTGTATACGCCTCTTGATAGGCGAGATTTTCGGCGTAGCTTCTGCCGCCGCAGCCGAGTTCGGGCAAAAGTTTTGCGAATAAGGAGAGGAGCGAGAGATCTTTGATCTCGATGTCGGGGAGATCGAAGCCAAAATCGGCATAGAGGATCTGGTTTGTGAATGCGCTGTGGTGATAGATGGAGAGGTTCCCCTTTTTAGATGTCTTGAGAGGGAAATCTTTTGCGTGGAGAGGAACATCTTGAAGAGTGACCTTCGGAAGGCACTCGAGCGACTGGTGTTCGATCGCCTCCTGATACGAGGCGAGTTTCTCAGACTGTTTGACGATTTTTTCGGCATCCGCTTTGGAGAGCTTGGAGCCGATTGTTTTAAGCCTTTCTTTCTCCTCTTCAGCTTCTTTTAAGGCAAGTTTTGGATCGGGCTTGAGAGTGAGGCGCACGAAATGGGGATTGTCGATCAGATATTTTCTTAAGAAATTGTTTAAGTAATCGGGATCTTTAAGCCGATCTCGGAGCTCCTGAAAGAGCGTATGGATCAAGAGAGCGCTTTCCGGATCGGAGCCGTGCTGTTTTAAAAGAGCTGAGCGCATGAAGAGAGTAAGCCCAAAAGGGCCCCCTTCGCCGCCAATTTCTGTCCTTTGAAATTCGAGCTGGTGAAGCGCCGCTTCGATCTTTTCATCCGGGATTGGACGGGAAGCGATTTTTTTTAACGTTTTGAAGAGGATTTCAGTGAGAGCGTCTTGATCTTTTTCTTCGCACCCTTTACAGACGATAATCCAGGGGATTTCGCTCATTTCCACATCAATCGATGAGTCGACTTGCGTGCAGAGTCCTGAATTGAGAAGCGCGAGGCTCAAAGGAGATGCGTCGTTGTCGGTGAGGATGCTTTCTAAAAGACAAAGGGCGAGCGCTTCTCCTTGCGAGGAGATCGGAACGGTGAGCCAGGAAAAAGAAATTTGGGCCTTTTTTTCTAACGATTCGTTTTCGGCGACCGGATAGCTGTCTACAGCATAGATCGGCTTTTTTAGACGGGTTTGGCGCGGAAGCGGGCTTAAGAGCGCAATCGGTTTGACGCCCTTCAAGGCTCTTTCCGTGATGAAGTCGAGATTTTTTCTCAAAGGGAGATTGCCGTAGAAAAAGAAGAGGCATCTCGAAGGATGGTAAAACGTTCGGTGGAATTCGAGGAGTCCTTCATAGGAGAGCGAGGGAATCTCTTTCGGATCGCCGCCCGAGTTATGTCCATAGGGAAGCTCAGGGACGAGTCTTTTGGCAATCGCCTGCCAAAGACGCGATTCAATAGAGCTCATCGCCCCCTTCATCTCATTGTAGACGACGCCCTGGTATTGCAGAGGGCTTTTCGGATCTTTCTTATCGGAGAACTCAAGCCGGTGTCCCTCCTGTAAAAAGCTCACCTCTTTCAGCTCGGGATGGAAGACGGCATCCAGGTAGACCTCGAGCAAATTGAAGTAGTCTTTTTCCACCTGGGAGCTCGCCGGATAACAGGTAAAATCTTGGCCTGTCATCGCGTTCATAAACGTGTTTAGGCTTCTTCGGGTCATGGCGAAAAAAGGATCTTTGACGGGGAATTTTTTTGAGCCGCAAAGAACCGTGTGCTCCAAGATGTGGGCGACCCCATTGGAACTGGACGGAAAGGTTTGAAAAGAGAGGCAGAAGAGGTTTTCAGGGTCGTTATTTTCAATCGCGAGAACTGTTGCCTTCGTCTCCTCGTGAACAAGCTCGATGAGGATGCTTTGAAGCTCCGGCAAACGGAGCGATCTTGTGATGAGAAATCCCTTATAGCTCTGGCCGGTGGCGTCGATTGCATCCATTGTCATGGGAGAGGAGGGTATCTCATTTTGCAATTTAGCAAAATGGAGAATTAGCAGGTCTTGAAGGCTACACAGGCTTGGTAAAGCTCTTCATTTGCACGTCTAAGGGCTAACTCTATAAGGGCGACTTCGTCGGGGAACAGCCTCCGAACATTATAACTGGTTTCCTGAATTTGTTCGCGCTTGGCAAAAGCGTCTGCTATCGCGGATTGGAGCTTTTTGAGTTCATCGCGCTTTACGCTCGAGGCGGGCCCATCTCGATCGAGGTCGAGGGCGAGAAGTTCTTCTGGCGTGTATTCATCGCCAAGAGAGGGGAGAAGCGCAGGCTGTCTTTCAGGGGGGGAACTTTTTGGCAAGGAGAAAAGAAAGCGGATTTGTTCGATTTCCAGTTGTTGCGAGCTATGTTGTGGATTGTTGATCATCCGTTGAAGAAGGATTTCTGGGGTGTTACCGGGAAAAATCTCACGCGAAGCCCCTCCTTTCAAAAGAATTTCGACCCCGATAACATAGGTGAGATGGACTGAATAATGGAGAGGAGAAAATCCTCGCGCATCTTGAACATCTAGACTAGCTCTATTCTCAACTAAATAGCGCAGGAGTTGTTCTCTTTTATAAATCACAGCAAAATGGATCGGCCTATGCCCCGTAGTCGGAGCTCTTGAATTAATCGGAAAACGTTTCGATTGGAAGAATGCAATCAGGTTTTCTTCAGATCCTTTCTCAATCTGACTCAAAAATGAGGAGAGAACATCGGCGTTGAAGCCTTTTTCTGGAGGTAAACAAGACATATGAACCTATCTCACTAAAATTTTTCGTCGATTTTCGGGATTATTTTGGCCGATTTTCGATTCAAATTGCAGGGGCAATATCGACATTTGTATATTGCCCCTGCAATTTGAATCGAAAATCGGCTCAAAAGAACCCGAAAATCGACTGAAACTTTTTAGTGAGATAGGTTCATGTGCCCACACAGTGATAAAAGTTTAAAACGAGGAGGGGAGTATAGAGTGGGTCCAGATTTATTCCCAGATGTTTTTCAGTTATCTTTTTTTGCGGGAGACGCGCATGCACTCTTTGGCCATGTAGTTGCATTCGCCAAGAAGGAGGAGCAGCTCGTTGCGGTCTTTCAGGATGACTTGGGCAGAGGCTTTTTTCTTTACGTCAGAGCGAAGTTTGCCCCAAGCTTTATCGACTCTTTTCTGAAGGGTTCTGAAGGCGCTCCAATGGGCCCGCTTATTAGAACCTGCCTTCTTAGATTTCTTGCGCAAAGCGGTTTCTCTTTTCACTGCCTTGCGGGCGGTTTTTCTCGACTTCGCTTTTCGTCTAGCGCGTTTAGCCATGGAATCTCCTTACGGTCTGTAATCGCAATTATATAAAAATTTATTTTATTGCGCATATAAAATACGAAATAGACTGATACAGAACAAGTTATAGAAATTCTTTTAAAGTCTCCATGAGTTCGCTGTGTCTTTTTGAGACGCGCTCTTTGAGCTCTTTTATCTGAGCCTCCGCCTGAATGTAGGCGGCGTGCTCTTTGGTTCCGGCGGGGGGAGGGGAGGAGAGGAGGTTTTTGAGGATCGCTTCAAGTTCCAGATGATCCTCACTGAACTCTTTTTTTGCCGACTGGAGATGGGCGATCATCTCTTCGAGTTTTTCAATGGGTTCTTTTGACATGGCAGCCTCCCGAAAGGGTGGAGCATGCCATAAAAAATCAATTTGCGGAAATTTTTTCGACGAGAATCTCTTCTCTATTTTTGAGCTCGTCGAGCTCGATCTGATCCATTTGAATTTGGGCGGCGAGCATTGCGTATTGGGGATCGTCGGAAGAGATTTCATTGAGAAATTCTCTCATTGCGCGGATTCTTTTAGAGAGAAGAACCTGTTCTTCCTGGTTTGTGTTGAGCTCTTTTTGGAGGAGTTCTTTTTTTGTCGACGTATCTTTGGCAAATGCGTCCCGCTCTTTGGATTTTGAAAAATCGGGCGCGTTTTCTTTCGGGAATAGATCCATACTTTCTAGTTACTAAGCGCAGAATTTATATTAAATAAAATTCTGTTCAGAAAAGGGAGACCTCTTGTAAAGTCATGGCGGTTCATGTGAACCATTTAATTGGAGACTATCTATGAAAAAATTCGGATCTTATCTCGTTTTCGCAATGAGCTGCTTTGCTGTTTCTTCTGTTTTCGCAAATGGAGGCGAAGAGTCTTCTGAAGTGGTCGTGATTGTGCCAGAAGAAGAAAATGAGGACGCAGCTCCCCGCCTCTTCGGATGCGGATGCGGTCAAAAACCCAAGAAGCCATAAGGTGGAGAGCCTCCCCTACTAAGGGGAGGCTTCTTTATTTTAAGACCAACTGAGAGATGAGGCCGATTGGTATTCGGTCACTCTCGTCTCGAAGAAGTTTTTCTCTTTGCCGAGATCGATCGTCTCGCTCATCCAGGGGAATGGATTTTTTGACTTGTAGAGCGCCTTCATGCCGATTCTTTCGAGTCTGCGATCTGCGATGTGCTGCACATAGTCGCGGAACATTGGAGCGGTAAGGCCCAAAATACCGCGCGGGAGACAATCTTCTGCGTATTTGATCTCGAGTTCTACCGCGTGTTTGATTTTCTCTGCGGTTTTCGCTTGGAACTCGGCCGACCAAAGGCCGGGGTTTTCCTCTTTGATGCCATTGATGAGATCGATACCAAAATTGAGGTGAACTGTCTCATCGCGCAAGATGTATTGGAACTGCTCTCCAATTCCGACCATTTTGTTTTGGCGGAGGAAGGAGAGAATCATCGCAAAGCCGCTATAGAAGAAGATCCCCTCCATGATGATGTAGTAGCCGATCAGGTTCTCGAGGAATTTTTGAGCCCCTTCCTGAGTAGAGGTCGTAAAGCCCGGTTTTAAGATGTCTTCGGTGATTTGCATCTCGAACTTGTCTTTATCGTGGATCGAGTTGATCTCGTTATACATGTTGAACACTTCCCCCTGATCGAGAGCCAAAGACTCGACGATGTAGAGGAAGGCATGTGTATGGATTGCCTCTTCAAAAGACTGTCTCAAGAGGAACTGTCTCGCCTCGGGATTGGTCACGTGGCGGAAGATCGCAAGGACGAGGTTATTGCCGACGAGGCTTTCTGCTGTGGAGAAGAAGCCGAGGTTGCGCATGATGACCCGTCTTTCGTCTTCCGAGAGCTTGTCCGATTTCCAAAGTTCGATATCTTTTCCCATCGGCACTTCGTTCGGCATCCAGTGGTTTGCGCATCCGTTGAGATAGTGTTCCCAGGCCCATTTGTATTTGAGCGGCATGAGTTGGTTTACGTCGACGGCGTGACAGTTGATCAGCCGTTTTTCAGTTACGTTGACCCGTTTTTCGGATCCGGCGGTTTTTGTTTTTTTCATTTTTACACCTTTCTATTGGCAGCTCTCGCAGCCTTCGCCTAAATTGCACGCTTTGGGTTTTTCTTCTTCTGTTCTCTCGACGACGATATTGCTCGAGGCTGACTTGTTCTTCATCCAGCGAGGCTGCAAGCCGCGCTTGTTGATGTCGATCGACGATTTTTCGATTTGGGTGGCGCCCAAAGAGCGAAGGTAATAGGTCGTTTTGAGTCCCTTTTCCCAGGCGAGCATGTACATCTGGTGGAGCTTTTTGCCGCTTGGCTCAGCGAGGTAGAGGTTGAGCGATTGTCCCATGTCCAACCATTTTTGGCGTCTGGCCGCGCACTCGACGATCCACTCGGGCTCGATCTCAAAGGCGGTCAGGAAGATCGCTTTGACTTCGTCCGGAATTCGATCGATTTCGCGGATCGACCCGTCAAAATATTTGAGATCGTCGATCATTTCGCCATCCCAAAGGCCGAGCGATTTCAGCTTTTCGACAAGGAATGGGTTTACAATCGTAAATTCCCCGGAGAGGTTCGATTTGACAAACAGGTGTTTGTAAATTGGCTCGTTTGAGGGGATTGCTCCTGTGATGTTTCCAATCGTTGCGGTTGGAGCGATCGCCATGGTATTGGAGTTTCGCATCCCATGCTTTTTGATCGCCTGGCGAACAGGGGTCCAGTCCATGGAGGCGGTTCTGTCGAGGTCGACTTTGATCCCGCGCTCTTGATCGAGGAGGTCAATCGTATCGAGAGGGATGAAGCCTCGATCCCATTTGGAGCCTTTGTAGGTCGGATAGGTTCCTTTTTCGTGGGCGAGCTCTGTCGATGCGAGAATTGCATAGTAGGAGATCATCTCCATGCTTTTATCTGCAAATTCAACCGCTTTATGGCTTGCATAGCTGATGTTTTGCACGTAAAGAGCGTCCTGGAATC
>MGLY01000086.1:43783-51210 GCA_001794935.1 Chlamydiae bacterium RIFCSPHIGHO2_12_FULL_49_9 | reverse complement strand
ATCTTTAGAAAAAAGAGGGAGTGGAGAAAAAAAAAGGGATAGGAGAAGAATCAACGAAAAACAGTGAAAAATGGGACCCAACAAGATCTACTTTCAGTAGTGTTTAAAAAGTTCAGGGTGGAAATCCTAAACTTTTTTTTATCTCCCTGCAAGCTCATTTTTTGAATGCGCGGTCATTGTTTATCCCAAGGTAATCCGATTCCGAGGCGGTCGCGAAGCTTTGGCAAAAACCGATCGATAGCTCGCTCTTGATCTTCAATTTGATATCCCTGTTTTAATAGAGCGGTAAGCTCTGCATCTGTCAGCGCTCGATTGTCGACCCGAAGTTTCTTTTTCAGGTTTTCTACATAAGGCTTTCCTTCATAAACATACCGATTGACTCTGAGCTCAGAGCGGTTCAGTTCGGTGGGGCTGAGGTCGTCTTTGAAAAGACACTCGTAGGGAGGCCAGCTAAATCCTAAACAAAGGGATGGCTTGAAGATGATTTTTTTCACCGCCCGCAAAGAGTTCTCATCGGGAGATGAGATCAGCTCTCTGTGTTGAATGGTGAGGTCACTGCCCAGATCAGATGTTCCTTCAGAGGAATTGAAGCAGTCGCTTGGAATCAATATCCCCGGAGCATCGCTATATTTTTGGAGCACATTGAGGATCGAGTCACTTTCTTGCGGAACGAGATACTCGTTTAAGTCCAAACAGATGAGCCATTTTGTATTCGAGGCGGCGCGGACGTGAATTGCATTTTCATATGCCGGCACCTGCGTGCTTAAAGACCAAATCGAAATGTCTTTCTCATCTTTTGGGGCGTCGTATTCATTCCATCGAATCAGCGAGACGACTCCCGTTTTGATATAGGTTTTGAGCGCGTCTTTGGATTTATCTCCTTTCCCCGTATCATAGAGATAAAAGTGGTCGGCGCCGATCACTCTGTGATACTCAATCCACTCTTTTAGGTGCCTCATATCTTCATTGATCAGAGCGCAAATGGAAAGCTCGTAGCGAGTCTTTCTTTTAGGCCTTTCTTTGACAGCTCCATCAAGAGAGGAGAAGTTCAAAAGCAGCAGCAGTCCACATATAAGAGCGCGGAAAATCATAGCGTTTCAGGGGGTTGAAGAAACCGATAGGTCAACGGCGACTTCCTCTCCCGCTGGAGAGACCGTTGCCACATCTACCGATTTCAAGTCGTCTTCTGTTTTAATCTCTTCAAGCTTTGCGAGTGGAAAAGAGCGGTTGATCCCCGTTTGTTTTTTCCAGCCTTCCGGCATGTAATCTATCTGAAGCAATTTGTCGCAAGCCGCGAGGCATTCTTGATACTGACCCACATAGTAAGAGCAGATGGAGAGTTGAAACAATAAACCGTATTCCTCAATCCAATCTATGTTGAAAAGGGAGTCTTTTTCTGGAGGCTTTGGAATCGACTGCAGACTTTTTATCCAGGCATACGCCTTTTCATAGTCCTCTTGTTCGTTGTAGATTTCCGCGAGATAGTAGACCGGTTCGGGCCTATGGGGACGGAATTCGTGCGCGTTGTAATAGGCGGTTTCTACAATGTTGGAAGGAAGGCCGATATCGCGAAGCAGATGGCCAATTTGGAGCATCGACCAAAAAGTCTCTTCGCTCCAGCCTCCCATGTTGACTCTTTTTTGATAAACCTCGAGAGCCTTTCCCTTTTCCCCGAGATCGCGGTAGCTCTCTCCGAGATAAAAGGCGTATCTCGCGTTATCGGGCTCCTCTTTTAGTCCCTGCTCGAGAAGATCGACGTTTTTCTGAAACTTCCTTTTTGGCTCTTTGGATGCAGCTCCTCCATCGAGAGTGACATATTTCACCGCCTCCAAAGTCTCTGAGCTGTAAGGAACCAGACAGTCTAAGTATTCGTGCGTGACTCCGACCCATCTCCAGGGAAGGTTTGCTTTTACAATCTGAGGTTTTAAGTAGGTAAATCCTTTGTTGCCGCGCCACATATGGTAGAGGTCGGCCGTCAAAATGGGAAAGCCTTTTTCCCGATCGAACTCCAAAATGTCATCTGCATCCATGAAGAGAATATAATCCCCCTTTTCAAAGGCGAGCTTGAATGCCTCGGTGCGAGTTGCCCCCCAGTTGACCCAGGGCCGTTCATGGAGCTCTCCCGGAATGTCTTTCATGTGCTCTTTGATCACTTCGATCGTGTTATCTGTCGATCCTGTGTCGACAATCACCCAGTAATCGATCACAGGCTTAACAGAGTCGAGACAGCGCGTGATGATTTGACTTTCGTTTTTGACGATCATGTTTAGACAGATCTTCTCTTTCCCGACAAGTAAAGAGGGAATAACGACTAGCAAAGACAAAAAGATTCGAAGCATAAGGATCCGCTCCTGATTTTGGAGTCATCGAATCTATCTGAATTCAATAAAATTGTGCAAGGGTTCAGTCTTCGGGAGAAAATGCGGAAAAAGCTTCTTTATTCTTTTTCCCAACTTCAGCTTGTCCGTGAATCGGTGTATAGTTGGCAAATTGGGCGATCTCTTTGCGGAATGCCAGATTAACACTGCCAACTCCACCGTGGCGGTTTTTTGCGACGATGAGCTCGGCCAGGCCCGGCTTGTCGTATGGATCGTAGTATTCTCTGCGGAGGAGGAACATTACGACGTCAGAGTCCTGTTCGAGGCTGCCCGATTCCCTCAAGTCGCTCATCATGGGGCGGTGGCCTTGCCGCTCTTCTACTTTACGAGAGAGCTGAGCAAGACAGAGGATTGGCACGTTGATTTCGCGAGCGAGGTTTTTCAGCATGCGGGAAATTTCTGAAATTTCAATCTGTCTATTTTCGACGGATCTCATGTTTCCCGATCCTGAAAGGAGCTGGAGGTAGTCGATGACGATGAATCCAACGCCGTGAGACTCTTTCATTCTTCGAGCGCGGGCGCGGAGGTCGGTAATTTTAAGTCCCGGTTGATCGTCGATGATCATCACATGCTTTTGCATGTTGTTGACGGCAGCGACAATGCGCTGATATTCAGAGCCGTTGAGAGAGCCAGTTTGGATTTTGTCTGATTCCACTTCTGATTGGGAGCAAATGACTCTGTGGAGAAGTTGCGAGGCACTCATCTCGAGAGAAAACACGCCAACAGGTACGTGGTTGCGGAAGCAGATATTTTCAGCGATGTTGAGGGCTAGAGCTGTGTTGTGAACAATCATGTCCCCGGCCACAAAATTATGAGTTTCGGGCACGCAAAGATCGAAAACTTCTTTCTCGCCGGTCGGCGTGATTTCTGTAATTCGATCCCAATACACGTCGGAAGAGGCGAGCTGCATCAGTTCCGGATCGTCCAACACGTGGGCAATACGACTAAGTGTGTCTCTTCGAATAGAGCGCTTTCTCGCGTGTAAATTCGAAGGCGCGGCAAGTCCTTTTGCTTTGAAAAGAGAGGGCCAACTCCTGTCTGCTTTTTTGGCCAGAATCAAATCCCAAGTTTCAAGAGGCATAGTGTCTTTAGACCAGCCGGATGGAGTTGCAAGAGCTCTCTGAAGGACAGATTCAACGGCTTTTTCTTTCCCATGAATTCCGATTTCTTCGCAGAATCGGATCAAATCTTCTCTTCCGTGAATCTCTAGCTCAAAAGAGGAGAAAGTCTTTGAATTAGCTGTTGCTTGCTTTTTTCGGATTTTAGAGAGAATGCCAAAACGCAGTAGCAAATGTTGCACCTGCTTAATCAAGGTTTTAGAAACACTGCTATAAGCGATTACCGCAAAAGGGTTTCCTCCACAAATAGCGACGTAGGCAGTGCCATCGCAGGAGAAAAGGCGGTTGATAAAAAGGCTTAGATTCTCTTTTTTCAGCTCAAAAAGGATGGAGGGGAGAAATTTTTGATGAGCATTTTTCCCCATGATGCCGCATTTTCTTAGGAAGACTGTAATTGGATTTTCTCTTACGGCTTCTGTGAAAGAAGGAAGTTCGGGAAACGTTTCTTCAAGAGCTATTGCAGCAGAATAGGAAGGTGCATTTTCGCCGCTTGCCCATGGGTAGTGATTTGTTCCACACAAACCTAAAGAGGAAGCGACCTGAGACATCGTTTTCTTTTGGAAACGAGATAAAGATTTAGCAGCTTGAGAAAAACGCTGTTTTAATTCCCTAAGAGGCTCTCGGTTTAAACTAGTAGAATATGTGGGGGCTCTTCCTCCGCCCTCATTTTTGCGAATAGAGATCGGACCAAATGCATGAGCTGCTTCTTTGAAGTCTTCAACGATTTTAGGATTTGTATTTGTGAAGCCAGGGACCGTGTTTGTAAGGCCGCCATCGGCAATAAAATAAGCCAAAATTTTCAATTGATAGTCAGGCCATTCCTTTTTGCCGAAATAGGGGAGCTTTCGCGGCAGAGCGATCCGATCTCCTACTTTTAACTCCTCTAAGCGCTTCCACCCTTTGACTGTTAAAAGAGGGTGAACGGCTGTCGCCTCAATTTCTTTCCCAAGAGCCGTAGTAATTTTGAAGGTGGGTTTGATTCCGTCTGCTACATAGGCAGCTGGGGTAGTCTTTTGAAGCTTCCAATTAGGGTTTAGCGTCGCTACTGTTCCTGTTCGGTTTGCAACCATTTCTTTGATTTGAACTAAGGCGCCGGTTTCCGGATCGAGAATCAAGGTATCTCCAACTACGCACTTACCCATTGCGGGCCTCGCTGCGAGAATCATCAAGTTAGAGGTGTTAAAGCCGTTGAGCATTTTATCGAGATCGATAAAGTGGGTGGGTAGGCCTGTAATTCCTGCATCTTCCGGACCTTTTTCCTGATAGCGCTGCTGCCGCGCTTGAAGTTCTTTCAAGTAAGGGAGTTTGGATTCAGCCTTAAGTCCGGTTAGAAGATCTTTGAGAGCAAGGCCCAAGTTTTGTTGATTTTCTTGGGAGATGTTGAAGAAGTGGCTCTGCGCTGAATCGAGGGCAGCAAGGACATCGGCGGGCTCTTCGAGAGCTACCCTTTCGATCGTTTGGGCAGCTCCGATCATCTGGCGGAGAATGGATTTTTCCCGAACGAGATTGATGTACTCCTCGATGAAAGCAGAGGTGCCCGCATATTGAGCAAGCGTTGTGAGATAGCTAATGCCGCCCACTGCGTCGAGACGCTCTCTTCTTTTGAGCTCTTCGCCAATCAGGTGAATATCTGCCGGTTTATCTGCGCGGTAAGCTTCTTTAAGAACGGTGTAAATGGTTTGGTGTTCTGTATAGTAGAAATCAGAATCATCCAGACTGTCCGCTCCGATGTTGAGAGCGTTCACGCTCGTCAGCATGCAGCCGAGAACCATCATCTCCGACTCTTTCGAGTTGGGAGGGATGCGCATTTTCTTTTCGTTGTCAGCCATAAAAAGAAGACTACCAAAAGAGATGTTTTTTGGAAGTTAGAAAGTGAAATAACAGGATCCACTCGAGGCGAGTGGGCAGGATCGGCGAAGCGCCGGCAGGATAAAAGAAATTTTCTCTCTCCTATCCTGCCGCTGCGATAGCAGCGATCCTGCCCTCGCGTTTCGCGAGGATCCTGTTATTTCTTTTTCTATTTTAGGGAATTCGGAAAGAGAGGGATTTGAACCCTCGATACCCCGATTAGGAGTATGCGTCCTTAGCAGGGACGTGCCTTCGGCCACTCAGCCATCTTTCCATGAAAGCAAAGAGAAAATCTTACGCGAATTGGCTGTTTTGAGCAAGGGCGCTATTCTACGTCGTAGGGAGACGAGGCGAGCCGTTTGCCATTGAGGGCATTCCAGTAGGTCGTCATTTGAGAGCCGTCCGGATTTTGGACGACGATGCTATAGACGGGTAGAAAAATTTTAGTTGTCTTGCGGATCGCAAAGTCATTGCCGAAGGCGGCTCGGGCAATGTTTTCGATCTGAGAGGGGCTATATCGGTTCGGGACGCGAAGCGCTCTTTTGGTCGGCTTTGTGACAAGCCACTGCTGAAGCTTTGTCTCCGGAATGACTTGGAGTTTGGGATTCTGCATGTGCAGACGGTAGGTATTGCCGTTTTGGACGATCAGACTTTTCTTGCGGCACGTGTCGACCCAGCTATCGAGAATGTTGTTTTCAATGTTTAAAAATTTGGAAAGTCCTTCCCGATCCCAAGCGCCGCCGCGAGAGGCAAGAGCGTTGATGATCTTGAATTCTTGGCGAGTGGCGCTTGTCGCGATGCAATCGGTAAACCCGTGAGTTTTTTCCCACGTCCCCGTATTGATGACCATTTCGCCGTCGACAAGCCCCCAAAGGATGACGCCTTCCGCTGTTTTGTCTTGAGAGCGGTTGTATTTTACATCCATCAGGAGGTAAGGAATGAACTTGAGGGTCGGCTCTAGAAAGACATGATCGCCATCTTTCAAGAGCTCTTTGCGGTGCGCATCCATGATCGCTTCCGCCGAATAGCGAACTTCCAGCGTCTGAAAAGTTCCTGAACTGATGAAATCTTCAATTTTAGTTCGGATCTTTGGAAATGCGTTCCAAGACCAAAAACCGCCGAGAAGAATTGCAAGACAACCAATGACCAGGGTAACGATTCGCATATTCAATAGTCTCCCAAGTTCCCTTTTATAGAAAAAGGGTTTTTGATGCAAACTCCACTAATCCTTCATTGAGAGAAGGAACTCAGCGTTCGACGCTGTCTTCTTCAAACGGGCAGTCAGTAAGTTCATTGCGTCGACAGGAGTGAGGTCTGCGATTCCCTGGCGGAGGAGATAAATTTTCTCAAGCTCAGCCGGATGGTAAAGAAGTTCTTCTTTACGCGTTCCGCTCTTGATAAGGTCCACTGCAGGATAGAGGCGCCGGTCAGCCAATCTTCGATCGAGGACGAGTTCCATGTTGCCCGTTCCTTTAAATTCTTCGAAGATCACCTCGTCCATACGAGATCCCGTGTCGATCAGAGCTGTTGCGATGATCGTGAGGGAGCCGCCCTGTTCGACGTTGCGGGCCGCTCCGAAAAAGCGCTTTGGCTTGTGGAGTGCATTTGCGTCGACGCCGCCGGAGAGGATTTTCCCCGAGTGGGGCTGGACGGTATTGTAGGCGCGGGCCAGACGCGTGATATTGTCGAGAAGGATCACAACATCATAGCCGCACTCGACGAGTCTTCTCGCTTTCTCAATTGCCATCTCAGCGATTTGAACGTGTCTTTCGGGCGGCTCGTCAAAGGTAGAGGCAATGACCTCTCCTTTTACGGTGCGGATCATGTCGGTGACTTCCTCGGGGCGCTCGTCGATGAGAAGGACCATGAGAGTGACCTCGGGGTTGTTCACCTCGATGCCGTTTGCAATGTGCTGCATCAGGATCGTTTTACCTGATTTGGGGGGAGCGACGATCAGTCCGCGCTGCCCTTTTCCGATCGGCGCTGCGAGATCGAGCACGCGAGTGGAGAGCCTCTCTCTTGTCGTTTCCATTACAAGGCGCTTATTTGGGTAAAGTGGCGTTAAGTTCTCAAAGAGAACTCG
>MGLY01000086.1:37571-43755 GCA_001794935.1 Chlamydiae bacterium RIFCSPHIGHO2_12_FULL_49_9 | reverse complement strand
AGAGACATAGATGTCTTCAGGAGAAGGGAGGTAGTTGTAGTTCGGAGAGCGGAGGAACCCAAACCCGTCGGGGAGAACTTCGAGAACGCCTTCCCCGTAGAGAACTTCGTTTGGTCTTTCCGAGATCGTTTTGACGATTTCGAAAACGACGCTCGATTTGGGAAGAGAGGCTGTGTGCTTGAGGCCGATATTGCGGGCGTAGTTTTGCAGTTGGTCGATATTCATCCGCTGCAGATCGGAAATTTTTGTGACGGTTTCGAATGCTGGCGGGTGGCCGTTTTCTGAATTTTGCGGCTCGGTTTGCGGATTCTGGTTCATTAAGGAAGAACTCCTAACTTTATTTAAGTTTCTTGGATGGTTTGGTTCAATTTGACAACTTGTTTTCGCAAGTCTTCGAGTGTTCCATTATTTTGAATTGTGTAGTGGGCTCGCGATGCTTTTTCACTTGGCTTGATTTGCCGTTTCATTCGCTTTTCATATTCTTCGGGTTGAAAGCCTGCGAGCTCAAATCGCCTCTTTGCCACTTTTTCATCTGTGAGCACGGCAATGACGACATCGTAAAATGACTCTTTGTCAATCTCATAAAGAAGGGGGATCTCCACAACAAACGAGGAGTATTTTCCCTCTTTGCGGGCCCGCGAGTAGAGCTCCTCGATTTGTTTGAGCACTGCCGGGTGAAGCAGCTCTTCCAATATTTCAAGCCGCTTCGAATCGTCAAAAACTTTCTCGGCAAGAATCCTGCGGCTGAATTTTCCATTTTCGAGAATTTCGGTGCCGAACTGGAGGATGATCTGCCGACCGAGATCGGTATCGGGTCTAAGAAGCTCGTGGACGATCGCATCAGCGCTGACCACGAAGGCTCCCAGCTCTTTAAAAAGCTGGCAAACGGACGTCTTGCCGCTCGCTACCCCGCCTGTGATAGCAATTCTTTTTAATTTTAACATTCGGCCCAATTTTTGCCAACAGCGATATGCACTTCGATGGGGACGCTCAGCTTGAGCACATGCTCCATCTTATCCTTTACAAGGACCTTAAAAAGAGAGATTTCCTCATCCGGAACCTCAAAAATCAGCTCGTCGTGGATCTGAAGGATCATCTTTCCCTTCAAATTCCGCTTCTCTATTTCCCGGTCGATTTCGATCATCGCCATTTTGATCAGGTCTGCGGCGGTCCCCTGCAGGGGGGTATTGAAGGCAAGCCTTTCGGCGCCGGCTCGAATCGAGGGATTTTGATTGGCGATCTCAGGGATGGGGCGAAGGCGCCCGGTCAAGGTTTTCGATACGCCCGTTTTCTTGGCGCTCTCCTTGCAAGACTCGAGAAACCCGAGGACTTTTGGGTATCTTTCAAAATAAGTCTTGATAAACTCGGAGGCTTCTCTCATCGGGATATGGAGCTGGCGGGAGAGGCCGAAGGGGCCTTGTCCGTAAATGATGCCGAAATTGACTGTCTTGGCCCGAGAGCGCATTTCCGATGTCACTTCGCTTAAGGGGACATTGAAGACGATCGATGCAGTGTGCTGGTGAATGTCTCCGCCCGTCTGAAAGGCGTGTAAAAGAGCGGGATCTTCGCTGAAGTGGGCAAGCAGTCTCAGCTCGATTTGCGAGTAATCGGCGCCGATAAAACTAAATCCTTCGCCCTTAGGCTTGAAGCAAGATCGAATCGCCATTCCTTCTTTTGTCCGGACCGGGATATTTTGCAAATTCGGATCCTGGCAAGAAAGGCGCCCTGTCGCAGCTCCCGACTGGTTGAAAGTGCAGTGGATGCGCCCCGTTTTTGGGTGGATCGAAAGGGGAAGGGCTTCAATGTAGGTGGAGCGGAGTTTTTCTAACCCCCTATAATCGAGGATGAGCTGAACGAAAGGACTCTCCTCTGCCAAAACCTCCAATACGTCTGCGCTTGTAGAAAATTCAGTTTTACTTCTTCCCGGAGGAGAGAGCCCTTTTTTCACAAAGAGGACCTCGCCGAGTTGTTTGGGGGAATTGAGATTGAACTCAGCGCCCACTTCCTGAAAGATCGCCTCTTTTAAAACCTGGATCTCTTGGTTGATTCTTCTCCCTTGCGACTCGAGCAGTTCTTTGTCGAGATAGATGCCCGTTCGCTCCATTTTAGCGAGAATTGGCAAGAGGGGCAGTTCGATGTCGCGAAGGAGATGATCCAGTTTCTTTTCTTGAAGGTCCTCTTCAAAATGGAGTTTGAGCCTTGTCGTGTAGTCGACATCTTCACAGCAGTAGTCTTTGACCTTATCGATCGGGACATCGCGCATCGATATTTCATTTTTCCCTTTGCCGATCAAGCTCTCGATAGGGATTTTGACTTTTTTAAACGCCTCTAAGACCAGATCGTCGAGATTGTGGCGGCGCACTTGGGGGTTGATGAGATAAGACGCCAGAAGAGTATCAAAGCAGATTTGTCTGAGCTCTATCCCCTCATTTCCAAGGATGTGGAGATCGTATTTGATGTTGTGCCCGAAAAATGAGCATTTGGCGTGGGAGAAAAAATGTCGAAGGGCTTTTAGAACTTTTTCTTCGCCGATCTTTCCATTTAAAGGGATATACCAGGCTTCGCCCGGCTGAAACGAAAAACCGACGCCGACGAGTTTTGCGAGGAAGGGATGGATATCTGTCGTCTCTGTATCGAGTCCCACCTCTTTTTCTTTTGAAAGGCGCATCAGGAGGTGATCGAGTCCATCTTCTTCATCGATAAGTCGGTAATCGTGTTTGTCGATTTGGGCTGTCTTTTTTTTGTGATTGGAAGCGGCGGGAGCCTCCTGGCTTAATTCTTTGAGAAGGGAGTTGAAGTTCATCCGGTGGAAAAAATCGATGAGCTTTGATTTATCGAACTGTTTGATCCGATAAAAATCCTCATCGTGGGGAATGGGCACATTCATGTCTAAAGTGGCGAGCTCTCGGCTCATGAGAGCCTGGCCCTTTTGCGTCTTTAAAACCTCTTGCTTTTTCTCCCCTTTCACCTTTTCGGGGTTGGCGAGAAGATTGTCGAGCGTGTCAAATTCTTGAAGAAGGGTTGCCGCCGTCTTTGGGCCAAATCCCTCCAAGCCCGGGATGTTATCTGAGGCGTCACCCATGATCGCGAGAAAATCGAGCATCTGGTCGGGGCGGACCCCGTAGAGCTCTTTCACTTTCCCTTCGTCGATGAGGAGATTGTCTTTATGAAGATGGAGCATGAAGATCTGTGGGCTGACAAGCTGCATCAAATCTTTATCGCTCGAGCATAAATAGACTTTTGTCCCTTTTTTCTCTGCCCAGACGGCGACCGATGCCATCGCATCGTCAGCTTCAACGCCTTCCACGCAAAGGGTGGAGATGCCCCTTTTTTCGCAAAACTCATAGGCCCACTCGAATTGGGGGAAGAGATCCTCAGGCGCTCCTTTTCTGTGCATCTTATAGTCGGCGTAGACGGCCTGGCGCGACTTTTTATTGTCGGGCCCATCGAAAACGCAGACGAGATGATCTGCAGAAAAATCGCGGATCAGCTTTTGCGCCGAGCGGATGAAACCAAAAAGGGCGCTCGTCGATTGCCCTTTGTCATTTGTCATCGGCCCGATGCCGTAATAAGAGCGGAAGAGATAGTTGACGGCATCGAGAATGAAAAGGCGATCCATCTATTTTGACCCGGAAGAAGATGGTTGGTAGAGATAGGCGAACTGATCTCTGATTGCGGGCATTCCTGTATCGAGCGAGTGCTCCACTTTTCCTGTGAAGAGCGGCGATTTAGTTAGAAATGCGGAGAGAAGATCCGATTTGGGCTCGAGCTCGACGACTTGGTAGGGTCTTGCCTCGTCGATTTGGGCCTCCTTGAGCAGAAGAGCTAATGCTTCATCTCGGGTTGCATTTGCCATGTCGACATAGCCCAGTTTTTGCGCTTCAACCGGATCAAACACATTGGCTCCATATTGAGAGATGAGCTTGTCTTTGTCGAGATTGGGGCGAGCCTTTGTGACGACATCGACGAAGCGCTCGTAAAAGTAGGAAGTTACGGCCTTCAAAGAGGCGTCCTCTCCCGGCTTCCAGGGGCGAGTCGGATTGAGCATATCTTTGTCGAGTCCTGCTGTGATGGTGAGCGCTTTGATGCCAATTTTTTGGAGCGTATCGTAGACGTTGAAAAAAGGTCCGATCACAACGCCGACCGAGCCGATGATGCTCGCAGGCCCCGCGAAAATTTTATCTGCCGCTGAGGAGATATAGACGCCGCCTGAAGCGCAGAGCCCGTCGATGTAGGCATAGACCGGCACTTTGTAGCGTTCTTTATAGACTTTCAGCATTTGGTAGATGTTGTCGGAGTCGACGACTGTGCCGCCTGGGGTGTTCATGTGGAGGAGAATCGCTTTCACGCGGTTATGTGCAAACAGGCCGGATCTGGAATCGAGAAGAATATTTTGGATTGTGCTGGTGTCGAGGGTTTTTGGGTCGCCGATCACTCCGTGAAATTTGATTTCCAAAACAACAGGGGAGCTATGGGGGACCAACTCTCGGACGCCCTTCGCATTGGGAAGGTAGGTAACAGTTGTTTTGGGCTCGATCGCTCCTGTTGAGGCGATAGCGGAATAAAGAGTGGTGAGGAGCACCAGAGCGATGAAAATGCCGGAGACGGCAAAAAACATCCGACAAAAACTTCTTAGAGAAGAAATGAAGATCGATTCGCGTAGAATTTCCATGAAAAAAACCTGAAGTTAGCGTATAAGAGCCTATTTTATCTGAAAGCCTTGTAAAGGGAAAGATGCAGTATTTTCAGTGGAGCAAAACCTGGCAGGAACAGGCGTGGATTTTAGAGATCGGCGTCGTCGCGTTTCTCCTGGTTTTTGCAAATTTTATTTTGAATAGGGCCCTTTTTCGATCCAGGCAAAAAGGGCATCTCAAAGAAAATGACTGGCGGGTCCACCTCGACTCGGCAGCTCTCTTGCCAGCGCGTGTTGTCCTCTGGGTTCTCTTCCTCTCTTTTTCGATTCGAGCCGCAGCCGCAGCGCTCAATTTGGGGGATTCTTTTTCCTGGATCGCGATGCTCCGGAATGTCAGCGTGGTCGTTTGCGTGGGCTGGTTTTTGATCCGGTGGAAAAAAGTCTTTCACAATGCAATCGCTCATCGAAGGGTGAAAGGCAAACTCGCGTTTGATCCCGTTTCGATGGAGATTATTTCAAAAATTTTTACCATCTGCGTTTTGTTTTTATCGCTCCTTCTCATTCTCGGTTTTTTTGGGCTGAATATCGTCCCCTTGCTCACCTTTGGGGGAATCGGCGCGGCGGCTATTGGATTTGCAAGCAAAGACGTCATTGCGAACTTTTTTGGCGGGCTTATGCTCTATATCACCCGACCCTTTACGCCGAATGATCTCATTGAAATTCCGGGGAAAGAGATCACAGGAACAATTGAGGAGATCGGTTGGTATTTCACCTCGGTTCGCGATGTCCATAAAAGGCCCGTCTATATTCCCAACTCGGTTTTCTCTACCGAACTCTTGCTCAATCTCTCGAGGATGACCCACCGAAAGCTCGAAGAGACGCTCCGGATTCGGTTTGAAGATGCTGACAAAGCGCAGACGATTGTCGACCAAATCCGAACCTTTTTAAAGGCGAGCGCTGAGCTCGATCACCACGAATCGATCGAGGTGTATTTGGATTCGATCGGCCCCGATTCTCTTTTGATCGAGGTGAAGGCTTATTCGTTGACAACTCGCCACGAGGCTTTTACCAAGATCAAGCAGGAGATTCTTCTTGAGATCTACCGCATCATTCACGATGCAGGAGCCGAGATCGCATTGCCGAGAACGTCTGTTGAAGTATCACGCTTCTGAGGTTTGGGTTCTGGTTTGAAAGAGTTCCAGGAAAGCCAGCCATCCCATAAGAAAAAATGCAGTGTAGGCGTACCAGGGAAACTCGATTCCAATACATAGGCCGATGAGGACGATGAACTGAAGCGCGGTCGTCACCTTCCCCCAACGAATCGCGCGGAAGACGACATTTTTCCAGCGGCCGATCGCAATCATGAGGAGCCCATAAACACATAAGAAGAAATCGCGCGAAAGCATCGACGCCGCTTCCCAAGAGGCAAGCTTCCCTTCGTAGTAAAGGACGCCGAGAGCGAAATAGACGAAGAATTTATCCATCGAGGGGTCGAGAATTGCGCCGAAGCGGCTCGTCGATTGGTAGCGCCTTGCCAGGTATCCATCGACG
>MGLY01000086.1:36340-37548 GCA_001794935.1 Chlamydiae bacterium RIFCSPHIGHO2_12_FULL_49_9 | reverse complement strand
GATGGCCAGAATCCGCAAAGAAGAACTTTCTTGCAAAAATAAAAATGCAAGGGGGGCCCTTAGAAAAGAAAGGCTGTTCGATATCGTGATCATGATGCTACGGAAACCGGTAAGCTTTTAGGGGCTTAAGCGGAGGCTTTTTTCTTACCTTTATACCAAAAGAAGGCAATTCCCGACACCACAAAGGCGCCGAAGAGGAAAATATTAAAAGTTTTTATCGAATCGAGAAGCGCTTGATAGTTTTTCCCAATAAAGAAAGTCAGGGTAAAAAGAGCTGTATTTGAGGTAATGCAGGCGATCCCGTCGCTCAAAAGAAATTTGCCAAAAGGCATTTTCCCAAGACCCGCTGTTAAAAACAGGCAGTTTCTAACGCCAAACGGAATGAACCTGCCAATGAGAAGGGTCCAGAAGCCATACTTTTTGTAGTACTCATGCACCTGATCGATTCTCTTTCGATCAAATGTCTTTGCAAACCAGGAAATATTCCAAAGTTTTGGGCCAAAAGAGCGCCCAATCCAGTAGCAAACCCAATCGGAGATATAGCAGCCGAGAAAAACTCCGGCAAAGAGCTTGTAGGTATTTTCAGGAACGATTGTCGCAGCGATTGTTGCGCTCAGGATAATCATCAGATCTTCGCTGATCGGGATATTTAACCCTGCCAACATTAAAGCGCCAAAGACAATCCAGTGAGCATACTGCGCGTGCTCAAATAGGAACTGTATGATTTCTTCCATATTAATTTTTACAAATAATCTAAGTATAGATTTCCGAACAGGCTTTTATTGTAATAGAGCGCCGTTTGGGTATAAACGATTAAAATTAAGTTTTAGGAAGGGGTCTTCACCAGCTCCGGCTCGGGACTTTCCTCGGGGAGTGGGTCGGGGATCTCGATTTTGGAATCTTTAGAGACCAGCGCGTCAAATTGCCTGCCTAGAGAAATGCCGGATAGGATCCAAACGAGGACAACGGCGAGGAAAATCAGAGCTACATAGGGTGTGCTGGCGCTAACGGTTGAAAAGAAGAGGAGAAGCCCTTGGTGGATGACTGAGCCGCCCGACTTGCCGAGGCGCGACCCGACGCCGTCGATTGCAGCTTTTCCTTTGAGTTTCGATTCGTTGCTAAGCGGGATGAAAGCAATTTCTTTAGTGGCGTCGAAGAGCGTGTACTTGGAAGCTCTGCTGAGGCAGTTTTGCAGAGAGCCGAGCCCG
>MGLY01000086.1:32723-36320 GCA_001794935.1 Chlamydiae bacterium RIFCSPHIGHO2_12_FULL_49_9 | reverse complement strand
AAAATTTTCGGATGATTCCTCCTGTCACAAAAACAGCAGCTAAAGTCGCTATGATGCCCATAAGGGTCATCACCTCTCCCATGTAGATGTTGTATTCGGTCGGATTGGGGTAGAGCTGCTTGATCTGGTTTTTCCAGACGACTTCGATCAAGTTGATTGCGATGTTGTAAGTGAGAACGATCAGAGCGATGCAGACGAGGTATTTCGATTTTGCAAGATAGGAAAAGTTCTTCCGCATCGACATCTTGATTTTTTCGCTCGGCTCTTTTGGCTTTGCTATTTCGGACGGCTTGATCACATGCCGATTCAGCCAGCGGAAAATCCCGATGGTGATGACCCCGGATGCGATGATCGCACAGTTGAGAAAGAGAACCGACTGCTCCCATGCGTCTTTTCCGTAGGGAAGCCAAGGGAGGAAAGTGTCGCCCGAGAAGAAAATCGACATCTGACCTGAAAAGATACCTGCGATATTTGCGCCGATCATGAGGATTCCGTAGAAGCGTTTCGCCTCGCTTACATGGGTCACTTCGTTGGCAAAGCCCCAGAAAAGAACGGTCAAAATAGCTGTCCCCCAGAGCTCAGACATCACGTAGAAGAGGGTGAAGGTCCAGTTGCGGAAAATGGCAATGAGTCCCTTAAAACCGTCCGGGAGGAGGAGCTGGAGTTTGTCGGCGAACTCATTTGGGTGGAGATGATTCTGGGCCGGGAAGAGGACAAAAGTGAAAACGAAGAAGAAAGTCAAGAACATGCACATCATGATGTAAAAAACTTTTTCACGGCTAAAGCGATTGGCAAGCCTTGTGAAAAGAAAAGTCAGAAGGATAGCGCAGGGGAGAATGGCCCAAACTTTAATGAAGGGGATCGCCTCAGCCCCAGATTGGGGAGCCGTGACGACCATGGAGTCTTTGTATCCGCGCAAGGCGTTATAGTTGAAGGAAATGAGGAAGAACATGAAGAGCATTGGGAGGAATTTTTTGAGTTCCCAACGGTGGATCGGCCAGAAAAAGGAACGCCACTTTCCAAATTCTGACGTATTACCCGATTGCATACATTGACTCTAGATCCCCTGTACTTTGTCGTTGATATGTCCACATCATCGCATATTTGATCATTAATAGAAACGAAGAATGGGGATATTTTCCGAGAGAAATAAAATTATTTTTTGTCAGATAGCGCGTCGATTCCGGGAAGGTGGCCAAACTCGAGAAACTCCATCGAGGCCCCCCCTCCTGTGGAAAGATGGGCGAACCGATCGGCGAGGCCCATCTGGTGGATGGCGGCGACCGAATCGCCCCCTCCTATAATCGTTTGAGCGCGAGACGCTGCAAGCATTTCGGCGATCTTTTGGGTTCCAATGGCAAAATTTGGCATCTCAAAAACCCCGAGAGGACCATTCCAAAATACTGTTGCCGCATTCTTTAAAAAATGGGACCACTCTTCAACTGTTTTAGATCCGATATCCATCCCGAGACAGCCTGTTGGAATTCCCTGTTCGACCGGGATTGTTTTTTTCTTTGCATCATTGGAAAAGGCATCGGCGACAACGAGGTCTAATGCCAAGTGGATTTTTTTCGGATAGGCCTTTAAAAGCTCGGCTGCCGTTTTAAGCTCTTCATCTTCGCAAAGAGATCCTCCAATCGGGATTCCTTGCGATTTGAGAAACGTAAATGTCATTCCCCCCCCGATAAAAAGAGCGTCGACGACTCTCAAGAGATTTCTCATCACTCCGATTTTTGTCGAGATCTTTGCCCCTCCGATGATGGCGTAGAAAGGGCGTTCGGGATTTTCAAGCAAAGGGGAGAGATGAGAGATCTCTTGACTCATCAAAAATCCGGCAGCGGCCCTTTCTGGGAAATACTTTGCAATGAGGGCTGTCGATGAGTGGGCGCGGTGGGCAGTGCCAAAAGCGTCGTTTATATACACATCGCCGAGAGAGGCGAGTTCTTTGACGAATTTTGGATCTTTTTCCGGAAACTCTTCTCCTTCGTGAAAGCGGAGATTTTCCAACATCAAAATTTCGCCCGGCTTCAAACGGGAGGCCATTTTTTCAACATCAGGCCCTACGCAATCAGGGGCCATTAAAACCGGTTTATTTAGAAGTTCAGAGAGCCTTTTTGCGCAGACCGAAAGAGAAAAGGCGGAATTGGGTTTGCCGTTGGGGCGGCCCAAGTGGGACATTAAAACCAGCGAGGCGCCCTCTTTCAAGGCGTATTGAATAGAGGGAAGGGCAGCTGCGATCCGAGAGTCATCGGTGATTGTCTTTTCTTTTGAAAGAGGGACGTTGAAGTCGACGCGCATCAAAACGCGCCTGCCTTTTAAAGGGAGATCTTCAATCGTCAATTTTGTCATCCTGTTGACGGCAAGGAAACTCGGTCCTTTAGGGCCGAGAGGAATTGCCGCTCCTCTTTTTTGGTGAATAAATATTTTGCTAAAACGTATCATTTTCCGCCATGTCGACAAGAACCATCCGATGCAAATTGCAGTGCGCGCAAAATGTTGCAGCCGCTTTTTTGCAAACGCAAGAGGCCTTTGGACAGGCATGCGATGCCATCTTGCAGGAAGCTTTGGAGGCAAAAGTTCGCAATCCCATAGAGCTGCATCGATTGGTCTACGCCAAAGTGCGGGAGAAGTTTAAACTCAGCGCCAATCTGACCGTTCGTGCGATCCGAAGAGTCTCTGCCGGTCTTTTCCGAAAAAAGAGGAAACAAAGACCTTTGCCCAAGCAGTTTCGCAACGCAAGCATTGAGTATGACGCCAGGATTTTTACTTTTTGGGAAAAGGACTTTCGGGTTTCCCTGACAACCCTGCAAGGAAGAAAGAAAGCCCTTTTGTGCATTGGAGATTATCAGAAAAAGGCTTTGCTTGGAAAAAAGCCTACTTGCGCGACATTGGTTCGCAGAGGAAAAGAGTGGTATCTCAATATTGTGGTTGAGGAGGAAGAACTTCCCCTTAAAGAAGGCCCGGCTGTCGGCATCGATCTTGGACTTATCAATACCGTCTATACTTCCACGGAGTTCTTCCTTGAAGGCGCAAGCAGACAGGACTTTAAAAAACAAAGAGCCAAAATACGGGCGAGCCTCCAATCGAAAGCAACGAGAGGCTCCCATAAGAAACTGAGATAGCTCTCCGGATATGAAAGAAGAAAGATCCGGCACCATAATCACGAACTTTCCAAACAACTTGTCTTGGATGCGCAAAGGCACAACGCCGGACTGATCCGGATGGAACGGCTCACGCACATCCGCAAGAAAACCCTTGTTTGGAACCCGCACAGAAACCGCTCTATGGCAGGCTGGAGTTTTTCCCAGCTTCAACAATTTGTTGAATACAAAGCCAGGCGGGTGGGGATTGCGGTGGAATACGTGAACCCGGCCTATACGAGCCAGGTATGCTTTACCTGCAGACAGAAGGGTCTGCGTGTAGGGCAGGTGTTTAAATGTACAGCCTGTGGAGAAAGGCATGCGGACTTCAACGCCGCATGTCTGGTCTCCATAGGTGGGGCCGAAGTAAGCCGGCCTGAATTGACGGTATGTACTTAACATATTAAGTCAAAAGCTTTCGCCTTTAGGCGAGAGTTGTTTACAAGTAAGAAGTTTT
>MGLY01000086.1:25757-32690 GCA_001794935.1 Chlamydiae bacterium RIFCSPHIGHO2_12_FULL_49_9 | reverse complement strand
GTCCCTATTTTCAATAGGGGCCCCCGAACGCGGATGGAAAGATTGGGATGCCGGCACAGCCAAAAACCAAATTTTGAATCACGTTGTGTATATGACGGCAGACGGGTTTTAGTCAATGATCAGAGTTCAGAAAATGGAGATGCCGACTGTTCGAAGCCACCGCCCCGCTTTCGGTTTTTTAATTCGGAGCGGATCGAGTAGAGAAGATCCTGGTCGAAATCTTTCCTCTCGGCCCAAAGGAGATACTCAATTGGAATTTCGTCGAATTTGCGCCCTTTGTGTTTCCCGAGCGGCATAGCTCTCAACTTAATCGGCTTTTGCAGGACTTGCAAAATCTGATTTGTTGTCTGATAAGGTTTCGAAAGGTATTTGAACACCTCGATGTTGACGATCACATCGCTCATCGCGCGGTGCGCCCCCTCAGGCTCAATATTGAAGTGTTGTCTGAGCTGCTGGAGCGAATTGATCGGGCTTTCCCCGTAGAGACGGGCTAAGCGGAGCGTGTCGATAAACGGCTGTTTTTCAATATTCGCCGGAATCTGGTTGCGCTTGGCTTCTGCTGCAATTAAAGCGATGTCAAATCCGATCCCGTGGCCAACAATGACGTGTCCGTCGATCATCTTTAAAAGCTCGGGGAGAACTTCTTTGATTTTCGGTTTTCCCTGAATCATCTCTTTTGTGATTTTGTGAATATCTTGAGAGATTTGGGGAATTTCGCATTCAGGATCGATCAGCGATTCGAACTTTTGCAAAATTTTTGAGAAGGTAAAGCGCACTGCGGCAATTTCGACAATCCGATCATTTTTTGGATCCAAACCCGTCGATTCGCAATCGAGACAGACAAAAATTTCTTGATTTATTTGGCCCATAAAATTCCCCGGATTCTTTTGATTAGCCAGTCTCTGGTTCTCCCGTTTTCTACTGAGTAGGGGATGATTTCGCAGCCGAGCCTTTTTGTATTTTTTTTCAATGCAAGGTCGAGCTCTGCAGCTTTGAGTTTGTCGGTTTTTGTGAAAATGATCAGCAAGGGAATCTGCATCGTCTTCGCCCACTCAATCATGGAGAGATCTTCGTCCTTGGGTTCTCTTCTGCAGTCGATGAGAAGGAGGATGAGTTTGAGCGAGGGGCGATTGTTTAGATAGGTGTCAATTGCAGAAGACCACTTTTCGATCGACTCAACAGGCGCTTTGGCAAACCCATAGCCGGGAAGATCGACGAGGAGAAACGAATCGTCGATGAGAAAAAAGTTGAGCAGCTGTGTTTTCCCGGGAGTGGCTGACGTTTTTGCTGCTTTTTTTTGTCCGAGAAAATGGTTGATGAGACTCGATTTGCCGACGTTCGATCTCCCTGCGAGAGCGATCTCGGGCAAAGGACGTCCCTGAGGATCTTTCAACGAGGGAAACTCGGAGAGAGTGGACAGGAGAAATTCAGCTCTCATCGTCTTTTCTTTGTTCCGACTGCGGCAATCCTTCCGCCCTCATTTGTGTGACTAAAGGTGATCCAAAGAGTCTCTTCGGGAAGAATCGCCTCGATTCTCTCGGGCCACTCGATCGCACAGACTCCCCCCTTTCGAAAATACTCATCAAAGCCGAGCCTTAAGAAATCCATTCCCTCTTTCAAGCGATATAGATCGAAATGGAAAAGAGGCAGAGGCGCTTCATATAAGTTCAAAGTGACAAATGTCGGGCTTTGAACCATTTCTTTAATTTTCAAACCGCGGGCAAGTCCTTGGACAAAGCTTGTTTTGCCCGCTCCAAGATCCCCGGAGAGCGCCAGAATCGAGTTGGGCGCCAGCGTCCTGGCTACCTTTTCGCCAAAGGCCAAAGTGTCTTGAAGCGTCTCTAGAAAAATCAATCGCTCTCGACCCACTTTTCGAGATAAGAGCCAAACTCGGGATGTTGTGACAGCGCCTCGACAAACTCGGCGATTTTATCTTCAGAGAGGTGTTTTTGGATAAAGGCGAGAAAGCTCTCTTCGATCTGGAATCGGTTTTGGTTTTGCACTTCGAGCAGCGTCAACAGCTTGATCTGGTTTTTCTTGAAATCTTCAATCACGGCGGCCTTGCTGTTGAAGAGCTTGCCGGTAATCGCGGAGGAATAAACCACCTTCTTCATCGAGGCTTTTCTTTCGCTGATGTAGTTTTTAATCACTTCGGGATCTTCGGATACGAAGAAGCGCTTCGCGGGAAGCCCGCCGACGCGCTCTTTGTTCTCAGGGCATGTGGAAACCCAGTCGTAGATGGCGTCTTGCGGATTTGGGTGGGTGTTGTCGCCAAAAACCTTTCCGGTGAAAGGGCAGATATAAATCTTTTTTGTATTTTCATTGACGCTCTGCTGGCCGAATTGGATCGTGATCTCTGTCTCTCTCCAGAGCTTTCCTTCGGCCTCTAGCTTCCGAATGAGGTCGTCAGTGCTTTGGTAAATCGTTTTGTCTCGAGGAAAAAGGACGGGCTTTAGTCGGTATTTCTCTTCGATAAAAGCGAGATAGATGGTCACTAAATCGGTATTGCGGTTCTTCTTCAAAAACTTAAGCAGCTCGTTTTTCTGCTCCGCAGTAATGGTGAGGGCGGCTGTCATCATATCCTCAAAATCTCGACTTTTACATGGTTTTAGACAGCAAAGATATAGCAGAAAGGCTTTATCATCAAACAGATTTTGGGGCTCCCTTTCTTTTTAAAGAAAAAACTACGGCGTCCTTATCAAATTTTTTAATGGAGAGGCAATTGCAAAACTGCTTTGCCCAGAAAAATCGATGATTTTGAGGCCATTTGCGAGTGGCGGCATGGCCGCCACGGTCCCCGCGACGAGCCCAACCCCTGGTGGGTTGGGTGAGGAGCTGGGACGCAAATGACCTCAAAAGGGCGATTTTTATGGGCAAATGAGTTTTGCAATTGCCTCTGGATGCTCTCTCCGCTTGATTTCAGATCTGGGGGTTGGTATACTGGCTGCAAATTTTTCTTGAATATATCGCACTTTTGTGAGGATTTTTAAATGAGCACCCAACTCCTTGATCAGAAAGAACATGATGCAAAAAAACGGCTTGCCGCTTTGATTCAAGAGGGGCAAAAAATCTCCTCCGGGCTTCAGGTCGAGAAGCTTTCCCTCCCTGCAGTCAAAGGATATGAACTCGTCGTCAAAGTGACAGATAGAAAATTGAACCTCGTAGGGATCATTGCCATCCACAATACCGAGCTCGGACCTGCCCTCGGCGGCATCCGAATCCAACCCTACGCGACATTTGGGGACGCTCTCGAAGATGCCTTGAGGTTGGCCAAGGGGATGACCTATAAGTCGGCTGTGGCTGAAGTGGGCTTCGGCGGCGGCAAGAGCGTCATTATCGCCGATCCTTTTAAGCAGAAAACTCCTGAGATGCTCCTCGCTTTCGGCGCAGCCGTTGAGAAACTCGCCGGCAGCTATATTTGTGCAGAGGACATGGGTTGCACGACAGAAGATGTGAAGGTGGTTCGGAAGGCGACGAAATATGTAGTTGGGCTTCCCCATGAAAAGAGCAGCGGCGATCCGGGACCATTTACGGCTTGGGGCACATTCCGCGGCATTCAGTCGGCAATAAAAAAGTTATATGGAACCGATTCTTTAGAGGGGCGCACAGTTGCGGTTCAGGGACTCGGCAACGTCGGGAGCCATTTGGCCGAATATCTTTTCTGGGCCGGCGCGACGCTGATTTTGTCGGATCGAGACGCTGAAAAACTGGAGCGGTTGACTGCGAAATATGGCGCGAAGGCGGTTTCCACCGATGAGATTTTGAAAGTTCCTTGCGATGTTCTCTCTCCTTGCGCGTTTGGCGGTGTGATCAACGATCAGACGATTCCCCAGCTAAAGTGCAAAGCGATTGCAGGCTGTGCAAATAACCAGTTGCTCAAAGACTCCCATGCGAATGTTCTTAAAGACAGGGGGATTCTCTATGCGCCTGACTTTGTGATCAACGCAGGCGGCCTATTGAATGTGGCTGCAGAGCTCGATGACGAAGGGTATAACCCGAGATCGCCGCGCTATAAAGTGCACCACATTTACGACACTCTTTTGGCGATCTATGAAATCGCCGAGAAGAATCGGGAATCCACCCACTCGGCAGCGCTCGCACTCGCAGAGTACCGCATCAAGTATGGAATCGGAAAGAGGGTCGTTCCTCCCACTTTCCACCACAGCGCATAGGGGGAAGATGCAAACGCTGCTCGCTCTCTTACGTGGGCGCTTAACCGAGGTGATCGGCAAGGCTTTTCCAGCGCTTGCTGCGGAGGAAAAAAAAGCGGATGTCGCAGCGTGTCCTGAAGAATTCGGCCATTATCAGTGCAACAGCGCGCTTCGCCTCGCCAAACTCCTCGGACAAAATCCGCGCGCTATCGCCCAAAAAATCGTCGATCATTTAGACGATAGAGCGACGTATCGCAAGGTTGATATTGCGGGCCCCGGCTTCATCAATTTCACTCTCTCTTCCCCATTTTTATCCGAGAGACTCAACGAACAACTCAAGGACCCACTTTTGGGAGCGATGCCGCCCCATAAAAGGCAAAAGATCGTTGTCGACTTTTCCTCTCCGAATATCGCCAAAGAGCTCCACGTCGGCCACATCCGCTCTACCATCATCGGCGACTGTTTGGCGAGGCTCTTTGAGTTTTTAAAACAAGACGTTTTGAGATTGAATCACATCGGCGATTGGGGCACTCAGTTCGGGATGCTCATCACCTACATGTTTGACTCGGCGCCTGCTGTTTTAAAGGGAGAAGAGACAACGGATCTCGTCACTCTTATGAACTGGTACAAAGCGGCTAAAAAGCGCTTTGATGCCGATCCCGAATTTAAGAAAAAATCGCAGTTCGAAGTCGTTCGCCTTCAGTCTGGTGAAAAAGAGGCTATGAAAGCCTGGAAGATCATCTGCGATATCTCTCGGAAAGGTTTTCAGGAAATTTACGATCTGATGCAGGTGCGCCTTGTAGAGAGAGGCGAGTCATTTTACAACCCCCTCTTAAAAGAGGTTGTCGATGAGCTCGATCGATTGGGGCTTGTATCGGTTTCAGATGGAGCGAAATGCATCTTCCTCGAGGGCTTTCAAAATCGAGAGGGGGAGCCTCTTCCCCTCATTATCCAAAAATCGGACGGCGGCTACAACTACGACACGACCGATCTCGCGACCATCCGCCATCGCATATTCGTAGAGAAGGCAGATCGGATCATCATCGTGACAGACTCTGGCCAATCGCTCCATTTCCAGATGGTGATTGCAGCGGCGATTAAAGCAAAATGGCTCGATCCGAAAAAAGTAGAGGTGGATCACGTGGGCTTTGGACTTGTCCTCGGTCCCGATGGGAAAAAATTCAAAACTCGATCGGGCGAGACAGAAAAGCTAATCGATCTTCTCACTGAAGCTGTCGATAAGGCCAAAGAGATTTTAATTGAGAGAAAAACGGAAGGCTCCCCTACTGAGCTAGCCCACCTTGCCAAAGTGCTCGGCATCGGCGCGATCAAATACGCCGATCTCTCCTCTCATAGAACCAAAGATTACACATTTAGCTACGACCGAATGCTCCGCTTTGAAGGCAATACGGCCGTATTCCTCCTCTACGCCTATGTTCGAATCAACGGAATTAAGAGAAAAGTTCATGTCGACATGAAACAGGTTCTTTCTAAACACCACATCGATGTACAACATCCCTCGGAAATCGCCCTCGGCGTACATCTTCAGAGATTTGGCGAGACGCTCGATGTGATGGCCCGCGATCTTCTCCCAAATAGGCTCACTGATTATCTCTACGAGCTCGCTGAGAAATTCAATGCCTTCTTTCGCGACTGCAGAGTGGAAGGCTCTCCCGAAGAGGGAAGCCGTCTGATTCTTTGCGAGCTCACTAGCCGCGTCTTAAAACAAGGCCTTGAGATTTTAGGTCTCGAGACCGTCGAAAGAATGTGAGGTTTTATGCAGTTTCCATTCACAATAGCTTGCCGAAAAAAAGACGCATGGCGGAAAAAGATTCCGTGCAAGGCAAAGATCGATCAACGACCAAGTAGATCAAGCTTTTAAAAGATTAGCGCTTTTAGCAGACGCGTTTTATATATGCGGGCTCTCTCCTCATCTTGGAAGATATCACTGGGGTGAGTCAGAGTCGTTTTCCCCGATGCGCCCACCTCTTCGCGGACGAGCTTGGGCACTCCAAATCCAGAAGTGTTTTTTCTAAGATACTCAATGAGCTCTAAGCCTTTGGCGTCTGTTACGGCAAAATGGCCGGCCCCTTCGACGGGGTCGAGCTGGTGAAGATAATAGGGAACGATGCCGGTGTCGATCAGCGTTTCAGAAAGCGCAAGCATCGCCTCTTCAGTATCATTGACCCCCTTGAGAAGGACAGATTGGTTGAGGATGGGGATTCCGAGTCGTTGGATTTTTTTCAGAGCCTTTTTTATGTCGCCATCGAGCTCTCTTGCGTGGTTGCAGTGGATGATGAAAAAAATCTGCTTGGAGGAGGACGCTAGGAGATGAAGGAAGGCGTCGTCGATTCTCTCTGGGATGCCGATTGGAAAGCGGGTGTGGAAGCGGATTCTCTTTACGTGAGAGATGGCATCTAAGGAGTGGAAGAGAGACTGGAGAGCCTCATTGCTGAGAGAGAGAGGATCTCCTCCGCTCAGGATAATTTCTGAGATATCTTTGTGAGATTGGATATAGGCGAGCTCTTCGTTAAAACCGGCTGCCCTTGTCTCGTAAGGAAAATTTTGACGAAAACAATATCTACAGTGCATCGCACAGGCGCTCGTCGCTAAGACGAGGGCTCTGCCTTTGTATTTATGAAGGATTTTTTTTGAGCGAAGAAAGAGCTGATCTTGGACCGGCTCTAGAGTGAAGCCAGGCTGTGACTGGGTCTCTTCTTTGAGGGGAACGAACTGGCGCAGGATCGGATCGTCGAGGGTGTTCTTGGCGATTTTTTCGGCG
>MGLY01000086.1:19506-25748 GCA_001794935.1 Chlamydiae bacterium RIFCSPHIGHO2_12_FULL_49_9 | reverse complement strand
CAGAGATAATCCGCGAGCTTTTCGGGCTGCGTGATATTTTTTCTTTGAATCTGTCTCCAAATAGGTATAGAGGGTGCCATGAGGCCCTCTAGTTTATGCTGATGGGATGGCTATGTCAACCGGGGTTTTGGGGAGCAGGCTTTGAAGGGCAGTTTTTGCTTTTTTTGAAGAAGACGCTCGGATGATGTCGGCTCCGAGAGAGGCGAATTTTTCGGGAAGCTCCTCATAGCCTCGATCGAGAAAATCGACGTTGGAGATGGTGGTCGTTTCTGGAGCTAAGAGCGCTGCCATCACATAGGCAAAGCCGGCTCTCAGGTCGGGGATGGAGATGTCTTTGGCTTTCAGGGGGGTGGGGCCTTTGACGACGAGGCTGTGGTGGTGGCTGCTCGAGGCAAAGCGGCACGACTTGCCGCCAAGGCACTGGGAAAAGAGCTCAATGTCTGCGCCCATTTCTTTGAGCATATGGGTGTAGCCAAAGCGGTTTTCGTAGACGGTCTCGTGGATGACGGAGACGCCGGAGGCTTGCGTGAGAAGAACGACAAAGGGTTGCTGCCAGTCGGTCATAAAGCCCGGATGGACGTCCGTTTCAAGGTGAAGGCCGCCCCGTAGGCCGCCATCGTAGAAAAATTCGATTCCATTTTGTCTTACCTGAAAGCCGCCGCCGATCTCTCGGAGCTTATTGAGGAAGGCGATCATGTTGAGGTGCTCTGCCCCTTCGATAAAGATTCTTCCCTTTGTGCTGATCGCCGCCATGGCATAGGAGGCCACTTCATTTCGGTCAGTGAGGACGGTGTGCTCCGCTTCATAAAACTGGGTCGCTTGCTGGATGCAGATCGTCCGATCGGCATCGACCATAATGTTTGCGCCGAGCTTTTGTAGAAAGAGGATGAGATCGATGATCTCAGGTTCGATCGCTGCGTTTTTAATGACCGTGGTTCCTTTGGCTCGAACGGCAGCGAGGATGGTGTTCTCGGTTGCGCCAACGGATGGATAATTGAGTGAAATGATCGCGCCTTTAAGGCCTTGATGGGCTTGGGCAAAATAGGCGCCCTCTTTTTTCATCTCTCTATATTCGATGCGGGCGCCGAGTTTTTGCAGCGCATGGATGTGAAGATCGACGGGCCTCACGCCGATCAAATCGCCGCCAATTGTCGGAACGATGATGTCTTCGTCCGTTCTGCCTAAAAGCGCGCCGATCATGAGGATGGGGATGCGGTTGGATCCGGAGTAGCGTTGGGGGATGTAAGAGGTTTTTAATTCGGGAGTAACGATTTCGAGGATTTTTGCTTTTTTATCCCACTTCACCTCTGAGCCGATTTCTTTGCACAGATTGACTGTGATTTCGACATCGCCGATGTTGGGAACATTGTAGAAAGTGCACTTTTTGTCCGAGAGAAGAGAGGCGACAAGAAGTTTCGTCATGGCGTTTTTTGCGCCGGCAGCTTTGATGTGCCCTTGTAAAACTTTTCCGCCCCTAATTTTCAGCAAATCCATTTCCCCTCCGAGCTATTTCCATCATAAGGAAAGCCGAATTTTAGGAATATTTAAGATTGCGAGAGAAGCGGATCTGCTTGTTATTCATCACGAGCTTATTGGGCAAAGCGCCATTAGATGCTTGGCTATAACGAAAGTGTTTTTTGTTGAGCTTGAGAGCGGCCCAGCTCATCGTTTTTCGCCCGTTGATTTCAACAATGGGTTGAAGATGCAATTTGTCGCCGAGGCGATAGACATAGGCATCGATTCCTAAATGTCCGAAAAATCCCCTCTCCTGAATTTTTTTCAAGATGGGTTTTGCATGAAAGAGATGCTCTTCGAGCGCCCAAAAATAGGGCTCGAAAAGCTCTTGGGGGTTTCCTGTGCGCGTCTCTTTATAAGTGCCGGTGGGCTCATTTTCAAAAGCAGTGACACCTAAGAGTTCTCCATTTTTCCACTGGGTGCTAAAGTCAAAGAGGCGATTTACCCAAGGCTCTCCAATCAAAGGGAGTTCATTTGTCTTTCTTGGAGAGCCCACGTGGAAATGACCGCGGCCCGCTGTTCCAAAAAGAGTTTTAAGCACTTTGGGCCCCGGAGTATTTTCGATCCAATTTTTAAGCTCATCTTGAGTTTTCAAAAGGGCAGCGTGGGGCAGTTTGGGCGATTCTAGGAAAGAAAAAGCTTTTGAGTTGATTTCTCGCACCGCGTCCCAATCGGGGATTTCGTACTTGAGTCCCTTTGCATCTGCCCAGGCTTTGATCGCAAGCGATGCTCCCCAGCTCTCAATTTGCCCTTTGAGAGTAGGATCGTCGAGGAGGCGGAGGCGTGGATCGGGGTTTGGAGGCAGGTCGGAGACAAGGATGAGATCGTCCGGATTTGCATAGAGAAGGGGGAGATATTGGAGCTGCAAGACAGCAGGGTGGGAGCGGAGCCAATCTTTAAGGCTTTGCCTTTTGGAGCTACCCAGCTCTTCTTCAAAAAAAGTATTGCAGATGTGGAGGCGCGACATTTATTAGACCATTCTGCCATAATTCCCCTGTTATGCAAAACCACCATCCTATTTTTAGAACGGGTATCGGCCAAGATAGCCACCGCTTTTTACCTGAAGATTCATCGAAGCCGTGTATCATCGGCGGCGTCATTTTTGACAATGTCCCGGGCTTAAGTTCCGAATCAGACGGCGATGTCGTCTACCACGCCATTTGCAATGCGATCACCTCTTTGACGGGTGTGCGCATATTGGGCGGCATTGCAAGGGATCTTTGTCGCAAAGATGGGATTACCGACTCGGAAGTGTATCTAAAGCATGCTCTTAAAACGCTCAAGCGGCAAAAAATCGTCCACGCCGCGTTGACAATTGAGGGAAAGCGTCCCCGCTTTGAAGATAAAATCGATGCGATGCGAAAAAAAATCGCCCATGCGCTCGAGATTCATTTGGAACAGGTGGGGATCACAGCGACATCGGGAGAGGGTCTTACCGATTTTGGATGCGGCGATGGCTTGCAGTGCATCTGCATCATCACAGCAGCTGAAACTCAGTAGACATCGAGAAGATAGCGCTTTTCCGTTCGGAGAGCTTTGATATAGGCTCTTCCCTCTTCCTCATTGAGACTTCCCTCTTCGCGCGCGATTTGATGGAGGGCGGCATCGACGTCCTTTGCCATCTTTTCCGCATCCCCGCAGACATATAGGTGAGCGCCCTCTTGCAGCCAGCCCCAGAGCCTTTTTTTCTCTTCGATCATTTTATGCTGCACATAAATTTTTTCCGGCTGATCGCGAGAGAAGGCGAGATCGAGTCTGAGCTTGCCTATTTTTTCAAGGCCCTGCCAAAAATCTCTGTAGTGAAAATCGGTTGCGCTGTTGCGCTCCCCAAAAAAGAGCCAGTTTTTCCCTTGAGCGTGGGTCGCGATCCTTTCTTGTAGAAAGGCGCGGAAAGGCGCCACTCCCGTTCCCGGCCCAATTAAAATAATCGGAGTGGTTGGATCGGACGGGAGAGTGAAATGATTCGACGGCTGGATATAGAGGGGAATTGGAGTGGATCCCACTTTTGCCTCATCGCAAAGAAAATGGGTGCCTACTCCAAAGCGCACTTGTCCGTTCACTGTATAACTTACGTGAGCCACGAGCAGATGGATTTCCGATGAGAACACTTTTTGCGAAGAGGCGATCGAGTAAAACCTCGGCATGAGCGGCATAAGCGATTTACAAAGTTCCTGAGGAGAGAGTCCTGCTGTCTTGTGCAGTTTTAAAAGATCGAGGAGCGTGTGGGTATGCAGATAGGCTGTGAGATCTGCTTTTTTTTCAGCTAAGAGAAGATCGCTTGGCGCAGCGAGCAGTTTGAAAAAAGAGGTGTTTACGCGGTTCAGATTTGCTTTGTGGAAAAGATAGTCTTGAAAAGAAAACGTCTGATTTGTGCGGAGGTCAAAAATCTCCTCCTTGCCGGAGGCTTTTAAACAGTCGATGATTGCGCCTACGATCTTCGGATCGTTTTCAGGCAAAATTCCAATGCTGTCTCCCACCTGGTAGGCAATTTCCGCACCCTCGATATCCAAAGAGAAATGATACGTCTTTTTTGTAGACTTTGAACCTGTGAGAAGAGTTCTCTCTTTGATCCGGGAAAGATAGGGGGTTGTTCTCGAGTACATTTTTATGGACAACCCCTTAAGCAATCATTACATTTAAGAAAAAGGGAGCAGAGGTGCATGAGAGCGCTGTTATTAACGGGTTTATGTCTACTTTTTACAAGCTGCAATAACACAGGCGGATCCTATCATCGCGGATACGTGATCTCTCAGTCTCAGGTGGACCCCGAATTAGAAGCCGCTCCCCCTGTGGAGGCGGATGTTACGAAGCTGGAGGAGTAGTCGTCCCAGCTAATTCTTTGCAGTCTTTCTTGTTCCACCCTTTTTTGAGAAGATCTATTTTCTTATTGGAGATCCCTCCTAGAAGTTCGATTGCGCCCATAAGTCTGACTCTTGTTCTGTCCTTCCCAAGTAGAGTTACCGACTCAAAGAGCGGCGGGCCTTGCAGTTTGCCCATGATTGCTGCAAAGAGAATCGGAATAATCACTTTTTTGTGATTGAGCCCAAACGCCTCAGCTACTGCATGAGAGGCAACTTCGATCCCTTTGCCTGTCCAATCTTCCTGCTCGTCCAAACTCCAAATGATCGCCTGGATCACGCAGCTCACCACCTCAGGCGCCACATTTTTAGGGCAGAGAATAGCCGGCATCAGTTTCAAATCATTGATGAAGAAAAAGTCGCAAAGCTGCATAAAGTCGCCAAATGTCTTAATGCGCGTGTGAGCGAGCGGCATCAATTTGCGCATAAAACCTTCACTAAAGCTCCAATCGACAAGGCGCGGCCAAAGTTCTTCTTCTGAAATCGTCTCGATCAACTTTTTCTGATTGACCCAATTCAATTTCTGGATATCGAAAAACGCTCCGGAAATTCCAATCCTCTTCGGATCGAAATTCTCAATGATCTCACTTAGTTCATAGAGCTCTTTATCGCCCGGCATGCTGTAGCCCATGAGTGTTAAAAAATTGACAAGCGCCTCCGGCAGATAACCGCTATCTCTAAAGTAGAAAATCGAGGTGGGGTTTTTTCTTTTCGAAAGCTTTTTCCCATCTTTTCCGAGAAGGAGCGGCATATGCATGAAAACGGGGTGTTTCCAGCCAAACGCTTCGTAAAGGAAAATATGCTTGGGAGTCGAGCTCATCCACTCATCGCCGCGGATCACGTGGGTGATCTTCATCAACCGGTCATCTACCACATTTGCCAAATGATACGTCGGAAAGCCATCTGATTTCAAAAGGACCTGATCGTCGATGTCCGCCCAGGGGGCCGTTACCCTCCCTTTGATCTCATCTTCGTAGACACACTCTCCCGTGAGCGGAATTTTTAAGCGGATGACAAAGGGCTGACCTGCGTCTTCTCTTTTTTTCACCTCTTCCGGACTCAAATTTCTGTACCTGCGATCGTAGCCGCCCCGCTTCCCCTGAGCGGCAGCCACTTCTCTCATCTCAGCCAATTCTTCCGCTGTCGCAAAGCATTTATAGGCATGTCCTCTTTCCACAAGCTCGAGGGCATGCTTTCTGTAAATTTCCGTTCTCTCCGATTGTCTATAAGGGCCATAGGGGCCGCCGACGTCGGGGCCTTCGTCCCAGCTAATATTGCACCATCTCAAAGCGTCTATAATATTTTTTTCATATTCGGGGCGGCTTCTCGTCTGGTCGGTATCTTCAATCCTCAAAATGAAAGAGCCTTTGAAGTGGCGGGCGAAGATCAAGTTAAATAAAGCAATATATGCAGTTCCCACATGGGGATCTCCGGTAGGAGAGGGGGCGATGCGCACACGGACGGTCATAACGGATAAGCTCCATGAAAATTGCCTCTATTGTGGCTGATTGGATGAGTTTATCTCAAGGAAAGGGAAAAAAGGGACCGAAGAGCGGGGGACAAGGGCACCTTGTCCCCGACTGTCTCTTCTATTCTTACTTATCTCTTGTCTTCTACGTTCATCAAAAACAACAGATCTTTCATCACGTTGAGGGCTTCGAGGTGCTGGAGGTCTGATTGGTTGAAGAGGGTGATGGGTTCGGAGTCATAGTTTTTCTTTTGCACTTCTGTAAGAAAGTTTTGATAGTTTTTGTTGAGGCCGATGCGAAGTTGGGAGTTTTTACTTAAAGTGTCCAGGAAGGGGTGGTAGGTGGAGAGCTTTGTTTGAAGGTTGTAACGGTACATAGGGCCAAGCTGGAGGCGGTGGAA
>MGLY01000086.1:12916-19483 GCA_001794935.1 Chlamydiae bacterium RIFCSPHIGHO2_12_FULL_49_9 | reverse complement strand
CGTCAAAGTGGGGCTCGATCTCGTCATTTTCCAGCGGAAACTTCGCAAATTTTTCGCCGATGTCAAGTTCGGAAAGAAGGCCGGGGACGATGATGTCAGCGAGAACTCCCTTGAGTTGCGGGCTCTTTCCCGAGACGGTGTAGTATCTGCCGCGGGTCACTTTGTATTCCCCTTGAGGGTTGATTTTGGGATTGGATGTTGGGTCGAGGGTAAATGTTTGGAAAGACCCTTTGCCGAATGTGTACGGATCTCCGACGACAAGAGCTCTTCCGTAATCCTGGAGCGTTTGCGCGACAATTTCAGCCGCCGATGCGCTCGCTTTGTTGACAAGGACAATGAGGGGGCCATCCCAAACGGGTTTGCCTTCGACTTCTCTCAAGTGTTCAAGACGTCCGGTGTTGTGTTTGATCGAAACGACGATCCCTTTATTGATGAAAAGACCCGTCACCGAAACAGCCTGGGCGAGAAGGCCACCGGAATTGCTGCGCAAGTCGAGGATGACTCCCTTGAGCTTGTGATCTTTTTTAGCCAGCTCGATCGCTTTGCGTATATCTTGCGTAGAGGAGCTTTTTTGGTCTTGGTAGAAAGAGAAGAGTTTTAAAGAAGCGATCGCGCCATCGCCATAAGGCTCGAGATTTGTTTCAAGGCGCGACTCTTCGATCACTACTTCATTGCGGACGAGCTCGATTTCGAGAGTTTCGGTTTTCTTTTCTCCGGCCTCTTCTGTTTCGCGAAGGAGCGTGAGAAGAACAGGCGTCCCGCTCTCGCCCCGGATGAGCTCGACAGCTTCGCCGATCTCCATGCCGACCACAGGCTCATGATCGACGGCGATAATCTTGTCGTTGATCTTGAGCTTGGCGCTTTGGCTTGCGGGGCTATTTTCCAGGATTCGGGTGACGGAGAGTCCGTCGAGATCATCCCGCAGCTGCGCTCCGATTCCAAAAAGGCGCTGCTGCACTTGGATGATGAAGTGGTTTGCTTCAGATGGAGTAAAGTAATTGGTGTGGGAATCGAGCGCGGCGCTGATCGATTTGAGAACATAGGAGAGGGTGAGTTTAAACCGATCGTCCAGGCTTGTCGAAACGATCTCCGATTCTCGATTCAGACGCCTTTTTTTGAGCCTTTGGAGGAGTTTATTTTGACTCTCCGAGCCGAGTTTTTCAGACACTTCGAGCTGCAAAGCTCTGATGCGAGAGAGCCTAACCGAAAGCTCTTCCGGATTCGTAGCCCAAGAGAGATCTTTGAACTCCTCGCTTTTGACTCCTCTTGGGAGCTCCTGTTTTTCGATCTCCGTTTCGAGGGCGTTTCTTCGGTGAATGGCGCGAATAAAGTCTTCGTGAATCTCCTGAAATAGAGAAAAATCGCTCGCTTTGACCCCTTCCAGCCCCCTCTGAAGGAGCGATTCGGCAGGCGTTAACCAGGGGGCGATTTCTCCTTCGAGGAAGTAGGTTTTTGTCGGGTCGAGCTCCTCAATGAAGTTCTTGAGGGTTCTTTCCATCAAAGTGGGGTTTAGGCTCTTATGGCACACATGGGCCTTTAGAATTTCCTCCAGTTTGACCTTCACGTCCCTGGGAGCTAATTGAGGCGGTTTGCCCTCCCCAAAAGAGGCAAAAACAACAAAAAGGAGGAGAAGGCCCTTTTTAAACATAACCACCTGATTATTACCGTTTTAAGGAAAGTTTCAGTGCGAGCGGAAAAAAGACCTCTTCTTCCTCTCGGGTACAAATTCGGAACTATACCTAAAATCGGGGGTTTGCTGCCAATCAAAATTTTGTGACATAAAAGATTGATAATGAATGTTTTTTGAAGTGGGTCCCAATAATAGGTCCCCCCTTCGAAAAAAGTTCCTGTCTCATTTAAGAAATCGGTTGATTTCTAAACATTAATATGAAATAATCATTACATAAACATTAAAATTAAATAATTAGGTTAGTTTTAACTTAATTAAAGTAATTTTTTGACTTATTAAAACTGTAATATAGCGGTTAAAATAAGGTAAAATAATCGATCTTTAGGAGGAAGGAACCATGGAACACGAAACTACATGGAGTCAAGGACAAGTTGCTGATTCAGTAAAAGTGGTTTCAATCACTGAAGCTGCTCGAATCAATAACGTAACAAGGCAAGCCATTTACGTTGCGATTAAGCAAAAGAAATTAAAGGCTACGAAAGATTCAACCCGTTGGACAATCCATCTGGATGATCTGGAAGAGTATAGAAAGAACAAATATTCGCGCACGAAGTCTATCTTCGGCGGCGAACTGCTCTTTGACAATCACAAAGGCTATTATTCAGTCAATCAAGCTGCGAAGCTGATGAATGTGCCCGCTCAAAAGATCTATTACGCAACGCGCGTTGGTCTTTTGAAAGCGATCCGAAAGGGCGCTGCATGGGTCATTCACACTGATGACATCAAGGCCTACCAGGAAAACTATTTGAATCGAAAACCAAAAGTCGGCTAATCGCCTCTTTTGAGTTCGATCTCAAAATTTTCGAATCGCCCATCAATGATAGGGCGATTTTTTTTGCCTAAAATTTTCCCCTTCGATAGAGTGCTCGAGTTTTAGAGACTGTTAACAGTCTCTTAGGAGATCTCTATGCACTGCTTATTCATCACACTGCTTTTTCCCTTATTTGCATTTGGAACTATTATTGAGGCTGGTCGTTTTAAAGAAGTTGTAGATCACGTGACGGAAGATACGTGGCTCATTTTAGACATCGACAATACGATCTTGGCTGTGAGCCAGATGCTCGGCTCGGAGGAGTGGTTTCACCATTTGCGGGATAAATATTCGGAAATAATGCCTCGGGATCAGGCGCTTCAAAAGGCCCTTTCAGAATGGGAAGCCGTTCGCCATTTCACCAAGATGGAGCTGATCGAGCCGGAAATCGCAGATCTAATCGGGCAACTCCAAAGAGAAGGGTGTTGCGTTATGGGACTGACTGCCCAAAACATGACCCTCATGAATAGGACGTATCATCAATTGAAAGGCGAGGGCGTCGATCTTTCCCTCGCCGCTCCGAGTTTGAAAGATTGTTTTTTCGAAATGGAAGGACACGGAGTTTTTTATCGAAAAGGAATTTGCTTCACTTCGGGGAAGGCAAAAGGAGAGGCGTTTTTCCGCTTTTGCGAAGAGATCAAAAGTTTTCCCAAAAGAATTGTCTTTGTCGATGATAAGAGGGGGAATGTGACCGACTTGAAAGCAGCTTCTGAGAAAAGGGGCATTGACTTTGTGGGGCTTCGCTATGGCTATCTCGACGAAAAAAGAGAAATGTTTTCTCCTAAAATCGCAGAGATTCAGTTTGGAGCGTTCCAGGAAATCCTCTCGGACGGAGAAGCTTCTCTTAAACTATCTGAAAATCTTTGATCTGGAGTTGGATACTCGCTTTGTTGAGGAAGATGTTCACATGAGGTGTGAAAGCGATGCGAAGGGGAATGTTTTTTCCTTTAAGCTGCTCTTTTCTAGGGCTCATTCCAAAGGCGATCCCCTCTAACATCCGATCTTTTTGCTCCAGGAAGAGTTTCAGGTGATGTTTGCCGACGACTTTCGGCGGCCAGGTTTGGACGGCGTCGCAGTAAAGAAGCGGAGGGGGATTTTCGTTCCCAAAGGGCTCGAGCAGGTTGAGGGATTCCATAAAATCAAAGGTGAGTTCTTTAAAGTCAATCTTTGCATCGAGATAGAGTTTTGTGATGACGTCCTGCTCTTTCAAAATGAGGTCTGCCGCCTCGAGGAACTTCTTTTTAAACTGAAGGATATTCTCCTCCAGGATCGTAAAGCCGGCTGCGTAATCATGTCCGCCAAAATTGATGAGGAGCTTCTCATTTTGTTTGAGGATGGGCAAAAGGGGAAATTCGGGGATCGTGCGGGCAGAGCCTTTTCCGATCCCCTTTTCAATCGAGAGAATAAGGGTCGGCCGGTTGTACTGCTTCGCGATTCTCGCAGAGAGGATGGCAATGATCCCGGGATGCCATTTTTCAGATGAGAGGATGATCGCTTTTTCTTTGAGCACTTCAGGGTGTTTACTGACGTATTCTTCAATATCATCCGACGCTTCTCTCTCGATTTTCTGTCTCTCGAGGTTGTGAAGATCGAGCTCTTTGGCGAGCTCTTCCGCCTCTTTGCTCCCTTGCACAAGAAGAAGCTCAACGCCTTTGATCGGCTCGGCGATTCGCCCCAGGCTGTTGAGTCTGGGAGCTACTTTAGATGCGATGTCGACAGGAGTCAATTCTCCGGGCTGCATTTCGCAGATTTGAAAGAGTTTGGCAAGTCCCATTCGCTTCATCTTTCGGAGCTGTTTGAGTCCATAGCGGACTAAAATCCGGTTTTCTCCTTTGAGAGCCCCCATGTCGGCAATGGTGCCGAGGGCGACGAGATCGAGGTAGCTCTTTAGATCGACTTTGGAAGGGCTGATCTCTTCATTTTCGATAAGGTGATTTGTGATCGCGTGGATCAATTTGAAAGCGACGCCAACGCCGGTTAAATCGCGGTTTGGATAGGTGCTGTTGATCAGTTTTGGATTCAGGGTCGCTACGCAGTGGGGGATCTTTGAGGTGGGTTCATGATGGTCAGTGACGATCACATCGATTCCGTGTTGGACGACCTCTTCAATTTCTTTTGCGGCAGTGATTCCGCAGTCTACCGTGATGAGGAGGCCGCACTGTTTTTTGAGAGCAAATTGGAGCGCGTCGCCAATGAGGCTTTTTTTTATCGCGGCTCGATTCGGGATGTCGAAATAAACTTTGGCCCCAACGGAGCGGAGAAACTCGGTCAAAAGAGCGGCTGCCGTCATCCCGTCGACGTCGTTGTCGCCGTAGACTAGGATCGGCTCCTTTTCAATCATTGCTTTGGCAATGCGCGAGACTGCCTTATCCATATCGGGGAAAAGGTCCGGCTCGTGGAGATTGGGGAGTTTTGCGTAGAGAAATTCGTGGATCTCTTCCACCGTCTTAAAGCCTCTCGACAAGAGGATTTGGGCGGTTACTGGATGAATGCTGAATTCCTTTATGATTTTTTCCAAGAGATGGGCATTTTTCTCGGGATAGATCCAAAGCGGGTCTAGCGATTTGGATAGATTCAAAAACGGCCCCTTTTTTGCCTAGTTCGCTAGGCGTTCCTCTTTTTTCTCTTCCCTCTTATGGAAAAATAGCATCAAAGGCGACGCGATATACCACGAAGAGAGCGTTCCGAAAAAGACCCCAATTGTCATTACAAGCGCAAAGCTGAAGATCGAGGGCCCTCCAAGGAGAACAAGCGCGATCAATACAAGAAGAGTCGTTCCGGATGTCATTGTCGTGCGGCTCAAAGTCGCATTTAAAGCGCTATTTACAATTTGAGGCAGGCTCTTATGTCTATGGAGGCCCATCTCTTCTCGGATTCGATCAAAAACAATGATCGTATCGTTGAGCGAGTAGCCGACAATAGTCATGATCGCTGCTACCGTATTGAGGTCGATCTGCACAGGTACGCCAAATGCGTAGAGAATTCCCATCATTCCAAGAGTGATCAAAACGTCGTGGATGAGACAAAGAATCGCAGCGGAGGCAAATTTATATTCAAAGCGGAATGCAATGTAGATGAAGATGCAGACAAATGAGATGAGAAGGCCGATGAGGGCGTTATTTCTCATGCTGTCTGACATCTGTCCGCTCATCGAAGTCCAATTCCTGTCGAGCTGCGCGAGGCTATCTTTTGTCAAGTCAAGCCCTGAACTCTTCAGGCTCTCAACCACCCACTGGATGCGCGGGTTTTTCCCCTCCTGTTCCAGCGGCATTTGGTAGAAGGGCTTGCCCATCTGCTCCATGCTCGTTCCGAGGAGAATCCTCAGCTGATTTGCCGGATTGAGCTCCCGAATTTGAAAGTCCTGGTGAGTCGCTTTTGACTGTACGAGGGCCTTTTCCACTTTGTCCAGATAGCTATCCGAGTCGCCCGAGAGCTCGACATGGAGAGAAAAGCCTCCTGTAAAATCCATGCCGAAAATCGAAGATCTTTGGGTGTAGACGAGGGTTCCCCCGACTGCGATAATGAGGAAGGCTGCGGTAAAAGCCAATTTGCTCTTTTTGAGGAAGTCGACTTTTTTTACTCGGATCCAATCCGCCATTCGGAGGGCTTTATTTTTTGGATTCCGAACCCAGCCGGTAAAGTAGTAGCGGGTCATAAAAAGCGCTGTGAACATCGAAGAGACAATTCCGATGATCAAAGTCACCGCAAACCCCTTAATGGGCCCCGCATCAAAATTGAGCAGGATCAGAGCGGCAATGATTGTCGTGACGTTTGAATCGATGATGGCCGTATAGGCTTTTTCATAGCCTGCCCGAATCGCAGAGACGATTTTGCCGGAGAGAGCAAACTCCTCTTTGATCCTTTCAAAGACAAGGACGTTCGCGTCGACCGCCATTCCGACAGTCAGGATAATTCCCGCTATTCCCGCAAGAGAGAGAGTCGCTCCAATATTTTGGAGAGTAGCCCAAAGAATGAGAAGGTTAAAAAAGACGGCAATCGATGCGACGAGGCCTGCAAATCGGTAATAGGCGATCATCGCGCCGATGACCAATGCCAATGCGACGAG
>MGLY01000086.1:0-12901 GCA_001794935.1 Chlamydiae bacterium RIFCSPHIGHO2_12_FULL_49_9 | reverse complement strand
TTTTTCAGACAAAATGTGAGGGGTGAAGGTGAGAGAGCCGGCCTTTAGGTCGGCTGCGAGCTGGGTCACTTCTCTTTGAGAAAAGCTTCCGCTGATCATCGCGCTGCTCTGAATAGCTGAGTCGAGAACCGGCGCGTTAATGACCGTGTCGTTCAAGACAACGGCCATTCTCCAGCCCCTCCCTTTCGAGTAGGCCTCAAAAGAGGTGCCGAGGATCTTATCCTTGGAGAAAAGAGAGGTCCAGGCATAGAGATCTTGTCGCGGGTTTTGTTTTCTTCCCTCTCTCGTAACTCCTGAGCCCTGGACGTCGAAGCTCAAGTAATTTCCCTTGGAAGGGTCGTAGTTTGAGTGGACATTTTCGAGTTGGGAGCCTTCGAGAGCGTAGTTTTTGAACGTGATTAGGAGAGGGTGGGTTTGGCCGTGCCAGTCGCTGTAATCAGATCCTCTGAAGAGAGCAATTTTAGAAACCGATAGATCCGGTTCATTGCCTATTGAAGGGTCGTCGTTTGACTGGAGCTTAAGCCCATTTTCCAGCAGCTCTTTAGCGGCATCCGACCGAGGCTTGGGATTTGCCCATCCCCCTTCCCCATAGAGATGTTTCCAGGCGATCTTATTGACGCTTTGAGGATCTTTCCGATTTGTGACAACGGCTTCATTCCATATGTCTTGTAAAAATCTATTGATGCTCGAGGCAATCGGCGAGTTTAAAGAAAACTTCTCATTGACGATGTGGAAATACATCGAAGAGGCTTTGATGAGCTCCGAAGCGGAGAGTGATTGGGAGCCGGGGAAATCGAGAACGATTTGATTTCCCAACTGGCGGATCGAAACCTCAGAGACTCCCATTTTGTTGACTCTGTTATAGAGTTCGTTGATCCCCTGCTTGAGATCCGCCTCATCAGTAACCACTCGGTGGTTTGCATCGCGAAGTTCGATCTGAACCGTCTTTCCACCGGATAAATCAAGACCCCATCGGATGATTTTCCTCTCATCTCCCCTAAACAACTTTCTCAAAGAGAGCGTAAGATTGCTCCAGAAAACACTTTTTGTCGGTTTCGGAACATCGTAGCAAGTAGCCGGGTTAAGACTGACTTTCAGGGCGTTATACTCGTCATTCCATTTGAGGAGATCGGCGTGGATTTGAGTATCGATTTTATTCTCGGTCAAAATCCGCTGCTCCACGTCGGAGAGCTCAAGAATGGCGTATTTTTGCGTCCCCCGAACCTGGAATTCTTCGCGTGTTGCCGCAATGAGAGGGAAATAGAAATCACTTTTCTCGAAGATGAAATCAGTCTCTTTGCTCTCTTCCGGGAAAAGGGCTCCTGGGTAGGCGCTAAATCCATTTTGGCGCAGAATCTGGAGGAGATTCCTAAAGTCGGCATTAAAAAGGGCCGCTTCTTCCGAGGCTGGGAATGCTTCGTAATTCTTGAGGAGTTTTTCCATCCCTTTTGCAATGACGTAAAGGGAGCTGCTTCGGAGGAATGATTTGGAAGAAGTTGTCTCCGTCAAAGGCTGAGAGACGATGAGGCAAAGAGTTTTTTCTTCGGGCGAGAGCTCGCGATACTCTGACAGGCTGACGATTTTTAAATTTTTGAGATCGGGATGTTTCGGGTTCCATCTCGCTTTGATCAAAGAAGAGAGAAGCGACGTTTGTTCTTTAGCCACTTTCTCCAAGTCCAAAACCAAATATCCGGAGGTATTTTGAAGCTGATGAAGAGAAATTGCATACCCCTCATCGGATGCCTGAACGGTCTCGTTGGCCAGTCTGGAGATTTTCGCCATTTCATTGATGAGAAGCTGCTCGATATGCTCTTTATTTTTTCCCTCCAGATGGGCCATCTCGGGATGCATCTTGAGGAAGATTCGCTCTTTGGCCCAATTGATCTCAATATGAGAAAAAAATGGGTTTTTCCCTTCTAGAGAAAGAACCTGAGTCTTTTGATCCCGATTGAAATCAAGCGCTTGGAAAATCTCAGGGAGAGTAGCCGGGTTTTTACCGGCTGCAAACGCGCTTTTTTGTTTTTTCAAAAAGTTTTCAGCTTTGGCAAGCTTGCTCTCTTTTTCTTCCAGAGCGCGGAGAGCTGCCTCTTCTTTAAGGGCGCTTTTTTCTTTTTTGATCTCGTCGCGATACGTCTCAAATGCGTTGATTAACGATTGAACGGCTTCGGTCCGGTTTTTGAATGATTCTTGAGTAAAAGTAGCTGCAAAGCGATCGAGTCCCGCCTTTTTATCTTTGAACGAGTCGGATAAGGCGTTGATCTGAGCGGCGAGCGCTTCGAGATATTCCTTTTGAGGGCCGTGGGACTCAACATATCTTAAGAGGGAGCCCGGTTCAGTCGGACCTGAGAGGACAAGCGCCACCTGAGCCGCTCGGTCGATAACGAGCTGTTTAAAATCTTCTTTTGGGACAAATGCAAAGAAATTAGCGTCAGAATCTAAGCGGATCGGGATTTGTCTTTGAACGAGAACTTCGGTTCCTTCCTCTTCTTGCGGCGCTAAAGAAAGGGTTGCGGGAGCAAAGGGGATTAAAGAGCCGGCGCGCGGCAAAAATTTTCTGAATTTTTCCGCGTCTGCGGTCTTGGTAAATCGAACGGCCAGAAGCTGGGGATTATTTGAGTCCAAGGAGATCGAGGCGGGGTTGGCGCCCAAAGTATCGCAAAACGAGTGGACCCATTCGATCGATTCCCCTTCCAAAGAGGCCACTCTCTTTTCAATCGAGAGGGCAATTTCTTTTCCGGCGTCGGAGCCGATCGGGTTTTTCAGGGGCCTGGAATAGTAAAATAGAGTGGGGAGGATGTTGTATAAGGTTAGACCGATGCATACGAGAATGAGGAGGAGCTGCCACTTTCTTTGCTTATCCATTCATATCCTATCTTTAGAGGAGACTGCTCCAAATTGAAAATTGGGGAACACAGGCTCTGAATCGGAAGACGATATCTGAACGTTTGTCATCTTGTCTACAACATTTGATAAGGGCGCCTCATTCGAACCGCTTCGCTTTGATCTGGCTTTGCCTCGCCGAGCCATCTGTCACCTGTTTGGGGCGCGGGTTAATAATAAAAAAAAGTTCCCGCGATATGCCCTATTCGCTATAATTTACCTATTTTTAAGTGAAAATTGAGTATGTCGAAAAGTTCTGAAGCGACCGGTATTGCCGTTTTGGGGATGCAATGGGGGGATGAAGGGAAAGGGAAGATCATCGATCTTCTCTCCAAAGAGGCCCGCCACATTGCAAGAGCGCAGGGCGGCAACAATGCCGGCCACACGATTATTGCTGAGGGAAAGGAGTTCAAATTCCACCTTGTCCCCTCCGGAATTCTCTACCCCCATACGAAATGCTATATCGGAGGGGGCGCTGTTCTCGACCCTTCTTCTTTCCTGGAGGAGCTAGGCGGGCTGAAAAAAAGCGCGGTTTCCTTTGAAAAGCGCCTCTTTCTCTCCCATTACGCTCACGTCGTTCTCCCGTACCATCGGCTGATCGATCAGTTCATGGAAAAAGAGAGAGGAGCGGGGGCGGTTGGAACGACGGGAAGAGGGATTGGACCCTGCTACGCAGATAAGGTGGCCCGGATCGGGGTGAGAGTAGCGGATCTCATTCATCCCGAGTCATTTAAGTCTAAATTAGAGGCCGTTTTAAAGATCAAAAATCAGCAGCTTCAGAAGCTCTACGGCCATTCTCCTCTCGAATTTTCTCCTATTTACCGAGAGTATGTCGAATATGGAGAGCGGCTAAAGCCCTTTGCCGCTCCGGTGGAAGAGTTTCTTTACCAGGCGGGGAGAAAAAGAGAGAGGACTTTATTTGAAGGAGCTCAAGGAGCTCTCCTCGACATCACATTTGGGACTTATCCCTTCGTTACCTCTTCTTGTACGCTTTCCGGCGGCGTTTTATCGGGATTGGGGATCGGCCCTTCGCAGATCCAGCGGGTAGTTGGGGTCGCTAAGGCCTACTCGACTCGCGTGGGCAACGGACCTTTCCCAACGGAGCTAAAATCGGAAGAGCTCGCTTTGTTTCCGGATCACACGGCATCTCGGGAAATTGGGACTACGACCGGAAGAAAGCGGCGGATGGGTTGGTTTGATGCGTTTCTCCTCCGCCACACAGCCCATTTAAACGGGGTAGATGCATTGGCCTTGATGAAACTCGATATTTTAGACGGGCTTGATGAAATTAAAATCTGCACCGGCTATAAACGGACCCCAACTTTTCCCGCTTCCGATGAAGAGCTGAAAAAAGTTGAGCCGATTTATGAATCGCATCCGGGTTGGAAAGAGGCGACGGGACACATCCGGGTTTATGATGATCTTCCTTCAAAAGCAAAAGCTTATTTGCGCCGAATCGAGGAAGCTTGCGAAATTCCAATCGCGATTATTTCGGTGGGCCCCGAAAGAGAAAAGACAATTTGGCTTGATCCACTATTTACTGATTATTGAGTAGCCTTTTATGACTGTCTCTTCCGAATCCGATCTTTGCGACTCAAAGGCGTTTTTCTCTATCGAAGAGCTCTCTCTTCTCGACCCCGATAAAGTTCCCGGGCACGTCGCAATCATCATGGATGGGAATAGAAGGTGGGCCAAGCAAAAGAATTTATTGCCGATGATCGGCCACTGGGAAGGGGCCGATGCGCTCACGCAAGTAGTTCGAGCTGCCTCCGAGCTTGGGATAAAAACTGTGACCGTGTTCGCGTTTTCAACGGAAAACTGGGCGCGCCCCCACCCTGAAATTGACGCTTTGATGAAGATCTTCGAGCTCTACCTGGTTCGGGAAAAAGAGAGCATGATCCGCGATGGCGTCCGCCTCAACGCTATTGGGAAACTCGCCGAGCTGCCCTCTCAGGTGCAACACGCATTAGAGGAGACAAAGGCGGCTACAAAACAGTGCAACAAGATCAATTTGGTGCTCGCTTTGAACTACGGCGGACGCGATGAGATCCGCCGGGCAGTTGTTAAAATATTCGAAATGAACGAAAAGAACAAAATAGCTCCTGAGGATCTCACTGAGGAGCTGATTGGAAAACAGCTCGATACATCTCCTTGGGGGGATCCCGATTTGTTGATCCGGACGAGCGGCGAGCTGAGAGTTAGCAATTTTCTTTTATGGCAGATTTCTTATGCTGAGATTTATGTGACCGATGTGCTTTGGCCCGATTTTTCTCCCCAAGAGTTATTTGGAGCCGTTCTAGCATTTCAAAGGCGCAGGCGGCGTTTGGGAGGAGGAATTATATGAAGGATTTGGGCCGAAGATTTGCAGCGTCATCGATTTCGATTGCGGTTGCGGCTTGCTTTCTGGTTTTCGCCTTTAGCCCCTGGTTTCAATACGTTGTCGCATCGAGTATTGCCCTTTTGGCGGCGGTGGCTGTTTGGGAGTATGAGCAGTTTGCAAAAGCGAAGGGAGGGCAAATTCTCACCCCGTTTCTCGTCGCGCTGACGATCCTGGAGGTAATAGCTTTTTTTCTGGCAGCCCGACATCCGCTGCTGAAAAGTCTTCCCCTGGTTGTATTTTTTGTCGGATTTTTAATTCTTTTTGCGCTCCATTTTCGAGAAAAAGAGGGGGCAGTTGTCGATCTCGCAGTTTCTTCTTTCGGCCAGCTCTACATCGCGGTGCCGATGGGGATGGTTTTGGGGATTCTCTACCTTTTGGGGAATGAGGATGGAAGATGGTGGATGGCCTATCTTTTGTGTGTGACGAAGATCACCGATATCGGCGCCTATTTTGCGGGCAGTCTTTGGGGTAGACTCAAACTCGCTCCCCACATTAGCCCGGGCAAGACGATTGAAGGGGCCATTTTTGGGCTTATTTGCGCGCTCGGAGCCAGCTTTGCCTTTCATTTCATAAGCGGCTACTCAGCGCCCAGAGGATTTCAGCTGGGGACGCTTGAGTGGCTCTTTTTGGGACTTGTCTTTGGTCTTGCGGGGCAATTTGGCGACTTGTCGGAGTCTTTGCTCAAGCGGGACGCGAATAAAAAAGATAGCAATGATTTGCCGGGACTCGGAGGCGTTCTCGATGCAGTCGACTCGCTCCTTTTTAACGCCCCGATCCTCTACATTTACCTGGTGTTTTTGAAACCATGATTATCGCGATTGACGGACCATCAGGCACAGGGAAATCGACGGTCGCCAAGGGCGTTGCCAAGCGGCTTGGATTTACTTTTTTTGACACTGGCGCAATGTACCGCTCGGCTGCCTGGATGATTCTCCAAGAGGGGATCGACCCGATGGACGTCGAAAAGGTTCAAGAGGCGATGGGCCGTTTTCAGTACGAGATTAAAACTGATGACAAGGGAGAGAGGCGCTATTTTGTCGGCCCGTCGGATGTGACAGAGGCGATCCGCTCTCAGCCGATTTCCCAAGCAGCTTCACAAGTTGCCATCTATCCTGAAGTGCGCCGCGCGATGGTCAAAATCCAGAGGAAATTTGGCCATGCGATCGATGCCGTTTTTGAAGGGCGCGACATGGGCACTGTTGTTTTCCCCGACGCCGATCTAAAGATCTTTCTCACGGCAAAGCCTGAAGTGAGGGCCAAAAGGCGCTATCGCGAGCTCCTTTCCAAATTTCCGGATCTCGGAAGATCGATCACCTTTGAGCAGATTCTTCATGAGATTCAAGCAAGAGATGAAAACGATACGAACCGTTCCATTTCTCCTCTTAAACAGGCGCATGATGCGGTTCTGATCGACACATCTGACTTAACCATCGAACAGTCGATTGAGAAAATCGTCCGGTTAAAGCCGTGCCGCAAGCGAAGGTATCCTCCGATGAAGCTCTCTTATCGGATTGTCTACTCAATGGCCCGCTTTTTCTTTAAAACCTGTTTTCGGCTTAAAATTTATGGTTTAAATCACTTTCAGCCGGGCGCCGCAGTCCTGGCTGCCAATCACGCCTCATTCTATGATCCTCCGGTCCTGTCGATTTCTTGTCCTGAAGAAGTTCACTTCCTCGCCAAGGGATCCCTTTTTAATATCCCTCTCCTTGGCAAATTGATCCGCGTCCTCAACTCGCACCCTGTCGAGCGGGGAGCGAGCGATGCGCAGACATTTCGGACAATGGTGCAGCTTCTGACAACCGGAAAGAAACTGATTCTGTTTCCCGAGGGGAAAAGAAGTCCTGACGGCCGCCTGTTGCCGATTGAAAGAGGGCTTGGTTTTCTCGTGCAAAAGGCGCATTGCCGTGTAATTCCCGCCTATCTCAGCGGAACGTTCGAAGCTTGGCCTCCTAAGCGTAAATTCCCCAAACTTTTTGGCAAAATGGCCTGCATCTTCGGCACTCCGATCGAATGGGAGGAGTTTGAAGGTTTTGAGAAGAGAGAGGCTCAAGAGCTAATCGGCAAAAAAGTAGAGCAGTCGATTCGGGATCTCAAAGCCTGGTATGAGGCCGGCGCTAAGGGAACCCCTCCTTGAGGCAATAGATGGATGAATGGTTGATTCAGCTTTTTCCTTACGCATGCTATTACGCATATGCCTTAACGTTTGTACTCGCTTCAGTTTTTCTCATCCCAAACGGAGTAAAAAGCTATAAGCATTGGGGTGAAAATGGGAAGTCCCTTTATTTAGGTATTTCTGTTGCTTGTCGGGTGCATCCCCGACGTTATATCGTTAGCTGTGCCTCGCAGCGTTCATCCTTAGCCACGCTTCGTGGCGTAATCGTTAACCTTGGTTTGGTATGGATAGGCTTGTGGAATCGAGCTGTAAAGTAAGAAAGTGCGGCCAAGATGACTCGAACATCCACCGGGTTGCCCCGACTAGAACCTGAATCTAGCGCGTCTGCCAATTCCGCCATGGCCGCATGATATCCCAAGGATTATAGGGGAGAAGACCCATTTGAGTAAAGGATTCCAAGGAGCCAGCTCTCAAAACTCCACGCCCACGAAAAAACGGGGATTTTGAGGTCAGTTGCGAGGGCGGGCAGCGCCCGCCCGGGCCTCGCCGACGGGGGCCTGCCCGAATGGGCAGGCGAGGAGGCGGGGTCGCAACTGGCCTCAAAAGGACGTTTTTGCGGGGCGAAGAGTTTTGAGAGCTGGCTCCAAGAATTGAAATTTGGAAAAAAAGGAGGCGGAAGGTAGACTGGAGCTGCATCAAAAGGAGTTTCAGGATGTCCGATAAAGAAATCATTAAACAGTTGACTGACAGCGACTTTGAAAAGACCATCAAAGAGGGTGTAACCCTCGTCGATTTCCACGCAAATTGGTGTGGACCTTGCCGCATGTTGGCGCCCGTTCTTGAACAAGTGGCCAAAGAGGTGAAGGGCAAGGCTCAAATCGCAAAAATCGACATCGATACCGAACAAAAAACGGCTTCCCACTTCCAAATTACTTCGGTTCCTACTCTGATCTTGTTTAAAAATGGAAAAGAGGTGAACCGACTCATTGGGCTCAGAAACGCAGAAGCTGTGAAAGATTTCATCCTTGCCGCTGTGTGAAAGAAATGTTTCGCTTTCTTGGCACTGCCCTTTTTTTTGTCGTAGCTGCCGGAATGGCGCTCCATTTCGGTTTTGAGATCCCCTATTTGTCCGGCTGGATAGGACGTCTTCCCGGGGATCTCATTATCAAAAAAGGGGGCGCGACTATTTATGTGCCGCTGACCACATCCGCTTTGGCCAGCATTCTCTTGACATTGATTGGTCGTTCAAAGTAGCGTGTTTGACGGAGGGCCTCGTAGAGGACGACCGCCACACTGCTGGCAAGATTTAAGCAGCGGACATCCTCAACCATGGGGATTTTGTAAAATCGATCGGGCCATTGATTGAAAAAATAGGGGGGAAGACCCGTTGTTTCAGATCCGAAAATCAAAAGAGAATCATCTCGGTAAGGCGCAGTTGTATAGACTCGCGAGGCTTTACTCGAAAAGAAGAAGAAAGAGGCTTCTTTCTCTAAAAGAGAGGGAAGGTCGTCAGCTTCTTTTACGTCCGCTTCTTCCCAATAATCAAGTCCCGCCCGTTTCAAGTGGCGGCTGTGCGTGCTAAAGCCAAGCGGGCGGATGAGTATGAGCGACGAGCCTGTCACTGCAGAGGTGCGCGCGATATTGCCGGTATTTTGCGGAATCTGAGGCTGAAAGAGCACGATTTTCATCGCGCTTTTATCTCCTCTTGAAAAAGGGAAATCGATTCAATTGGCTGAGGAAGAGATTCGCTCCCCGATGCCGCGTGCGCCTCCGGAGAGGCGTCTGCCTTGATCAGCTCTACTTCAAAAATCAACAAAGAGCTCAGATCCAAAGTTGGGTTCGACATTTCAGCGCTCAAATCGGGGTGGATATAAAGGGTTCTGATTTCTCCCTCCTTCATTCCCAAAATGCCCTTGCTAAAGCCCGGAATCGCATCGTCTAGAGAGATCATCTCTTGAGTTTCTTTGACAGTGAGAGGGGCGCCATTGAGCCGTTTTGCGCTGTAGCGAACAAGCGGAGAGTTATAGGGCTGAATCGATTCGCCTGAGCCCTCTTTGAGAACTTTGTACTGAAGTTTTCCTTCTTCAAGGGAGACAACTCCTTGAGAATGGGCGTTTGCCTCGAGAAACTTTTCGGCGTCGACAAGATTTTTTTGAGACGCAGCTGCGATATTTTCTTCTTGCAAAGATGCGATGGCCATCGCGCACTCCTCTTCGCTCAAAGGAGAATCTTTTCCTCTGGCTTCATCCTGGAGCCCTCGGACAACCGCTTCCAGATCGATGTTGAGACCGAGATCTTGCAAATTTTTGCCGATCAGATGGCCCATCGCCTCTGAGATTTTGGCGACATCCTCTTTTTCCTGAGCGCTTAGAGAGATCGTGAAAAAAGTCAGCAGGGAGAGGAAAATCGATCGCATGATTGCTCCTTCAGGAAAGAAACAAGCCGGTTCAGGGGGATCTCTTGCTGTTCCCTTGTTTCAAAGTTTTTGAGCTGAATGTGCCCTTTTGCCATCTCGTCAGCGCCGAGGATCGCGCCGAACCTGGCGCCCAGCTGAGAGCCATTTTGAAGCGCTATTTGGATCTTTTTTCCATTGAGCTCAATGCCGGCTGCAATTTTCTCATGGCGGCACTTCGTTGCGAGTTCGAAGCACTTTTGCATCGCCTCCTCCCCCATTGGAATGAAGTAGACCAGGGGCTTCTTCTCTGTAATCGGAGCTCCCTTTTGATTGATTAAAACCTGCAAGACTCTCTCAAGACCGGTTCCGAAGCCGACGCTCGGTAGATCGGGGCCTCCAAATTTGGGGATGAGCCCGTCGTACCTGCCTCCGGCGCCGATGGTGTTCTGAGCGCCTAAATCATCGGTCAAAATCTCAAAGACCGTCTTGTTGTAGTAGTCGAGTCCTCGAACGATCTTGCTGTCGATTTGATAGGGGATGTGGGTCGCCTCGAGGAGACGGCAAAGGGAGCCGAAGTGAGTTTTTGCGTCGTTACTTAAATAGTCGAGAATCGATGGGGCGTCTTTGACGATCTCTTTGTCTTCCGGATCTTTTGAGTCGAGGATCCGGAGCGGATTTTTCTCAAAGCGGACTCTGCTATCTGCAGAAAGTTCGTTGAAAAAAGGCTTTAAATATTCGAGGAGCGCCGAGCGGAAATTGGCTCTCGACTCTGTATCGCCGACAGAATTGATGTGCACTTTGAAATTTTGAATTCCAAGTCTTTTATAAAACTGACAGAGCAGGTCAATGATCTCTGCATCCTGCTCGGGGCCTTTCACGCCAATCGCCTCAACGCCAAACTGATGATGCTGTCGGTATCTTCCCGACTGAGGTCTTTCGTAGCGGAACATCGGGCCGATGTAGAAGAACTTGTGGACCGATCCGAGATTCGCCAGCCTATTTTCAATAAAAGAGCGCATCGCAGAAGCGGTTCCCTCAGGTCTCAATGAAATCGATCGGCCGCCCCGATCTTCGAAAGTAAACATCTCTTTTGTGACGATGTCCGATGTGTCTCCCACTCCGCGGTGAAACAGTTCAGTCCGCTCATAAATTGGAGTGCGAATCTCTTTGAAGCCATATTCGAAACAAACGGTTCTAATGATCTCTTCGGCATATTGCCACAGAGAAGAGAGGCGCCAGTTTTCAACGCCGTAAGGAAGGATATCAAAAGTCCCTTTAGGGATTTGCATTTCCATTTGCGGACTAATATAATCCGGGATCAAAAAAAGAGCCAATGTTATTGTTAACCCGCTAGGTCAAAAAATGGGACAAATAGCTTGCTGCGGCTTTGCCATATTGATCCTCCATCGTCAGCCATAGTTTTACTATGGCCTCCTCATTCAGATCGCTTCGCTTCAATCTGGCTTTGCCTCGCTGGCGCTCTTTGTCTCATTTTTTGACTAGCGGGTTAATAGTAAGTCTCTAGAAGGGAGAGGAGATGGTCCAGTTTTGCGCTCCAGTCGGAAAGTGCGCTATGAGATGGATCTTTCCGGTGCTCGAAGTGCGCTTTTTGCACCATTTCCATGAAGGGAAAGGGAAGCCACTTTTGACCTGCGTATTCAGAAAGATAGTATCCGAAACTGTGCTGCGTCCCCTTCGGATAGGACTGAATTTTTTGAATGAGCGCTCGAAGCTCTATTTCAATCGGGCCCCCGGCGCTCATTTTTCTCAGATCGCCGGTCAATCGATTCCAGTCGAGGGCAAGAGCGCTTAAAAAAGGGCCGCTTTGGCTTTTATCCTCCTGTTTCATCATCTCGATTGAAGTTTTGAAAAGGAGCAGATTTTGGCCAAGACTTCCTTTGTCCTGGGAAGGAGAGCGTCTTCCCGCCCCCCTTTCAATGAGCTCTAAAATCTTCCGAAACAAAATGAGGAAATAGGCGACCAGGATTTCAACTGCCCTCGGCTTGGGGCTTCTCGGCTCAGGCGGCGGCTGAGGGGTCTCTTTTTTCTCTTTCTCAACGGCCTCCACCCGGTAATCTTCATACGGATCTCGAGGCGGCTTTCCGATCGGATTGGTTGGAAAAGTCATATATTTGCAAAATATAGAATAAAAAAATTTTTGAGGACAAGGAAAACGGTTGACAAGAGAAGGGAGACGCTTTTAGACTTTTCCCGTTTGCCCTTAATGTATTTGGGCTGGAGATTTACGTGAGCGTAATAGATATTTTCAGGCCTGCTCCTCCCATAGAAGAGATCAAAGATAGCCAAGTCGTAAAAAAAGAGTATAAGTATTGGCGTCTTCGAACTTTTTATGCGATGTATGTCGGCTATGCTCTTTATTACTTCACCAGAAAGAGTTTTACCTTCGCCATGCCGGCCATGCAGACCGAGCTGGGCCTGGGGAAATTCGAGCTAGGCCTTCTCGCCAGCATTTTGAGCCTCTCTTATGGGGCAAGCAAGTTCTTAAGCGGCATCCTGGGCGACAAGTCCAATCCCCGTTATTTCATGTCAGTTGGTCTTATCTTGACGGGCATATTCAATATCCTCTTTGGCTTCTCCTCCATTTGGTGGGCCTTTGCTATTTTTTGGGGTCTCAACGGCTGGTTTCAGGGATGGGGATGGCCCGGTTGCGCCAAGCTGCTCACCCACTGGTACTCCCAGTCGGAGAGGGGGCGCTGGTGGAGCCTCTGGAATACGTGCCATAACCTCGGCGGCGCGGTGATTCCTCTGATCGTTGCCGGATCGGCCGAATATTTTGGTTGGCGCTACGCTCTTTATGTGCCTGGAGTGATCTGTATTCTCGGCGGCTTTTTCGTCATGAACCGCCTCCGCGATACGCCTCAATCCCTGGGACTGCCTCCGATTGAAGTGTATCGAAATGATTTTGCGGGCAAAGTGCAGAAATCGGAACTCTCAGCCAAGCAGATTCTTTGGGAATATGTCATTTGCAATAAATACATCTGGATTTTGGCGATTGCCCAGTTCTTTATCTATGTGATCCGAACGGCTGTAAACGATTGGAGCATGCTCTATCTGATTGAGGTGAAACAATACACTAATCACGAAGCTGGCTTTTGCGTCTGCTGGTTTGAGA
>MGLY01000085.1:7135-13203 GCA_001794935.1 Chlamydiae bacterium RIFCSPHIGHO2_12_FULL_49_9 | reverse complement strand
GATTGCGCGAAGGGCAGCATCGGTGACGAGCTTAGAATTGAGGGCATCCTCTTCAATTTGAGATGTTTGTAGAGGGGCGAGTTCTCTTAGAGAGAGGGGCTGTAATGTAGCTGGCATAAGTGATCTCCTTGACTCTTTTTTCCGTCTGGACGGATCTCAGTATAGTGATCTGAAATCATTTACGCAATACGAACAATTATTTTAATTTTAGGATATCTTAATAATTCTTGTTCCATTTGAGGGTGAATTTGCCCTGTTCTTGCTGCTGCTGGGTCTCGGCCTGGAAAATAAAGTTGTCGCCGAGCTCCACTTCGATGCTGATATTGGCGCTGCTGTCATCCGCTCCTTGGCTGTAGGTGACGAGGATTCCCTCGGAGACATATTTGCCTACCTGGACGGAGATCGACGTGCCTCCGTCGCTGTCTTCGGAAGTGAGGATTTTGAGCCGGTCGATGCCGAGGGAGCGGCGAGTGTTTTCCAAAATGTCCGGTCCCGTGCCGCTTAAATTGGCTAAAGAGGAGGCGAGCTGCAGAGCCTCGAAGCCGTTGATTTCAGATGTGTCTTGTCCGAAGAGAAGATAGGACATGATAGTGCTGAGGGGCAGTGGAGGTGTGGAGGTAAAAGTGAGCTGCGGATTATTGAGCGGGCCACTCAAAGAGGCTGTGATCAAGATCCCTTTTTGCGTAACAGATCCGGAGAGGTTGAGATAGGGCATCTCGTGCTCTTTGCCGCTAAAAGAGAGCGCCCCATTTTCGAGTTTAAAGGTGCGATCGGAAAAGACGAACTGCCCCGAGAGAAGTTCGAGTTTTCCCTTGGTTGCAATCGCAGTGTAGAGTCCCTGGACGAAGAAATCGCCTTTCCAGTTCGAGTCCAGACCTCTTCCGCCGATAGAGACGTCGGGCGCCGTGACGTGGAGATCGAGCTTTAGGGGATAGGGAGACTCGAAAGCGGACTCCGGAAGAACCATCGGCTGGGTGGGGTTGCGATAGACGACCTTGAGCTGCGGGAGTGTTTTTGGGATCCGGTTTGGAATGGTGAGAGTTGTGTCGGTCACCTCGACGTTGCCTCTGGCAACTGCCGAGTTGAGATCGCCTTTGATTTCAACATGCCCATTTGCCTCGGCATCGACGAGATCGACCTGGACGAAGTTGAGTTTGGTGAAATCGACATCGAATTGAAAAGGGAGGGTGTTGGGCCTCAGGTGTATTTTTCCAGATGCGGCGAGCGTCCCCGTATTGGGCCCTTCCTCGGCGTCGTCTCGGGCTGTGAGCGATTGGAGATAGATCGCATCCCCTTTTGCCTGCCAATCGGCTGTAATGCGATAGAGCAGCGTGCCTGTGTAGTAGTTTTGATAAACGCCATTTTCAAAGCGGCAGGTTCCTTCGATGACGGGATAGCGGAGCGTATTTTTCAGCGTTAAATCACATTGGAGCATTCCGTCGAGTCTGTGAGAGCCGAGATCGAAATAATCGAGCGCGTCTTGAACAGGGCCATCAAACAGGAGGTGTCCTTTGGCGGGGGAGCCGGGCAGGAAATGGGCTTTAAAGGGCCAGATCTCAAAATGGAGGGGGAGCGATGCGTTGAGTTTTAAAAGATCGGAGAGCTCGCCTCTCACATCGAGCCGCTCTTTGTCATATTTGCCTTCAAATTTGCCTGGAGAGGAGCCTTCAATGAGGGCGGTAAAGCCTCCCTGAAGGTTCCCATCGATCTCTTTGAGAGAGCCGTCGAAATCAAGAGTTGAGGCGTTTGGGGAAAAAAGCTCCAGAGGGAACCGGTCGAGTGTGAGCGAGGCTGCAGTGTTGTTTTGGGACCGAACCAGAGAGGCTGCAATATTTGATCTACCGAGAGTCATCTGAAAGTCTTTGAGGAGGAGAGTGTCGGCAGATGCGCGCAGCTCGACGGGAGAGAGAAGAGAAAATGGGTAGGCGGCGATAAAACCTTTGAGAGTGTTTAGATTGAGGATCAATTCGGGAGCCTGGACGCTCCAGGCGCCGTCCAGGTTTGCCTGAAATGGGTCCTGCCACTTTCCCTCGATCGATAGAAGGAAAGGCCAGTCGGGATCTCCGTTGGCCGTTTGGAGGCTGACGGTGTCGAAATTGAGGGGGCCCCATCTCCCTTTTTCCAGATCGAGATAGATTTGGCCCTGCAGGGCATCCAGGGGGAGGATCAGATCGGAGTAAAGAGAGAGTTTTTGGCAAAAGAGAGAGTCGTAGTAAAGGTCTTTGATCTCGGCATCGAAGTGGGCCGCCTGGAGAGTCTCATTCGGTTTTAGCTCCGCTCTTAAGTTGAGCGAGCCGTAAATATCGAAGTTGGGAAAGAGATATTGGACTGACTGGAGGTTAGGGATGGAAAGCTCTCCTTTGCCGACGAGGATTTTGTCGGTGCGGATTTCGAGATCTCCTTCGCCGTGGGCCAGGGGCGAGGTGAGGTTAAACGAATTGAAAAAGAGAGAGCCTCCATCTTTCCAGGAAAAGCCGCTTTCAGCCTCTAGAGTTTGGGAGAGGAACCTCCCTTTGAGGAAGCTCGATCCATTGAGCGCGTCATTTTCAAAGGAGGCCTCTATAGTCCCTTTGATATCGTCGATGACGAGAGTGTCTGCAAAAAGAGTGGGGATTTCAAAAGAGCTCTTAATTTTTAAAGCATCTCCTTCGCGATGCAAGTTGATGTTTGTAAAGACTTTCCCTTCAATCGGAGAGGAAGCAAGGGAGAGAAGCTCTTCGGAATAGATCTGGAGCGCTGTGCTTTGGAGCTCTCCATGTGGATCCAATTTGCCGCTTCCTTTGGCGCTGAAGAGATCGCTTTTGGCATTGATCCGAGTGATTGTCCAGGAACCTTCCTCCTCTTTTTGGAAGCGAGTGGAGAGTTTCCAGGGGCGCTCCAAAAGCGGGCTGATCGTTCCAAGCGGAAGATCGCGGAGCGCAAAATCGCCGCTGATGGCGGCATTGAGTTTTCCCTTTTTTTGGAAGAAAGAGGAGAGGGGGCCTTTGGCAGAGATATTGAGGGCAAGGGAGGTGTCAAATGGCTCTTTGAGAGAAAGAGCTGAGAGAGTGGGGATTTCGACGCGGGCGTTTAGACGAGCAAACTGCTTTTGGGAGACGTTGATTCGAAGGCGAAGAAGCGCGCCCTTAAAATCGGGGCGGGTTCCCTTGATGTCGATAGAGGAGCCTTGCGAGCTGATGCGAAGGCGCCCCTGGAGATTGCAGGTAAACCAGTCGGGAATGGTGACATTTTCAAGAGAAAACTTTTTGACATAGATCGGCCAGAAGGCATCTTTTTTTGGAGGCGCAAGGAGCTCTTGCGTTGTCTCTTTTTCGATAAAGGTGATCTCTTTTCCTTTGATCTGTGCAAAGGCGATCTCATTTTTTAAAAGCCTGAGAAAAGAGGGTCTTAGCTCAAGCGTTTTTGCTGAAAATTGATACTGGGCAGTGTCAACGGAGACTCCCTGAAGCTCAATTTGAAAAATGGTGCCGTCGATTTTTTCCACTTGGAGGGGGAGACTTGATTCTTTCAAACCGCTCACCAGAAGCTGTCTCATCTTCTCTTTGCCCCAAGGGCTATGAACCGCTCCAAAAATGAGAGCGATGATCGAGAGAAAAACAAAAGGGGCGATGATTTTCATTTTCATTAAAACGCTTGTCCTACTGCTGCGTAAATTCTGTATTTGGAGTCGATTCCCCTCCTGCGATTGAGAGGAAAGCCCACATCAAAGCGCAAGGGGCCGAAAAAGGTAAAATAGCGAACTCCGAAGCCTGCCGACTTGAACCATTTTTCGTCGACCGTCGGCATCTCTTTTAAAGAGACCGTTCCAAAATCGACAAACTGCACAAGACCGACCGTCTCGGTCACTCGGAAGCGATTTTCGATAGTGGCAAAAATCGCCGATCTTCCGCCGAGCGGCTGGTTGTCGCTGTTGAGCGGACTTACAGTGTAATAGCGATATCCCCTCAAATCATCTTCCGAGCCGCCCAAGAAAAGTTTGGGAAGTGGGATGTCTCTTTGCCTCGCTCCTGCAATGGATCCGATTTGCGCGCGGAGGGCCAATACCACTCGCCTTGTTCCGATCGGGATGTAGAAGACGCCGGTGAGTCTTTGTTTGTAAAATCTCGGGTCAGATCCTTCAAATGACTGATACGGTATCCCCTGATAGACAATCGAATATCCCTTTGTCGGATTAAGGAGGTCGTTGGCGGTCGAGTATTTGGCAAAAACGGGAAGAGACAAGATCAGGTAATTGCCATTGGATGCGCTCTTTGTCACGTCGAGATGTTCGAGGCTAAGACCGATTGAGCCGGTCGTTTTTTTGTTGATTTTTCGCTCAATCGCATTCGCCAAGACGTAATTGAAAGAGTTGTAGGCGTGGATGTTTTCGCGGCTGACCGAACCCCACGCCTTGTAGATCTGATTCATCCGCAAGAAATCGGGGATTTTATAGGTTGCGGATCCCCCCATGTAGCGCTTTGAGATATCGGCTTCGAGGTAGAGCTGCTCTCCCATTCCGCGCAAATTGCGAAACGTCCACTGAAAAGAGCCGCCTGGTCCGTCGACTGTCGCATAGAAAAAGCCGAGACTGATCCGCTTGTGTTTGGCTTCCGTCACGCGGATTTTCATCGGCAGTTCGCCCTGAGAGTCTAAAGTGTCTCCCCGGTTGATGAAAACTGAGGAAAAGAGGTCAGAATTGAGCAGTCTCGCTTGCGTCTCTTCGATAAAATCAGAGTTGTAGGTCTCTCCCTCTTTCCAGGCGATTCTTCTTTCGACGAAGCGGGGTTGAACCGTTTTTAGGCCTAAGAGATTCGACGGCCCGAATTTCGCAAACGGCCCCTCTTGAATGCAAGAGGCTGCCTCCACTTTTTTCTCCTCCATGTCGACGATGACCCTTCGCTTTTCCACTTTTGCAAGAGGATAGCCGCAGCGGGAGAGTTGGGTGAGCAGATTGAGCTCTGCGTTGACAATCGAGACAGCCAAGGCCGGATCTCCAATTTTGAGGCCCAGCTTTTTTGGCTTGAAGGGAGGACATTCGGGGATTCTTGCAATCTGAGTGCAGTCTCCCTTGTACACTTGGTAAGAGCCGAGTTCATACTGGATGCCAGGTTCGACAAGGAGATCTACTTGATAGATTCCGTCTACTTCCCTGATGTCGGAAGAGATTTTTGCGTCATAATAGGCGTAAGCGTGGAGCACATCGATGAAGGAGGGGATGTCGGATGCAATTCGATATCTCAATCCGTTGACCGATGCGGGCGGGCGATTTCGCATCGAGACGAGATTCGAGACATCTTTCATCGACTGGACAACTTCCGACTCTTTGATACCGATGAACTCCACTTCATAAGTGAGAGCGGCGGCAAAAATCGGGGCTGTGAGAAAAAGGGGAAAATATCTCGGGTCCATGAAAGGAGATATTGCCCAAAGAAAAGGGCCGCGTCAAAAAAAATCTGCATAAGAACCTATCTCACTAAAAAGTTTCAGTTGATTTTCGGGTTCTTTTGAGCCGATTTTCGACGAAAATTTTAGTGGGATAGCCTCATAGGTTCAAGACTCTTGTCAAAATCTAAAAAAAGCTATAAGTTCCTCCCTCTTTTTTTTGAGTATAGAGATGGGACGACTTTTTTTATTTCTCGTTTTGGCGTGTAGCGCGTTTGCTATGCGTTCTGAGATCTTGTCGGAAAAGCCGATGATCGTGATGATCTACGATTTTCTCACAGTGGAAGAGTGCGATAAGATCATCGAGCTGGCTCGCCCTCACTTAAAGCGATCGACTGTTGTCGATGAGGGAGCCGGCGGCTCGAAAGTGCATGGCGCAAGAACGAGCGAAGGGATGTTTTTAACCAACCACGCTCATGAAAAAATAGTTCGATCGGTGGAGAGAAAGCTCTCTTCTCTTACAGGAATAGAAAAGGGGAGGGGCGAGGCGATACAAGTCCTCCGCTATGGAATCGGCGCTGAATATAAGCCCCACTACGATTACTTTGCGCCGCATAGCAAAGGGGGGCTTGAGCAATTGAAAAGGGGAGGGCAGAGAGTTGCTACGGTGATCATGTATCTCAATACGGTAGAGGCGGGCGGAGAGA
>MGLY01000085.1:0-7129 GCA_001794935.1 Chlamydiae bacterium RIFCSPHIGHO2_12_FULL_49_9 | reverse complement strand
TTCCAATGGCAAAAGTTTCAGTAAAGCCCGTCAAAGGAAACGCGGTTCTTTTTTATAACACATTGCCGACAAAAGAGATCGACACATTGACCCTGCACGGCGGGGCTCCCGTCGTTGCCGGCGAGAAGTGGATTGCGACAAAGTGGTTTAGAGAGGGAGAGTTCAGATAGCGAGATTATTGTTTAAAAAGATCTGAGTGTGTTCCTGTCCTGACATAAACAATCTCTTTATCATCGACTCGATAGATTAAAAGCCAGTCCGGTTCTACGTGACATTCCCGATGATTTTTGTAGTTTCCTCCTAACTTGTGGTCTTTAAATTTGAGATCGAGGACTTCTTCCTTTGCTAATTTTGTCATAACTGATTTAAGTTTGGATAGATTCTTGCCCCGTTTTTCAGCAAGCTTAGCATCTCTTTTAAATTGGGTCGTCCTTATCGGTGTTAGCATCAGATTCCAAGATCTTCAAAAAGATCGTCCATACTATCAAATTTTTTAAGATTTTTTCCAGTCTCAGATTGCTTGATGGCTTTTACCGTAACCTTATTCGGTTTTCTGTGCATAAACTCTTCGACACTCATAAGAACAAGATCTTTCATGGTGGTGCCCATGATTGAAGCGGCCATTTTTAAGCGTTTATGCTTCGCTCTTGGTAGATCAATTGTTAATCTGGAAGTTTTGGCAGTCATGACGTCTCCATTTACACATCATTTTAGCAAAAATGCAAAAATGCAAAAATGCAAAAATTTTTCTTTTTGAGAAAAATGGTTGGTTTTCTCAATATGTTCGGGAATGTAGGGGGGGCCATGAGATGCGTATCTGAAGAGGTTTTTCAAAAGGCGGCTAGAGTTATTCCCGGGGGCGTTAACTCGCCGGTCCGCTCTTTTCAGGGGCTCTCGATGTCTCCGATGGTTGTCGAGTCGGGCTTGGGGGATCTGATTTGGGATGTCGATGGCAACAAGTACATTGATTACTGCGGCAGCTGGGGCGCTTTGATTTTGGGCCATGCAGACCCGGATGTGGTGAGGGCCGCATCGGATCAGATGGCAAAGGGATCCACTTTTGGGATATCAACAGCCGTTGAAGAGGAGATCGCGTCTAAAATTGTTTCCTTGATCCCTTCAATAGAAAAGCTGCGCTTTGTCAGCTCAGGCACCGAGGCGGTAATGACGGCCCTAAGGCTTGCAAGAGGGTTTACCGGTAGATCAAAGATCGTCAAGTTTTCCGGTCATTACCACGGCCATCTCGACTCGCTTCTCACTCAGGCGGGATCGGGCGTGAACTATCTCAACCCGCAGGCGAGCTCTAAGGGAGTAACGGAAGGCGCTTTGATGGACACGATCTCACTTCCTTTCAACGATTTTAAGTCTGTGAGAGCTCTTTTTCAAAGTTTTGGAAGAGAAATTGCGGCCGTCATCTTGGAGCCAATCGCAGCCAATATGGGAGTTGTTTTGCCAGAAAAAGGGTTTTTAGAGATGCTCCGCGAGGAGACAAAAAAAGCAGGCGCTCTTTTGATATTCGATGAGATCATTACCGGATTTCGGGTGGGGCTTAAAGGTGCGCAAGGCAAGTACTCAATCGATCCCGATTTGACCTGCTTTGGCAAAATTGTGGGAGGCGGGTTTCCCGCGGCTTTGGTTGGGGGGAAGGGCAAAATTCTCGACTGCCTGGCGCCGCTCGGGCAAGTGTATCAAGCGGGCACGCTCTCAGGCAATCCGGTAGCGATGAGAGCAGGGTTGGAGACTTTGATAAAAGTAGAAAGAGATGGTTTTTTTGAGGAGCTGTTTGAAAAGACAAATCGTCTGACAAGGCCGATTCAAGAGGCGCTTAAACATAAAAACGGGTGTCTGCAACAGGCAGGCTCAATGTTTACCCTCTTTTTGGGAGTCAAACAAGTGAGATCGAAAGAGGAAAGGGCAGGCGTCAGCGAGCCTCTTTTTGCGAAATTTTTCCGCTATCTATTTGAAAGGGGCATCTATATCCCCCCTTCATCGCACGAGGCGTGGTTTGTGTCGATGGCCCACACAAATGAGCATCTGGAGTACACTGCAAAATGCGTTACTACTTTTCTTCAGGAAGAGTGTTGATTGCCTTGATCTCGAGATGAGATTCGGCGATCACCGTTTTTTTTCCTTCGACTTCGATCAAGTAGAGCATTGTCTTGGGGCTGATCATCCTCTTTTCGAGAATTTGAATTGCCGACTGGGAGTTCCCTTTTTGCAGTCTTTGCTGAATGAGCTTTCTCAAAAACCAAAAGCTGATCCCGAGTAGAGCGATGAGGGCGATCAGAGTCAGAAACATTTTTACAAAAGCTGCGCCGTAGTCCCCGGGAGGGGCAGAAGGGATGGATTCGACGAGCGAATCGACATCAGAGAGCAAGCTGGCGTCTGCGAGGAGGAAGAAAAAAGGGAGCATAGAAACACCTTCAAAAGAAAAGATACTCTATAATCTTTAATTAGTTCGCAAAGGAATTTTCCTAAGAGACTGTTAACGGATTCGGTTTCTGTCGATTTTTCGGTTCTTTTGAGCCAAATTTCGATTCAAATTTTGGGGGTAATATCGACACCAGTATATAACCCCCCAAAATTTGAATCGAAATTTGGCCAAAATAATCCAAAAACTCGACGAAATCCAAATCCGTTAGCAGTCTCTAATCTGTGTCGTCGCCGCCGGAACAATAACCAAAACCCTGCCGAACGGGCGCTAGCGGACTTTGAGAATCTAAAAGGGAAGGGCTCAACGTTCCAGGAGGATCGGCCGGCTCGCCGATAGATTCGAGTTGAGAGCTTGCAGTGCCCACATCTTCGGGAGAGGGCAGAGGTTTTTTCTCCGCAGCTTGAGGCGGAGAATGGTCCCCCGTATTCAAACGGGGGAGGCTTTGGCGGCGGCGAAGGGCCGCTGCGGCTCTGGAGGTGGGAGGGGGAGAAGAATCGAATTTGAAAGGTCCCTCAGGGGATGGTTCGCCACTGAGCGGGGCAGAATCACCGGCGGCGTCAGCTTTTGGCGGTTGTAAATAGGAACCCCGTGAAAGTGGAATCGGGGGAGAAGGCCTGGGGGGGATGGCTTTTTGAGCCAGCTCCTGCACCTTTTCTTCTTGATTTTGCGCTTGCGGTGGTCTTTTCGAGCGATGGCCGGAAGGCGATCGTCCCCAAAGAGGGGGAAGGAAAATTGGACTGGAAGAGCTCATTTTATATGGCACTCAAAAAGTTGAGCCTCCGATTGTAACTCTTTCCGTTGAATTTAGACAAGTTTCTTGGCTTTTTGGGAGGGTCTCTTCTATAATTGCCCCCATGATATTGGATGAGTTGAAAAAACAGATCTCTTTTTTGGATCTCGCCCTTTTGGCTGCTCAAAAAAGAAAAAGCCCTAGAACCGGTTTTTGCCATCTTTGCTACACAGATGAATCTGCGACCGATACGATCCCCACATATGAAAACTTCTGCTTTGCATTTGCTCTTCTTCGTCAAAAGACGGCAGATGCCGTAACGGAAGGAAAAGAAAAACTGCAAAAGCTCCTCCGATTTCAAACAGAAGAGGGCAACTTCCCCATTTATCTACATGAGTATCCGGAAAGCTGGGACCGGTTTCTTCCTCTTAAAATAGCTCCCTTCCTGGCGCAGCTTCTCAAAAAGCAAAGCTCTATTTTAAGCTCCGAGATCAGGTTGAGCTTAGAGCGCTCTTTACAGAAGATCATGAGGTATTTAGAGAAGATGAAAGATTTGCCGCCTCTTTGGGAAAAGCGCTATCAAGCTCTTTTGGGGAAAAGATGGGAGATCGACACCTCCCACTTTACGGCGGAAGAGTGGGGCGAGTGGCTGATTTCCGAGCAGCTTCTTTCAACTGAGGTCCAAACGGAGATCCCATTTCATGAAAAATTGCAGATCTTTTTAGGATCTACCTCTAAAGGAGCGCAGGAAAAAAGCGAACCGAAGCCGTTTCCCATCGAGTGGGCTCTTGTGAAAGGAGAGTTTTCAAAAAGGCTCGTGAAAGATCATCCCAATCAAATTCTCGCAGCTTGCTTTTTCACAGTCCAAAATACCTTTGATTCTTCACTCGCGATGGTCAACGAAAAAGATTTCAAACTCTTTTGGCCGGGCTCTTCACTTCACAGTTTATACTGCGCAGCGCCGGCTCAGATTGGCGAGACGGTGCAGATTGAGTTTGATCTCAAGGAAGAGCCCATTTTTGCAAGGAACGATCTTTTTGAAGCGGCTCTTTTTTGCGATATCTCTTCAGAGACAAAACTTCTCATCAATGGCCAAAAGGGGACAGTCTTTGATCTCAAAGACACCATTTCCATCCACACTCCCCACCTCACAATCGATCTCAAGTTCGATCTTCTCGATGGAAAAGGGGATTTTAGGGGCTCCATTTCCCGCTCAAACCGACCCGGTCAAACAGTTCTCAAGGGGGATCTGATTCACGAGGCTTTTGACTGGCAGGTCGGCCTACGCACCCTGAGAAGATCCCCCGCTTGCGTGGTGCGAGCGACCCTGGTTTTTTAGGCGTTTCAGCCTCGTTTATTTTTTGCTCCAAAATCTGAGCGGAGCGGCTATATCGATCTTGTTCTGCGAGCTCTTTAGCATTTGTCAAAACTTCGATTGGGAATTTTTTTTTCAGCAAGATGCTTAGCACAGCTGAGTGTCCTTTAGACGCAGTCCAGAGAAGAGCTAAGCGTAAGTCCTCTTGCGAAATGTTTCCTTCCAATAATATGGGCACTTCCAGTTTACTATTTCTTTTCACTGCTCCAAGAAAATAAGAGGGCTCTTCTGGCATAATTGGAGCCAGCCTTCTGCCTTTAAAGTGAGTGATTTCCTCTTTGCAGCAGGGACAGCTCCTGTGTTTTTCAAACCACGGCTTGATGCAAGCTTCGTGAAAGGAGTGGTGAGCTTTATTTTGTTTATGGGTGACAGGGAAAAGGGGTGGATTATCAGGTAAAGAATCTCTGCAGATCGCACAATCAATAGAACTTGACATGTTTACTCCATTCGATATGGTCCCTAAAAAGGGGCAAGCAGGAGAAGATAACTTATTTACATCATTTGAAGAAAATATATTTTTTAGGAGTGTCTTAGATAGTTGCGAATGACCCCAAGAACATGTCTGTCGTCGACTCTTTGGTCAAAAAAGTCTCCAATGTTTCTAACCCCGGCGTTGTCTTCTCTCATAACTTCTCGATGGGGCTGCAAAACAATATCCGCCAGGATCTCCGTTTGTTCTGCTCTGATTTCTTCAATCATTTGGGGGATCGATCTGTAGTTAGCCTCCTCTACGGGCGTAAGAAAGGAAGTGTCGCGCGCGCAGCAGCAGGGATCGCATACCGTAGGTATTCCGACAGTTTCACAGACGTGTCCGCAAGTGGTCGGTTTAAGATGATTTGGCACAGAAATTGGGAACTTTGGTTGAAAAGCCAAACAAGGCAAACGATCTTGAGTGAAGCAAAGAAAGGCTCCTATACAACTGTTTGATGCACAGCTCAAAGGCCAGATCAGCCCAGCGAGTGTTTTGAATGAGACTTCTCTTACTCTCTTTCTTTGGTTCAATTTATTCAAATCATCAGAGAGTTCTGCAATCCGCTCTTCACATTTTCGGAGATGAAAGTTCGATGATAGTAAAGGCTGGGCGCTCATGATTTGGCCTTTGAGGCGTAGGCGGCGTTTTTTTGGAGTGAGGCGCTATCTACTGCAAGACCCATTGCGTGCATGCCGTTATCGACGTAGATGACGGCGCCGGTGATGGCAGATGCAAGAGGAGAGAGAAGAAATGCCGCAGCCCTTGCGACCTCTTCCGCCTCTAAATCTTTTGTGAGGGGAGCGTTTGCGTGGGAGTAGGCGATCATGTCGTCGATCATGCCGATCGCTTTTGCAGCGCGGCTGCGGAGAGCGCCGGCAGAGATTGCGTTCACGCGGAGCTTCCACTTGCGGCCCGCTTCCCAAGCGAGTGTTCGCGTGTCGCTCTCCAGGGCTGCTTTTGCAGAGCTCATCCCGCCGCCGTAGCCCGGGATCGCTCTAACAGACGCGATGTAAGTGAGAGAGAGGACCGAGCCTCCTTCGTTCATGAGAGGTCCGAAATGGGCGAGCAGGCTGACGAAAGAGTAAGCCGAGGAACTCATTGCGGCGAGATAGCCTTTGCGAGACGTGTCGAGGAGATCTTTAGTCACTTCAGGCCCGTTTGCCAGGCTGTGGACGAGGATGTCGATCTTGCCGAAATCTTTTTCAACTTGAGCCGCCACTTCTGACACGGTGTAGCCGGTCAGTTCCGCGTAGCGCTTGTTCTCTCGGATCTCTTGAGGAACGTCTTCCATTTTGTCGAAGACGGCGTCGATCGGATAGAGTTTTTTATATTGAAAGAGAGAGCCATCGCTTAATTTACGCGATTCGTCAAACTTGCCATTTTCCCAAGACATGGTGAAAATGCGGACGATCGGAGCCCAGGTTCCAATCAGGATCTCTGCGCCGGCCTCGGCTAGCGCCTTGGCGATTGCCCAGCCAAATCCCTGGTCATCGCCGATCCCTACGATCAGAGCTCTTTTTCCTCTCAAATCAATTTTTAACATGAAATCCTCTCATTTTGGCTCCCGATTTTAGCACAAAATCGACAAATCGGGAAGGAAAAGTACTTTTTTCTTGATAGGGCTTCAAAAATATTCTATACGTGGGGCGTGGAGACAGAGGATTTTAACTATGCGCACTATTGCAATTTTGAATCAAAAAGGCGGTTCAGGCAAAACGACTACCGCGGTCAACTTGGCGGCAACTCTTGCCGAGGCGGGCAAAAAGGTGCTCTTGATCGACCTCGATCCTCAGGCCTCTGCTTCTCTTTGGTATGGGTTTAAGGAGAAGGGAAAGGGGCTCTTCGATGTATTGACCGATGATGGGAAGATCGAAGATGCGATGGAAAAGACGATCATCGACAACCTGCACATCATCCCCTCGTCTCAGCTTCTTTTCAGCGTAGAAAAATCTCTCGCCAACGAAATGGCGTCCGAAACGATCCTTAAAAACAAGATCCAGTCTCTCCCGAGCCGTCCCTGGGATTATCTCCTCATCGACTGCCCGCCGACGCTCGGCATTCTCTCTCTCAACGCCCTCACAATGGCCAATGAAGTTCTTGTCCCTGTCGAGGCCCACG
>MGLY01000084.1:28435-29543 GCA_001794935.1 Chlamydiae bacterium RIFCSPHIGHO2_12_FULL_49_9 | reverse complement strand
CATGCCAATTTGAGGCCTCCAGGCTTACTCAAATTGGCATGGGGGCAGGCATTGTCATCTCCGCTGTTCTTCTCGCCAATATTCGTGCAAATAGGGAAGACAGGGAAAGCGATCCCTTTTCCTCGCTTATTCAAAACGTTGCCGACCTCGCAATCGGAGGCCTCACTGGCGTAGGTTTTTTCTTAATCTACGCGAATCTGCAAACTCGGCAAAATTCTCTATTTTCAGGAAGAGAACCTCTGCGCATACCCATTGCTCCCACAGGAATTAAATTAAGGCCCGCCCTCTCGCCTCCAAATCCAAATGACCCGTCATATACCCATTTGATGCAGGCCGCTCATGAGGGAAATTGTGAAGAAATCATCCGACTGCAAAGGGAAGGCGTCTTCCTAGAGGCTCGAGACGCGACAGAAAAGACTGCGCTCCACTGGGCGGCTATTGGAAAACGGCAAAAAGCCATAGACTGGCTTTGGTTTTTCGGCTGCGATTTGAAGGCATTAGATTGTGAGCATTACGCTCCTATCCATTTCACTAAAGACGATACAAAACTTCATGCCCACTGCGCCCGTCTTGCGAAGATAAAAAACCGCTTCGATCACAACAGTCCTATCTATCGATTCTACCCCCCAGAAAATCTAGTTTTTAAGGGAGGCGGGCCAAAAGGCATCGCTTACATGGGAGCTCAAGAGTACTTGGAAGAGAAAGGTCTTCTTCGGAATGTAAGACGCGTTGTAGGAACCTCTGCTGGAGCCATTAACGCAATGCTTATCGCCCTTGGATACACCGCTGCCGACATAAAAGGCATTTTAACAAAAACTGATCTTAAGGACTTCCTCGATCATCCATACCAAACGGAGCAAGGCCTCTTAAATGGAGTAGCTTCGGTTGCCAAGAAAGGCCAAAATGTAACTTTAAAAGAATGCGTGGCCATGATTAGAGATGGTTTGAGCTGGTGGTATTCGGAAGACCAGAAGGGTTCTCTATCAGACACTTTCTGTCAGATGTACCAAAAAGGCGGTGTTTGCAAAGGGGAAAAGTTTCTCGACTGGATCGAAGATAAGATTTTTGAGAAGACAGAAATCCCCAACTGCACTTTTGGCGAATACAA
>MGLY01000084.1:20583-28345 GCA_001794935.1 Chlamydiae bacterium RIFCSPHIGHO2_12_FULL_49_9 | reverse complement strand
GTATTAAAACCAAAGAGGGAAATATCGAACCTGCGCGAAAGTTTGGCAAATTTCTTGATGGCGGCATGATTCGAAATTGTCCGATCGATCGTCTCGATGTTGAAAGATATAAAGCAACGAATAGCCCAAGCGACAGACTCTTTGAAAATCACCAAACCCTCGCTTTTAATCTTGTGGATCCTCCTGCCGGAAAACAAGCCGCTTCGAGAGCCGGGAAAACCACAATCGCCCATGCTGTAGCCGCCACGGCAAGTGTATTTCGCAACGGAGAAGAGATCCTTTTGGCGGAAAATACAAGACACAGACACCGGATTATCGATATTGACAATCGGGGCGTGGGTTTAGTATCCGGCTTTTTTGCAACTGACGAGGAAAAAGCAGATCTCATCGCTTCCGGAAGAAGATCTGCGAAGCTGTTTGATAAAGAACAACAGAAATTAGCTAGAGAACATGCGGAACACAACCCCGCTAATATCCTTGGAATATTAGATTTCTGTATTGACCCGTTGGGAGGAAATTTCGACAACGAAGAGAAAAAACAAGACTCGCTAATAGAGTCTTTTTGCTTGTCCCCGAAGAGTCTTCAGGCACTTGGGCAACCAGATTCCTCCAAAGGTACTGATGATGAGAAGGATAAGGAATCGGAGTCCGAATCTGCTCATAGCAGCCCGCAAATACAAGGGGCAGCAGCACCTCTACCCCTCACAGCCTTGCAAGAATCTGCGGAGCAGCTAGAGGCCAAATCCATGCGCGAGAAGACAGCTTCTAGACATACAAAAGAGTCTGTTGATGCAAAAAAACAATCTAATCAAGAACGAAGACTAGCCCTTCTGAAGAAGGCGAAACAAAATTGATCTTTAGGGGAAAATACTCATGGCTATGCCAATTAACATAAAATCCTTGCCTATCATTACATGGTCCGTAGGGGAAAAAAATCAATTCGAAGTGAAATCCATTAAAAAAGATAGTGATTACCGCGAATTTCAGCTAATTGAAAATGGCACAGTCATCTCTTCTGCTATCTTGAAAGTCCGGGATATTGGATACTGCTTCCAGCGCTGGATTCGAAAAGACGAAAGTAATGATTTCGATACCAGAATGTTCGTAACAGAAAAAAAACAGGATATTTATTTTGTTGCCGTGAGTTTGAAACATCGAGAAATCAAACTTTACTCTCAAGCTAAACCCTGGCATGAAGAACAATGGATTCAAACGGCTTACAGCGTGGAGCCCTTTTTAGAAAAAAATTTCTGGGAAAAGGTTTTCTTCCCCAATGCCAAGCTATCAAACGATATTAATTGGAGGAGCTCTGCTGTGGGTGGAGGCTCCCAAGAATTGTGCCGAAAAAGCTACGATAAAAGTGAGTTGGGACTTACTCGAAAAGGCAGACTTCCTACCGGCCAGATTTATGAAGATAGGGTCATATACGCAACTCGCGCTAAATTGGCCGGCAGGGAGAAACACGAAAAACGTTGGACATTAACACGAGTAAGCCAGAGGACTATTGAGGAAAAGAGAGTATTTAATAGGGTATTTGTTGGCGAGTTTTTAGATCCCGATTCTCTCCATCTCATGAATGGTTCTTTACTCGACCCTTTTGAGCTAAGGGATGGACAACTGTATATTGGAGGTTTGTCGCCTGATAATCTTTGGTATGGTGTATGTGACTTTGATGCAGAAGGAGGAGATTATACCATTGCATTTAACACGCAGAGGCCTCTTTATACTAATTTCGCTCGCGGATTAGATTTGAGCCGAGAACTTCACGAAAGAATTAAAAGCGATTTTGTAAATAGCAGTCTACACTATGTTGAAGAAGAAAATCGAATTGAAGCAAGATGCAAACAGAACTCAGTTATTACTGTCTCCTCAAGAATGAATACCTTTGCAGATGGCAATATTTTGCCAGTCGTTCGTATCGATGTGCGAGGAACCCGTTTTGGAACATTTCTTGGCAGCTTGAGATCCCTAATTCCTGCTCTCTCTTCCTCAAGAAGAGAAGCGGACTATAGGCTTTACGGAACTAAGATTTCTCAAGATTTAATAATGAATCTTTTACTCGATCCAGACAGCATGACCCCTGCCGATAGAAAAGCAGCAATTGAAGAACTAAATCGGGCTTATGAACGCTCTGCTACCGTAAGTCTAACCGTGAGTTTTGACAGAACTTACGCTGAGATCCATGTGGATCAATCATTATATTTTGGGTGTAAACTCAGAGGAATTAAGTGCTCCGGAGATGCTCCTCTTATTCAGAGTGGAGGCGAAGAAGCCCGCCTTCTCGAACACGACCCTGAAGAAGCTTAACAGAACATACGTAACAATAAGGTAGACTCTCATGGATGTTAATCCAATAACTGACCAGCCTCTTTCCCAATATCAAGAAGAGCCGTCTGACGCGTCCAGCAATGATTTAATTCTTCATGCAGGCTCTCAAGCCGAATCATTTGGACCCAATGATTTGGCAGTAAGAGTTGAGGCCACTGCAATACCTCAGCTTTTTGGTAGGCCTGTTTGTGGAGATCCAACGACTATCGATGAATCTGCCGGAAATTCAAAGCTTCTTAAAATCTTTTTACCACGACTAATTGCCACTGATTACTTGAGGTTTGCCGCTGATATTTCGAGGCTTTATTTTAAAACAACTGCAACTGTAGCTGCTTATGATCGCCAAATCGGCTGCTATGCAATGATCCTACTGCATAAACAGCGGGCGCAATCGGAGATTTCCTATAAAGAGATTTTGGCAAGATATGAAATTACCGAAAAACATGCGTTGCATACAGAACAAACGTCTAAAGAGAAACTCGATCCCAGAGAGGATATACAAATAAGAACCCGTCAATTGCAAGGGATGAATAGAATTGTGGACGAAGCAAAGGTATCGCAAGTATTTAGGGATGTTTTTATCCCCTCTGTCGATGACCGTATGCAGCTAGGTGAATTTCCTGAAAGCATCGCCTGCAATGATAAAATAATTTTTGTATATAAATTCCTTGATCCGGAAGATCTCAGAAACAGAAGCTCTCGCGAGGTTCTCGAAGTAACTCCATCAACCCCAGCACTACAGCAGCAAGCCCGCCAATATTACGACAATCTGCATCGATCAATGCTCCAAAGGCTCAAGGATTTTTTTTCATCAAAGGGTTCGCCACAAAAGCCTAGTCTCCCACCTCGGGTTCCTGATCGCGCACAAATCGAAGAGGTCGAAGAAGCTCCGCCAGTGCCTGCAACTCGGAGAATAGACGACCAGGTAGAAAATAATACTCCTTATTCGGAGGCTGGCAGGGACCCACTCTCTTTTTTTTACAAGGTTCTGAGGGGCCTTAGCCGCCTCTTTTCAGCGGTCTATAACTGGCTAAGAAACCTCTTCTGCCGTTGACCGACCCCTGTTAATAGTTCAGTGCTACCAGCGTTTGTTCTACAAACTCCTGAGTGCTTGCATAGTCCCGTTTAAGCATTTCAGACCGTTTGGCTAAAAGGACATCGCTTCCCTTAAAATAAAAGCCCATGAGCTGTTTGAGTTTGCCGATCCGATTGCGGATCGGCATCTCTTCTGTAAGATCTGCCGCAAACGTCCGCAAATAAATCTCGAGTCCATTTTTTGGCCTCTCAAACGGCTCTTTTGAAAAGCTCGCCTTAATTTCCTGAAAGATCCACGGATTCATCAATGCGCCCCGTCCGATCATGAGCGCATCGCATTTTGTCTCTTTCAACACTTGATGTGCCCCTTCAACGCTCGCAATGTCTCCATTCCCCACCACCGGGATTTTCAGCAGCGACTTGGCCTTTGCAATCAAGTCCCACCTGGCAGGAGGACCATACCCCTCCTCTTTTGTTCTTGGGTGGAGCGTCAAAAATGCAATGCCGCTCTCTTGAGCCGCCAAGATATTTTCCTTAAAAAGCGACGTGTCCGTAAATCCCGATCTCAGCTTTGCTGTCACCGGAACATCGACGGCATCGACCATCGCTTTGGCAATCTCATAGAGCAAATTGGGATCTTTCAAAAGACTCGACCCGGCCCCTTTGCCAGTCACTGTGTTGGAGGGACAGCCGCAGTTGAGATCGATTCTCGGCGCGCCTTTCTCTGCCAAGGCTCGCGCCATCTCGGCCATCAGTTCGGGATCAGATCCCATCACCTGCGCTGCCAGCGGAATCGGATCAGTTTCGCCCGCCACATACTGCTCTGATAAGCTCGGAATATGGGCGTGCATCGGGACTCTTAAGAATTCAGCGCAGGCCTCATCAAAACCCCCAATCGATGCCATCGCCTTTCTAAACGACCTATCTCCCACCCCTTCCATCGGCGCCAGGAGCAAATAAGGACATCCAAAAGAATTCCTCGGTAGTAACTGTTTCATGGCAATGATTTTACCCTCTTTCCTCTCCTAACACAACGGGTTTGCTATTTAAGACAGGGAACAGGATAACGCCGAAGCGGCTGAGGATAACGCTGCGAAGCGCAGCTAATGATAGGCATGTCGGGGAAGCCCGAACCCCAATTTATTGGGTTGCAGGGCCTCCCTGCCTCTTGCATATCATTAGCCTTCGCCTCGAAGGCGTTATCCTCAGCCGCTTCGGCGTTATCGTGTTACCTGGGTTAAGCAGTAAGACTCCCTTCCTCTCTTGACGAGAGCTCAAGAATTTCATACATAGGGCCTATATGGACAAAGAAGAACTTGCCCGGATTTTGGAAAAAATCGCCGACCTGCTTGAGCTGAAAGGGGAAAACCCGTTCAAGGTGAGGGCTTATCGCAATGCGGCGAAGGCAATCCTTGGGCTCGAAAAGAGCCTGGAGGAGATCATCCGCGAGGGAAAACTGCTCGAGATCGAAGGGATCGGCAAGTCGCTGGCCGATAAGATTGAGCAGTTGGCCTCGAAGGGAAAGCTCGCCTTTTATGAAAAGCTTAAAAAATCGCTGCCGAGGGGTCTTCTCGATTTGATGCAGGTGCAGGGGTTGGGACCGAAGAAGGTAGTCCTTTTGTACAAGAAGTTGAAGATCCAATCGCTGAGCGGCTTGAAAAAGGCGTGCTTAAAGGGGCAGATTGCAAAGTTGAAGGGGTTTGGGGAGAAGACTGAGAAGAACATTTTGGACTCTTTGGAGCATCGAGAGGAGTATCAGAAAAGGCATCTTTGGTGGGATGGGATGGAAGTCGCAACGGAGATCTTAGAGGGGCTGAAGGCTCTGAAAGAGGCGAGCAAGGCGGAAATCGCCGGGAGTCTTCGAAGAAAGATGGAAACGGTCGGCGATTTAGATTTTGTCGTGGGCTCGTCGAATCCGAAACCGGTGATGAAGTGGTTTACAAGCCAGCCGATGGTCGAAAAAGTGATCGCCAAGGGGGAAACGAAGGCGAGCGTGAAACTGAAAGGCGGCATGCAAGCAGATATTCGGATTGTGCCGGAGCACCAGTTTGGCTTTGCTTTTTGTTACTTTACGGGCTCGAAGGAGCACACGGTGAAGCTACGGGAGCTCTCCCTGAAGAAGAGCTGGTCTTTGAGCGAGTATGGGTTTGAGGGGACGAAAAAGGGAGTAGTCCCGAAGGCGTTTACGAGGAAGGAGGTCTCTGAGGAGGCGATTTACAAATCGCTTGGGCTCTCGTTCATCCCTCCGGAGCTAAGGGAAAATCGGGGAGAGTTTGAAGCTGCGGCAAAAAGCGAGATCCCCTCTTTGATCACCGATGCGGATATCTGCGGAACTCTCCACAACCATACGACATCATCTGATGGAAGAAGCACGTTGAAAGAGATGATTCAGGGGGCAGAGAAGCTCAAGTGGGAGTATCTCGGAATTTCGGATCATTCGAAATCGAGTTTTCAGGCAAATGGACTTAGCGAAGAGAGGCTCTTAAAGCAAGTCGAAGAGATCAAAAAAATCAATGCGTCGAAAGAGTTTTCTCTTTACGTGTTTGCAGGGACAGAGTGCGATATTTTGCCGAACGGCGCTTTGGATTTTTCAGAAAAAACTCTCGCCAAACTCGATTATGTAATCGCGTCTGTCCACTCATCGCTCACCCAAGATGAGAAGACGATGACAAAGAGGATGATCAAGGCGATTGAAAATCCAATGACGACCATTCTCGGCCACCCGACGGGAAGACTTCTTTTAGAAAGAGAAGCTTCGAAGGTCAATCTGTTGAAAATCATCGATGCGTGCATCGCAAATAAGAAAATCATCGAGATCAACGGCCATCCAAAAAGACTCGACATGGATTGGCGCTTTTGGAGAGCCGCGATTGAAAAGGGGCTTCTTTGCTGCATCAATACCGACGCACACGCTGCGGATCAACACGACTATTTTCGATGCGGCGTCAATGTCGCGAGAAAAGGCTGGATAGAGAAGAAACAGGCAATCAACACAATGGGGCTTAAAGAGCTTCAACAGTTTTTGAAGGAGATGAGATGACGCAACCGACACACCCCTGGGGGGCAAGACTTGGCGTTGGCATCGCCATGCTCACATTGGCATTTTTTGGTCTGATCCTGACTGATGTTCAGACGGCCGGCGGGTGGGACTACTGGAAGTGGATTGTCCCTTTTTATGGGCTGATGGCGCTTTGGCTGAGCTGGTATCTGAGAAGAAAAAAGAGCTCTTTGAGCCTGGTTACGCTCTGGCACGAGGTTTTGCACTGGTTTTCGCTGATCGTCTTTGTATTTTTGATTTCGATGTTTGTCCACATCGGCATCTTCAGCAGACTTTTAGCCGGCCTTTGCGTTGTGACGCTCCTTGCGCAGGCAGTCTTCCTGGCGGGGATCTATATTGAAAGGATTTTTCTTCTCATCGGCATCTTGCTTGCGCTCTTTGCAGGCTTTGCCGCATTTTTACAAGAATACCTCTACGCCCTCTCTGTTCCCATCCTGCTCGCAGCTGTGGGCGCAATCGCCTGGGCCATTCACCGCTCGCGGAAATCAGCGAAACAGCAAGATAGCCTCAAGCCCCATCACACAGAGGGCGAGGGCAAAAAGTAGAGAAAGGATCCCCTTTTTGCCAAAGAGCATCTCTTTGCCTCCAAGCTCCCTGGTATATCTTCCTACCCAGACGAGCATCACAGGCAACATCCCATTTAAAAACGCCTCTCCAAAACCTCCGGCAATACCGAGAGCGGTGATAAAAATTTCCGGATTGATTGTCGATAAGAGATAAGGCGGCAAAAAGACGAGGAGGCAAAGAAAGATCCTTGAAAAACCCCTCCTTCCGATTTTGAGCCCATCTCCTAAAAAATCGACCATCGAAAATGCGACGCCGAGCATTGAGGTGGCAATTGCAAAGAGGGCAAAAAACTGTCCAGTCCTCAGGATCCAGGGCGAGCCCGTTAAGGACTGCAGAGCTGCTGTCGCAGGGCGCCCTTCAATGAGCGCCAATTCAATCGAGCTTTGCGGAACAGCGCCGATGATGAGCCACTGCCAAAGGACGTAAATGATAAACGGGATGAATGTGCCAAAAAAAATGGAGCGGCGCAGCACTTTGACATTTCTATGAAAATAGGTCGTAAGCGATGGGATCACATTGTGAAAGCCAAACGCGCTAAATAAAACAGGAGCCGCAAAGACCATGTTAGGCCAGTTTTGCATGGAAAGGCGCTCTCTTTCTACAAGACTCGATCCGTCGACAAGAAGCGCGAAATAGGCAATAAACATCGCAAACATTAAAATGTAGTTGATTCGATCGATCGTTTTGATTCCAAACGCGGTGATCATGCCGAAAAGAGCGCCAAATCCGAGATAACCCAACTGCGTTAAGGGAAGTCCTAAAAAGGAGAGGAGG
>MGLY01000084.1:18700-20550 GCA_001794935.1 Chlamydiae bacterium RIFCSPHIGHO2_12_FULL_49_9 | reverse complement strand
GCCGCAAAATAGGCGATCATGAGACAGTAGTAGAGGAAAAGAAATGTGGAGCCGGCCGCCCACCTACCGCTTTTTCCGAGAAAGCGCCTCGAAATAGACAAGATGTTGGCTCCCTCTTCCATCCAAAGGGTCGCCTCTAGATAGAGAAGCCCCGTTGCGAGCATGAAGAGCCAGACTGCGCCCGTGATGAAAATTGCCGGCCAAAAACCGGCGCCGGCAGTGAGAAGCGGGATGCCGAGCATACCGGCTCCAATCGTCGTTCCGGCGATGAGAAGAGAGCCGCTCAAAATTTTGTAAAACATGTGCGCCATTTTAGGGGGCAGGTAGTTATTGATAAAGAAGATCTTGTAGTCAAAGTCGCTCCGAACGCCTCCAAAAATGAGATCATCGGCTGGAGAGAGGGGATCCTCTGCGTCCGGATCAAGGGGATTCCCGAAAAAGGGAGGGTCAACGAGGAGCTCATTGAGTTTTTGGCGGATGCATTGGATATCTCCAAATCGCGGATTGAGATTGTAAGCGGCCACACTTCGAGGATCAAGCGGCTCAAAATTCAAGAAAAAAATTGGCGAGATAGGATCAAATGAGCCCCTTTTCGGCGCATCTTTTCAAAGGCCCCCTTTTCATCTTGGATCGCCCGGCAGCCGTCTTGAATGACAAACGCGTTGAAGCCGAGCTCCAGAGCATCGAGAACTGAATAGAGAACGCAGTAATCGGTCGCAACGCCTACAAAATAGAGCTCATCGATCTTCTTTTTCTTGAGAGTTTCTTCAAGACCTGTCGAATGAGTTTTTTTCTCATCGAAAAAAGCGCTGTAGCTCTCCACTTTGGGATCGGTTCCTTTATGGATTGTACAGGTAAATTTTTCAGTCTTTAATCCTTTGGCAAACGCAGCGCCCTCAGTGTTTTGAATGCAATGAGCCGGCCACTTGCCTCCCATCGAGATAAAACTCGCGTGATTTTTTGGATGCCAGTCCTGTGTGGCAATCACGCAGTCAAACTGAATCATGATCTCATTGATGATGGGGATAAGCCGATCCGCCTTTGGAACCGCAAGGGCGCCATTTGGCATAAAATCCCTTTGCATATCGATGATGAGCAGCGCCTTCATGCCTTTTCCAGGGCTTCGATCATCAAGCGCTTTTTTTCGTGGAGTTTTGACTCGAGTCCAACAAAGTAATCTTCCGGATCAAATAGCGAAAGAATGGAGGGAGAAAGGCTGGAGAGCTCTTTTTTTGTCCTCTCTTGGATTTTTTCCAACGTGGGCGAACGATACACCTCTTTCCCCTCTTTGAAAACGGGGATAAGAAGATCGCGCGATTTTCCTTTAAACTCCCTTTTTTGATCGGGATCTATGCAATGAAAAGCCATGCAGGAAGACCCAAGCTTTGTCCGCTCGTCAAAAATGACATCTCCCACATACTTGCCCTCATCGATAAATCTTCTCACTTGCAAGATGCCCGGATGCGTCGTCTTGGCTCTCTGGTCGGAAGTTTTTAGTTTATCGACCCATTCCCCTTTTCCATTTTGGACAGCGGAGAGTTTGTAAATGCCGTCTAAAGCGGGCTGCTCTCTCCCCGTGACCAGGTGAGTGCCGACGCCCCAAATGGTGATTTTGGCGCCTTTCTTTTTCAATTCAGAGATGAGTTTTTCATCGAGCTCATTGCTCGCCATAATCCTTGCCTTTAAAAACCCCTCTTCGTCCAATATCTTTCGAATTTTGATGCTGAGCTCTGCCAAATTGCCCGAATCGAGCCGAACTCCTTCCAATTCGAACCCTTCGCCCTTTAATTTTTTTGCCGCATGAATGGCCTTTTTCACGCCGTTGATCGAGTTATAAGTGTCGATGAGAA
>MGLY01000084.1:192-18595 GCA_001794935.1 Chlamydiae bacterium RIFCSPHIGHO2_12_FULL_49_9 | reverse complement strand
AGTTTTCCCGCAATCACATCGGAAGTTGCGACGCATCCGCCGATAAAAGCGGCTCTGCTCGCTGAAATTGCTCCATCGATCCCTTGCGCTCTTCTCATCCAGAACTCGATGACCGGATCGGGACTTGCCGCAAGACAGATGCGAGCGGCTTTTGTCGCAATGAGCGTTTGAAAGTTGATGAGATTGAGCATGGGGCTTTCTAAAAGCTGCGCCTGCCAGATTGGCCCTTTCACCCTCAAGATCGGGATGTTTGGAAAAACAGCGGTTCCCTCCTCCAAAGCATCCACGTCGCACTGAAAAGAAAACTTCGATAAAAAATCAAAAAAGGCGGGCTCAAAGAGCCTCTTGCCTCTTGTATCTTGTAGGGTTTCCAAATAGGAGAGATCGTCCGCCGCAAATTGAAACTCTCTTAAAAATTCAATGGCTGTCTGCAGCCCCGCCGCAATCGCAAAGCCGCCCTGAAAAGGGCGCCTGCGGAAGTGGAGGTGGAAAACAGCTTTTCTCTCATGAATTTTTGCCTTCCAGTACCCGTAGACCATCGTGAGCTGATAGAGATCTGTCAAAAGAGCCAGCGACTGTCCGCGGACCAAAGATCTTTGAAGGGCTTTCATCTCGTTTTCTTTGTTGTTCGGAGCAGCTGCTGTTTTTTTGCTTCCAACCGGTCGATCTCTTCTTGAACGGCAGCGGCTTTCGCTCTATTTTCATCAGCGAGCTCCAGATGGCGTCTCGTCTCTAACACAGCTTGATCTTCGAACTGGAGCCTTTCTGCCTGATTGTCGTGTCTTAAAGCCCTCGACTCAAACCCCCGCTTCATCTCTTGGAGTTCTTGAATTTGGTTGTCGATCTGCTCGATCTGCTTTGAACTTTCATTCGTAAATGCGACAAGTCCCCAGAGGAGAAAGAAAAAAGAGAGGGTTAGACAAAAAGTCCGTTTCAGCGGCATGGCTATCCTATTTTAAATTTTTTACAATACTTTTAGCTATAAGCTATCGCGGTTCGTTTTGGCAAGTAATCGCTGGATTATGTATAAGAGAGATATGTACAAATTGGCCATTTGCCTCCTTGTTGCCGCCCAAACGGTCATGTGCGCCGAGTTCCACCTGAAAGAGCGGCTTGAAAAAGCGAAAACCGGCGATTACATCGTAGCCGAGGCCGGCAAGATGGTAACCGTTCTGGCGATCCGCTCTAAAAATGGCAAGAGCGTTGTCTTTGAGGAGATTTCAGCCCCTTGCCAAAATCTAAAAAAACATCCCGCTTCCTGGGCTGACTGGGTTAAGGCAAGAGCGCCGGGCCACAGCTCTTGGTCAATGATTGAAATCGATCTTCAAACAGGAGACATCGTCGAGTGCTATTCCTTTTCAAAGGCCGCTTGGGTTCAGCTCTCTCGCCAGGAAAGCCTTTTCTCCACCCTTCTTCAACTCTCTTTGAAGCCGATCCCGACAGATAAACTGCGCCGCATCGGCCCCCCCCCGCAAGATGGGGAGGCCGACCATAGAAAAATCTGGGCGCCCCCTCTCGTCTATGAAGGGAAAAAGATCGATAACGCCCGCTTTGAGGCATTTGAGACGCTCTGGCCCGAGGACAGCTCCGAGCTCTCCAATAAAACAGTTTCTCTTTACTTCGATAAAGATAGCCGCTCGCCGCTCCCCTTCTGGATCCAGGTAGAAACTGCCCATGCAACGGCCGCCCTCCGAGTGATCGATGCGGGGAAACACCTTCCCTCTCCCTATCGAACGTTCCCGAGAAGAACGCCCGAATTTGTCGGGGCAGTCCAAAAAACCGAGAACGGGATTCGCCTCTCTTTAAAAAGCCCCAAGTATTTCCGGCAATTTGAGCTCTTTGCAGTCGACGTCACTTCCCGCGTCAAACAGATCACCCCGATCACCCATTCGCTCGTCCAGGGAGATGAGGAGTTTTTAACCCTCGAAATCGACGAAGATCAGCTCAAACAGACCCTGGAACCAGATCACAAATACACCTGGCTGCTCGTCCCAACCGGCCACACCGAATCATATACCGAATCGCAAAGATCCTTCACCTGGTCTGAAAAATAATTTTATACGAAAATTGAACCATTCCTTGCTTTTTGATCCCCGTTTCCCCTATGCTCTTCTGAAATTATGATTTTGAAAAAAATCCAATCCATCCGCTCGCTCCGAAAATCGAGGCGAGTTCTCCTCCAGATCCACCGCTATTTCGGCCGGAAGGGAAATCTGCTTGCCCCTGAGTCCAAAGAGCAATTGGAAAAGCAGCTCGAGCTCCTCCACCAGGCGATTTTTAAAAAGCAGGCTCAAAAAGCGGAGCTGGCTGCAAATGAGCTCCAACAGCTCGCCCTCAAATTCATACCCAAGACCCCTTGGGATAAGGCGCGCGACTTTACCTCGTCTATTCTCTTTGCCCTTCTTGTTGCCATCGTGATCCGACAGATGTGGTTTGAGTTTTATACAATCCCGACAGGTTCCATGCGCCCCACTTTAAAGGAGGGGGATTATCTCGTCGTCTCAAAATCCGACTACAGCCTCAACGTCCCTCTGCAAACATCCCACTTTTACTTCAAACCCTCTTTAGTGCAGCGCGGATCGATTGTCGTCTTCACAGGCGAAAATATGGATATCCAGGACGCCGACACGACCTATTTTTATCTCTTTCCCGGCAAAAAGCAGCTTGTCAAAAGGCTGATCGGAAAACCTGGAGACAGCCTCTATTTTTATGGCGGCAAAATCTATGGGGTCAGCGCGAGGGGCAAAGATCTCAAAGAGCTCAGAACAAACGACTGGTTTGAAGGATCTGAGCACATCCCCTATATTCGCTTCGATGGGAAAGTGGAGACGCCCAAACAACTGCCCGGCGGCATCCACAGCCCCGTTATCTTCTATCAGATGAATGAGCCCATCGCGAAGCTAGGCCTTGACACCATCGGAACAATCCGCGGCGAGATGCTACCGGGAAAAAATCATCCGGCGCCCACTCACTACAGCGATCTTTGGGGCATCAAAAACTACGCGATGACGCGCCTTTTAAACAAATCGCAGCTCGATCAGATCCACCCGGGATCTTCGAAAGATCTCGAACCGGGCGTGCTCTATTTGGAAATCACCCACCACCCCACTCTGAAAGGCGCCCAGCTCATCCGCGATGAATACGGCAGGCTAAGACCTGACCTTACACTCAGCGTCTCTTTGATTCCCCTTACTCAAGAGCATATCGAACGGATCGGAAATCACATGACGACCTGCCGCTTTGCCGTCAAAAATGGAAAAGCGCACCGCTTTGGCTGGGATCCGGCCTCTTTTTTAGCCCATCTCCCCTCGATGCCGAATATTCCCGATGGGACTTATGAGATCCAAAACGGCAAAGCGTCCAAGATTTTGTGGAGCGACATTGCGAAAGCGCTTCCCCCGGATCACCCGCTCTACAGCAAAAGTCCCGAATCGATCCAGCTCCTCTACAACTTGGGAGTCGAGTTTCTCACCCAGTATAATCCATCGCCCAAAGTCCAAAGGCTCTATCCGTCGCGCTATGCTTATTTCCGAGACTCTCAGCTCTATCTTCTCGGCTTCCCCATCTTGCAAAAAGATGACCCCGCTCTCATCCGCTTCTTAAAGCGAGAATACCAAAAGCAGTCGATGTCGACCTCCGTCCATCCCTACTTTCCTTTCGATGACAACGGCGCGCCGATCCAGAAAAATGGGGAAATCGACATCGATTTTATCCGCAGAAATGGGATCACGATCCCTGAAAATATGTATCTTGTCCTCGGCGATAACCATGCGATGAGCGGAGACAGTCGTCAATTTGGCTTTGTCCCCGAATCAAATCTGAAAGGAGCCGTAAAATTTCTTTTCTGGCCAGCCGGCTCTCGCTTTGGGATGCCCATGCAACCCCTCCAGCCGTTCTTCGCCTTCCCCAACATTGCCGTTTGGGGCGCGTTTCTCATGATCGTCCCTGCTGTGATCATCTACCGCAGGCGCAAGCTCAAGAACCTCTTGAAGTAAAAACCGTACAATCCGAAGTTGAACTTCGGATTGTACGGAATCTATGTTGATACGAGAGCTTTTTCGATCGAGATGATCGTCTCTTCGCCATTCAGATTCCAAGACGTCCCCTCGCATTTGCCGAAGTGAACATCGACTGCGAGAACATCATTTGCGATGTAGCTCTTATACTTGGCAAAGCATTTTTCCACTCTTGGAGTTGTCTGCATGCGGATCGCAATGCGATCGGTCACTTCAAGCCCCAGCTCGCGGCGCATCGTGTTGATCTTGTTGACAAGCTCCCGAGCGAGACCCTCCTCTAACAACTCGTCGTTGAGAGCGGTGTCGAGAGCCACTGTCAGTTCCCCCTCGTTGCCTGCAGCTAGGCCCTCTTTGACCTTTCTTTCGATCTGCACATCTTGCGGCTCAAGCTCGATCTCAATACCTTCAATCACAATCTTCACAGTCTGGCCTGAAGAGAGCCGCTGCAATTGCTTCCGATCGAATCCCAAAATGATTTTCTGCGCCTGGGGCATCAACTTGCCGATCTTTTTGCCGAGAATGGGGAAGTTGGGTTTAGCGATCCACTGAACAAACTTTGACTCATCGCTGTGGAGCTCCACTTCTTTCACGTTGAGCTCATCGGCAATCAGCTGTGATTGCTTTTTGAGTGAGTGCAAAAGATCGCTATTGGCCGTAATCAGGTGAGCTTTTGCAAGAGGCTGGCGCACTTTGAGCTTGTGCTCTTTTCGAAGCGAGTGGCCGAGGCTCACGGCCGCCTGCGCAGCCGCCACCTCTTTCTCCAATTCCTCATCGCGTAAATTCCCCTGATATTCAGGAAATGCTGTAAGATGGACCGATTCGGGCATCGAAGCTATTTTCAGCTCTCGGTAGATCGCATCGCTTAAAAATGGAACAAAGGGAGCTGCGACTTTGGTCAGCTCTAACAACACCGTATAGAGCGTCTCAAAAGCCTCTCTTCTATCCGCTGTGTCTTTGCCAGCCCAGAACCTGCTGCGGCATCTTCTGATGTACCAATTCGTCAGCTGATCGATAAATCCGACAAATGGCTCAACCGCGCAGCTGAGCTCATAGCTATCCATCGCAGACTCGACATCCGAGATGAGCTTTTGCGCCATCGACAAAAGCCATCTGTCGATCAAAGCAGTGGGCTTTTTGATCTTTTGGGGAGGCGTCCACTTATAGATCTTCGCATAGGTCGAAAAGAAGACAAACGAGTTCCAAAACGGAATCAGCGCCTGCCTTAGCACATGTTCGACTCCCTTCTCGGAAAATCTCAAATCATCCGCTTTGACGGCAGGGCTATTGAGCATGTAGAGGCGGATCGCATCGGCGCCATACTTTTGGATCACAAGATCGGGATCCGGATAATTTTTCAGCCTTTTGGACATCTTGTTGCCATCTTCGGCGAGGATGATCCCATTGACGATGACATTTTTAAACGCAGGTTTGTCAAAAAGAGCCGCAGCCAAAACAGTCAGCGTATAAAACCAGCCGCGGGTCTGATCGAGCCCCTCTCCGATAAAATCGGCCGGAAAGCCCTTTTCAAACTCTTTTTTTTTCTCAAACGGGTAGTGATTTTGCGCATAAGGGACCGATCCCGACTCAAACCAGCAGTCAAATACCTCGGGGATCCTTTTAAAAACCTCTCCGCCTCTCTCAAATGTCAGATCATCGATGTGGTGGCGGTGCAGATCACGGACTTTTTTGCCTGTAAGCTTCTCCAATTCCTTGATGCTTCCGATCACAACGAGCTCTCCCGCATCGCTTCTCCAAAGCGGGATCGGCGTTCCCCAGTAGCGGTTGCGGCTAATGGCCCAGTCCCTCGCATTTTCCAGCCACTTGCCGAACCTGCCCTCTTTGATATGGCCGGGTACCCACCGGATCTCCTCGTTGGCTTTCAAAAGCTTGTCTTTGATCTTCTCAACAGCGACAAACCAAGTCCTCACCGCCTTATAAATAAGCGGAGTGTCGGATCTCCAGCAAAACGGATAGCGGTGCCGAATGGTTCCCTGATGGAAAATCGAGCCCTGCTTTTTCAGATCGCGGATAATCTCTTTGTCAGCATCCTTAACCAGCATTCCTGCATAGGGAGGAACTTCTTTGGTGAAGTGGCCGTTGTGATCGACCGGACACACAACGTCGATCCCCTCTCTTTTGCAGACAAAAAAGTCGGCCTCGCCAAAAGCCGGCGCGCAGTGGACAATCCCTGTGCCGTCCTCTGTCGATACCACATCGTCGAGCAAAATCCGAAACGCTTCCCGCTCTTTAAAAAACGGAAACAGCGGCTTATAGCGCTTATCTTTTAAGCTCTTGCCCTTGAATCTACTCACCACCTTCACATCTTCTTTGAAGTTGGCCTGCAGTCTCGCTTCTGCCAAAATATAAAAGCGCCCATCCCTTTCCACTTTGACATAGTCAATGCCCGCTCCTGCCATGAGAGCCAAGTTCGACGGCAGCGTCCAAGGAGTGGTTGTCCATGCCAGGAAAAAAGTCTTGGGCTCATCGAGCGCCTCGAAAGCTACAGTCAGCGACGGATCGTCGACCTCTTTGTAATTGAGATTCGCCTCAAAATTAGACAAGGGAGTCCCCAACTTCGTCGAAAAGGGCATCACTTTAAAACCCTCGTAGACGAGTCCCTTCTTATAGAGCTGCTCAAAGACCCACCAGACCGATTCCATGAACTTAAGATCCATCGTCCGGTATGCGCCCTCAATATCGACCCATCTCGCCATCCGATCCACAGTGCGCTTCCACTGAGCTGTATATCTCAGCACAATGCTCCGGCACTCCTCATTGAACTTGGCAATGCCGAATTCCTCAATTGCGCTCGACCCCGAAAGCTCCTTCGCCTTCTCAATTTCATTTTCTACGGGAAGGCCGTGGCAGTCCCAGCCAAATCTCCTCGGGACGTAAAAGCCTTTCATGGTCTTATAGCGGGGAACGACGTCTTTAATGGTGCCGGCGAGCAAGTGGCCGTAGTGGGGCAGACCGGTAGCAAACGGAGGGCCGTCATAGAAGGCAAAAAGAGGCTTTCCCTTACCCTCCTCTAGAGACTTTTGAAAGATCTTTTTCTCCTCCCAAACCCTAAGGACTCTCTCCTCGCGGGCCGGGAAGGACTCATCTTGGTCAAACTCGAACATTCCCCACCTCAGAAAACCTCAGATCCTACCCTAAAGCCCCCTTAAAATCAAAGGGATATGCCATTTCCCTACCCAACTAAACCTCAAATATGTTAGAATGAAGGGGTAATGCTTTACGACCCCACATTTGGCACGAGACCTCGTGTCTTTTGCGGGGGTGTCAAGGTTTCGACTTGGGAACAAAGCATGGGTGGCATGTAGAGGACAATCGTTGGCCTCTAAAAATATCCGATTAAAAAGAAAAGATAACTCAGAAATAGAGTTGGCAGCTGCGGCCTAACGGTCGTAACTACCCGGTAGGCTGAGATCAGACCGAGAGTTTCAGATCTCTACCGTCATACATCTTGGTGTGAACCCCTTTTTCTTGAATGATCTTGGGGGGAGTTCGAGACAAAAAGAAAATTCATTCGGCCCCGAGCGCTTCGCCTTTCGGCAAGGCTGGATTATTTTAAGGCGATAAGCATGTAGTCATCGATGTAGAGTTTGCTAAGGACGAGAGTTCGATTCTCTCCACCTCCAAATAAATATAGGCCGGGCAAAACCCGGCCTTTTTTTTATTGCAAAATTCATTTACAATCCCCGTCCAAGGCAAAATTGCAAGGGACCTATGAGTGAAGAAAAAAAAACCAACATTCGCAACAGCACTGCCGAATTCTTAATCTTTACTGGACAGTCCGGAGAAAACAGCATCGAAGTTCGAGTAACCGAAAAATCAGTCTGGTTAACGCAAAAATTAATGGGAACTTTATTCGATGTTGCAGTCCAAACTATCAGCGAACATTTAATTAACCTATTCAACCAGAAAGAGTTGCACAGGGATGCAACTATCCGGAATTTCCGGATAGTTCAAAAAGAAGGTGACCGTGAGGTCGCTAGGAATGTTGAATTTTACAATCTCGAAGCCATCATTGCTGTCGGCTTCCGAGTTAATTCTCATCGGGCTATTCAATTTAGACAATGGGCTGTCAGTGTCTTAAGTGACTTCGCTATGCGCGGCTATGTTCTTGATAAAGAACGTCTAAAAAATGGCTCATTTTTCAATAAGGCCTATTTCGATAACCTCCTCGAAGAGATTCGAGAAATCCGAGCTAGCGAGAGAAGATTTTACCAAAAGATCACGGATATCTATGCCATATTTTGACAAGCACATTAAACATGCACTAGAGGATCACAAAAAGTTCATCGAACAAGAAAATCCTGAACTTTCTCCCACTGAAAAGTTCTGAACGCGTCTCTCTACCTCCAACAACAGGGCCGGGTCTCTCCGGCCTTTTTTCTTTAAAAAAATCGCTGGTATTGCGGTAAATGGTTGGCTTACTACAAAATAATTTCGTGTTTTATTTGAGGTTAAAATGAAAACAACTATTTGCGTGTTGGCGCTCATGTTTACAACACTTGGGTATACAACAGAAAAGCCCTATTTTATCTATGGGGATGTCCACGCTATGAGCGGTTATCCGATGGTGGGAGCAGGAGTCCGCGCACAGAAAGGAATTCACGCTTTTGACTTTTCTGGCAACACTTGCCTTCTCAACCCGCCGAACTCTCTTAATATTTTTCATTTAAGAAGCCTTTATCTCGTTTATCCAAAACAAGTGGGGTTTTATCTTGGTGGGGGCTTAGGGATTCTTAACGAACCTGAAACCATAGAAATAAGCGGATCTTTTGAAAGCGCTATCGGCTACCAGTGGAAAAACCGAGTTTTTCTTGAAGGGAGCACAATAGTCCCGTTTAAACAATCTCAAGCTTTAGCTCCGGTTTGGCCCGGCCTAACCTTTGGTGTTGGTTTTTGATCTTTGCAGAAAAAGCCTTGGGAATTGCATAACTTTTGCCAGTCAAAAGTTATGCACCTCAACGTCCAAGTTTTTGGGTTAGAAAAAGTTTTTAGCATAAAAAAATTTACTCCTATATATTGCGCGTCATGATTTCAATTGTCATGGCGACTTATAACAGAGGCCAAATCATCGGGTTTTCCATCCGCTCAGTCCTGCAGCAAACTCGCAGCGACTGGGAACTTTTAGTCATTGGAGATGCTTGCACAGATAACACAGAAGAAGTCGTTTCTTCTTTTCAAGATCCTCGAATCCGTTTCTTTAATTTGCAGCAAAGAGTCGGCGACCAATCCGGAGCCACAAATTTTGGCATCCAGGAAGCCAAGGGAGAATTTCTCTCGTTTCTCAATCATGATGACCTTTGGTTCCCCGATCATCTCGAACGATCGGTAGCTCACCTGGAAAAAAACAATTGCGACTTGGTCTATACGCTGCAAATCGACGCAGACCCCGGAGAAAACACCTCGACGCTGCGCATCCCCAGCATCTATCTTCAGGATTTTTCCCCTTTCCTCCCCCCCAATATCAGCACCTGGACTTGCCGCAAAAAATGGGCTGCAAAACAACCTCCAATGAAACCGTTTTATCAAGTGTTTACTTATCCTTCTGTAGATTGGCTCCTTTCAGGCTGGAAACGGGGAGCCCGTTACAAGCCGGTTCCCGCTGTAACCACATTTATAATTACAACCATTACGAGATCTGACTCTTATTTGAAGAACAGCCCCAAAGAACACGCATTTTTTTTTCGACAAATCTTTGAAGGCCATACACCCCGCGAACAAATGCTTATCGACGCGCTTCAAAATCCCAAACCAACGCATCTGCAAGGATATTCTGCCAAGTGGCTGCTTCGAGGGCTTTTTTTCCGACTTTTTAAGCGGACCCTGGAAATCCTACAGTGCAATCCAATTGCCTTTGTTCTCTATCTCCGTTGCCCAAAAAAATGGGGCATCTTCCCCACAAGAGGCGCTCTTAGAAAGAAACTTTACAAAAAAAGAGGCCTAAAAATAGAGGACTTATGCCAATGATTCAAACCGATTTCTTAGGTGGACTTCCTGGGATGAAAGGAGACAGACAAAGCGTCACGGCAGATTGGGAATCTCTACAACCAATCATCGATGGCGTAATAGTCCATCAAATGCGCACTGTTCTAAAAGATGACGGCGCCTTAACTGAGTTATACCGCGATCATTGGGAAAATGGGGGCGAGATTCGGCACGTCTTTCAAGAAGTTTTACTTCCAAATTCAGTGACAGCTTGGCACATTCATCGGGAAACAACAGATCGGCTATTTGTTTCTGTAGGAACTGTAAAAATCGTTTTGTATGATGCCAGAGAGGGCTCTCCTACACAGGGGCTATTGAACGTATTTCGCTTTGGAACTGCACGAGCAGCGCTTGTAACCATCCCTCCCTCTATTTGGCATGGAGTTATGAATATTGGAAGCACAGATGCAGTGCTTCTCAATCTGACAGACAAACCTTATGAATATGAAAACCCTGACCATTGGAGACTTCCGCCAAATACCGATCAAATCCCTTATTCTTTCCATGGGGGGTTTTGAACCCTTGGATATTCAGCAATAAGGTCTTGCAATTGGCAGTCAATGCTTTGCTGCACCTTCTGCTCGCCCGTTATTTTTCCCCTTCTGAATTTGGAGAATTTGCCATTTCCTTGGCTTTCTTATCTCTATGGCAGATGCTTTTATCTCTACGCTTGCCAATGCAAGTGATCTCTCAAGAAAAAATGGATTTCAATTTTTACTGGAGTGCGGCTTTGCTGGAGGCCTTGTTTGTATTTGTCCTGCTAAGCACAATCCTTCTGGTAAACCAGACCTATTCATTTCAGCTATTGCTTCTTCTCTTGGCTCATCTCTTTTTGCGTCTTGCTGATGTATTAAAAGCTTTTCAAGAGCGACTTGCAAAACATGAAGAAATTTTGAGAACCGAGTTTTTGATTTGTCTTTTTTTAAACGGGGCAACCCTCTTAGGAGCCATTCAGGGCATGGGTGCGTGGATTTTAGCAGTTCGGGAAGTGGCCGTTGCTTTTCTGTTTGCAGGAATACTCTACTTTAAACTGCCTCTACAGCTGCAATGGATAAGAATGAGCGACTGGAGAAACCTGATCCGCCGAAGCCGTCCGTTGTGGATCGATGGCATTTTTGAGCAAGGATTATCCCGCCTATCTATTTTAGTCGCCAACCAGTTGGGAGGAGAGTCTGGCGCCGGTGTTTTTTTCCAGGCCCAACGACTGATTTCTTTTATTCACACGGGACTCTGCACCAGTATCAGCAGATACGCATTTCATCTATTTAGCCGATCCATTTCAATTGAGGAAACAAAAGCCATCTTTAAAACGCTCCACCGCTGGACTATTCTCCCATTGACCCTCTGCCTTATTTTAATCTTATGGCAGGGGGATAGGGGGGTCATTTTGATTTTAGGAAAATCGTGGGGCGCAGCAGCTGTAGTAGTAAAAGCGATGTCAGGAGCTTTAATTTTTATTACGTTATTTTCTATCCAGAAAATGTACATTCTCTCAATATCCGGCTCGAAGGAGCTGTTAAAAGCGCGAGTTTGGCAAGTCGTTGGACTTTTCTTCCCGTGTATAGTTAGCCCTGTAAAAGAGGTTTGGGTTCTTGGACTCGGCCTTTCTCTAGGCTATTTTTGTTCCTTTTTAAGTACTTATTTATCTATTAGAAAAAGTTTCCAATCAGAAAGAGCTCTAGGATTATACCGGGAGTGATTCAAGAATCGGGAAATGGCGAGGAGGCGCCTTCAATTTGAGCCAGGCGTAGCCGGCGTCGAAGCAACCCAACCTAAAAGGTTGGGTGATGGAATGGAGGGTCAATATGGCAAAGCCGCAGCAAGCTATTTGTCTCATTTTTGACTAGCGGGTTAATAACCATCAAGCAGTTGGCTCGCCAGATCTTTGGCAAGCTTGCCGTCGACCGCGCTGTTGATTTTCATGACCGCTTTCATCACAAGGCCAAGCTCCTTTTTCGTCTTGGCGCCTGATTCATTAATGGCCTGAATGACAATTTTCTTAGTCTCTTCGGGAGTGGGAGCTGTCGGCAAGAATTCCTGGATGATCACCAGTTCTTTTTCTAGTTGATCGGCGATATCGGGGCGATTTACGCTTTGAGCTTGGGTTAAGGCTTCCTGGAGATTGCCAAAGTATGTTTTGAACAGTTTAATGACTTCCGCATCGGGGAGATTCGCGCGCGCATCGACAGCTAGTATTTTTGACTTGAGCATTCGCAATGCATTCAGTCTAATCTGATCGCGACTCCGCATCGCCTCTTTAATTCCCTCGTTGATTTGATCGATGATTGCCATATCAGTCCCCTCTTTCCTTTAGTTTCTTTTAATTTAAGGCCGAACCTCTACAAAACACAAAGAAATTCAACAACAGTCTCTAATTCCTGCAACTTTATTTTGAGTGATCTAGATCATCGGCAAAAAAACTTGATCGGCGAGATACGCCAGATACGCTTGATAAAAATATCATGCGCATCAAGCGTATCTTGTCCATCAGGCTTTTGGCTTAGTACTTAAGATGCTTGATGGGACAGGCTTCATCATCATCGCTGGCGGACTCGTATCCTTCTTTGAATCCAAATTCGAATCCATCTGTGTGTCCTTTGTTGTAAATCTCACTGTAAATCTCGGCTTCTGTGCTGTGACAAGTCGCCGTTCCCTTCGCAAAACCCTCCTTGTAGCCGTCTTTATATCCCTTGTCGTAGCTCTCCCCCGAGTTCATCTGCTGAGTGGATCTGCCTCTTGAAAGCCCGGTGTTGTACCCCTTTTGGTACTCATTCTTATCCCCTTGCTTCAGCCCCTCTTTTCTCGCGCCTTGATAAACTTGCGCAAGACAATCTGCAGAAGTGAGCGGAACGGCAAACAATATTTGTTCATTGCCCGCATTGACGAGGATATGGGTGCACTGCTTGAGAGCATCTTCATTCAGGGCATTTCCCTCATCCGCAGTCGAATATCCCTGCTTGGGATATACCTGAATATTCGAACCTAAAACCCAATCGATGGGATTGCATTCGTAATTTTCGGGAACAAGGATGATTTTCTGTAACCACTCAAGAAAGGTCCTTGGTCTCTTTTTGTACTCGATCGCCCTCCAAAAACTCCCATCTGACAAGATAAAAAAACCGCCCTGATCTTTTAAGATGACTTTTGAAGAAAGTTTACCGGCTCTTTCCGGCTCATTGGAAAAAGAGTAAGAGCTGCTCAAAACCGCCATCATTAAGATCGATCGATTTGCCAGCTTTTTCAATAGGATATACGCATTCATAAGTCCCCCTTTTGTTTTTTTGGAGCGGGAGTGTAAATAATTTATTTAAATCTGTTCAAGAAAAAAGACCGGAGGCCCCCCGGCCTTTTATACCGGGAGTGATTCAAGAATCGGGAAATGGCAAGGAGGCGCCTTCAATTTGAGCCAGGCGTAGCCGGCGTCGAAGCAACCCAACCTAAAAGGTTGGGTGCCGGGGTCCCCGAAGACGCATCGTCTTTGGGGTGGGGTGGAGACGGGTCTCAAATTGGACGGCTGCCCGACGACGCCAGAACCGATTCTTGAATCACGAGCGGTATACACGCATTGAATATTTAAGGGGTCTCGGGCGCTGCGGGAAGGAATGGACGCATAGCTTCCAGTACAGATTTGAAGACAGTTCTCATTTGATCTACCATTCCCGGTTTTGACATGACAAATCCCTCCAAGGTATAACGGATTTGAGCTTCTTTAGGAGGCAAAAGTTCTAATAAGCAGTTTTCTGTTCGTTCGCATATAGCCATTTCACTATCTGACAGCTTATGAGGGCAAATACGGTGTTTTCTCTCGCACGATTTTGTCTCACAAGGCTTTGACTCGCTTTTCAACGACTTCAGGGCTATGATATTTGCCGCAATCTGTATAATTTTCGTTATCTCTTCTGGAGGAAAACCTTCAGGGACAGATAACTTCACGCGCACCCAGATTTCCTGATCAGATTGTTTCGGTGCTTGTGTTTGGGTGCGAACATTGAAATAGCAAGAGTATTCTGTAGATTGGATAGCCATAATTTTTTTCCTTTTAAAAAATGGCTCCCAGTATAGGTCACTCCGATTTAACTTGGATAGTTCATCTTTTCTCAAAAATTATATAACCCTCTAAATGAAAATTTTTAATAAGGTAGGTTTAAAAACCCAAAGAGTGTTTGTGAACACTTTTCGAGATCGCAAAGACGCGGGAGAGCGGTTAAGCGCTCTTCTCGTGCACTATAAAAAAGACAAGAGCGCCCTTGTGTTAGGTCTTGCTCGAGGAGGAGCGATCGTCGCTCATGAGATTGCAAAAGCCCTTTTGCTCCCCTTAAATGTCATAGTTCCCCGGAAACTCGGCGCGCCAAATAACCCCGAGCTTGCCATCGGCGCGGTTGCTGAAGACGGAGAGACATGGCTCAACGATGAGCTCATTGCGATTATCGGAGTTTCTCCCCCCTTTATTCAGGAAGAAATCGAGAGGCAAAAAAAGATCATAGAAAGGCGGCTCCAGCTCTATCGAAAAGGAGCTGGGTTAGGAGATCTAAAAGGAAAAACGGTCATCTTGGTCGATGACGGCATCGCAACGGGAGCGACTATGCTCGTTGAAATTCAACATTTCAGAAAAATGGGATCGCGCATTGTTGTAGCAGCTCCCGTTGCTGCAAGAGAGCCATGGCTTGAAATTCAAAAACTTGCAGATGAGGCGATCTGTTTAGATGTCGAAGAGACGTTTTATGGGATTTCCGCCTTCTATGAAAGTTTTTCCCAAGTCGAAGATGAAGAGATCTTGTCTATTCTTCAGAGGCATTGATGGAGCGAAAAAAACAGCGCCTATTTTTTGGGATAGACAGTCTCTTACACCGCCCAGAGCATAAAGAGAGCCATGAGCCCCATCCCGACATCTTCTGCCAAAGTGACCGTTGAAAGAGGCACATCCAAAACCGTTCCCATGCACGCGCAGCGAACTTCAAGCCCCTCTCTCAAAGCCTTGATAACCCCAACAGCTCCAATCCCCATCAGGACAATTGTAACAGAGTAGACGGCAAAGGGATTGATGAAGGAGAGATAGGAAAGTCCCAGAGCAAGCTCGATGAACGGATAGGCCAGAGCGTAATTCTTTGATCGTTTGGCGAGAAAATCGTATTTTTGAAATCCTTCGGCAAAGCCCGACGGGTTAAAGACCTTTAGCATCGCAAACTGGCAAAAGAAAAGACCCATGAAGATATGCATCATGGAATACACTTTTCTCCCCGTCCCGTAAGAGACTGCAATCGCAGCGAGAAGCGCTATCAAAATAAGAGCAAATAGAGGCCAATATCTTTTGAATTTATGCATGATTCCTACCGTTTGTTTTTTAGAGACAATCTCCGAATTAATCGACAGAAGATTAATCCGGAGGTTATCTCCTATCTACCGGGCATGAATTGATCCCCAAGATCTGATAGACGATGCACCAGCTGAAATAGACCTCAAAAAAGACAAAGAGAGCGGCCCCAAGGGCAATCCAGCTCCCCTTCCAATAGGCATATCCCAAAAGAAGCAGACACACGCCCAAGCGAATCAACCGTCCTGTAGAACCGATGTTTTTTGTCAGTTTCATAGCGTCAGAACATATACCATAATCGGTCCCAAACTTGGAATTTGGACTGGCTGCGACTTCGCCAAATCGATCTTCCTCGTCGGCCATAGTTTTACTATGGCCTCCTCGCTCAGACCGCTGCGCTTCGATTTGGCTTTGTCTCGCAGAGTCCAAATTCCAAGTTTGGGACCGACTATGGTATACCACAAATTTTTTAAAGAGAAAGCCTTTTTAAGTTGACAACAGATCTACGGGCAAATTATGCGGGCAGTATGCGCTACAAACTCATCGTCTTCCTCGCGCTGCTGAGTAACGGCATCTGCAATACCCCGCCTGAATCGCTCAAGCTCCTCCTAGAGGGCAATGAGCGGTATGTCGGCGACAAACTCCTTCACCCCAACCGCTCGCTGGAGAGAAGAGAAGAAATCGCCTCAAAACAAAAGCCGTTTGCCACCATTGTCGGCTGTTCGGATTCAAGAGTGGCTCCGGAGATTATTTTCGATCAGGGCCTCGGCGATCTGTTTGTCGTAAGGGTTGCCGGAAATGTCGTAGGACCGGTCGAATTAGACAGCATCGAATATTCGGTCAAGTATCTCGGATCTTCTCTTGTTCTCGTCCTTGGCCACGAGTCATGCGGCGCCATCACAGCTGTCATGGAAGGAGAAACCGCCGACATCGAAGATGTCGCCGATCTGATAAAACCTGCCATTAAAGGCGCTAAAACGGTTGAAGAGGCGATCAAAGCGAATGTCCGAGCCGTTGTAGCCGGTTTAAAAAAAACCAGCATCCTCAAAGGGTTCATCTCCAAGAAAAAAGTGGAGTGCATCGGCGCCTACTACAATCTTGACACAGGCCACGTCGAAATTCTCTAGACAGACTTTTCTCTTTTCTCTTAAAGTCTTTCCCATGACCTTCGAAGAGCAAATCAAAACCTATCGAGAACTTGGGGATAAAATCAATGAACTCGAGCTTCAAAGAAAAGCTCTGGGTTTTGAGATTATACAGCAGATGGAGGAAAAGACAGTCAAGATGGGAGGATTCGTCGTCCGGCACTATAAGCGCCTTTCCATAAAACTGTCTATCGAGGAGGCCAGAATTTTCGATGCGACCAAGATGGAAGAGGTAGTAGACAAAGACAGAATTAAGGCGCTCTACGAGCAGGGAGAGCCTGTGCAAGGCGTATCCGAAATTGAGTACATTCATGTCTCTCGAGAGAAGAAAAAAATGATTATTGGACAGACTTATAGTCGATGAGGAACTGCGCCTCTTCAAGAGGATTTGAAGTCACTTCCCGAAGGGCCCCCCTTTGAAAAGCGTTCATCTGGTGAAGAAGAATCGAGAGGGCATTTTGCTCGGGGCGAGGAGAAAAAAAGGGCGTTTCCCGGGAGGCCGCCTCATACCATCGACTTGCTATCTCCTCCCCAATTGGATGGCGGAGGTTGATGCCAAAAATACCTGCCATAACAGAGTGGATTTCGGAGGCTTTCTCTGAACTTTCTCCCAAAGCGTTGATCGCCTCTTTCGTGCAGTATTTTTCAAGAGTGAGTCCTACCGGATAAAAGAGATAGCCATCCGATTCAATGCGAGCGAAGATTGGATCTAAGGGCTGGAGGGGGCGGATTGAAGCGTCGAGCCAAAGGACAAGCTCGTAGCCGAGCCTCTTGAGTTCGCGCAAAAAGCAGGGCTTAAAGGAGTAGGGAACATGGGCGAGTTTGAGCGAGCCCCCCTCCACATCGGGCCAGCCGCCGATCCGATAGACAAAGTGGCCCTTGAATCCCACTTTTTTAAGAGCCTTTTTTAAGTCATTGATCCCGGCAGGATAGTTTTTATTGTAGGAGGCATAAGAGACGACGCATACTCTTTTGTCTTCTTTGCTGGCGTTGTAGGGAATAATCGCAAACTCGGTTCCCTGCCAGGGGAGTTTGCTAATCAGCCGAAAGCGCCTGGCTCTGCAGTGATAATCGTAGAGCTCTGCCCCAGGAACAATCGCTTGCCGCATGAGCTTGAGTTCAGGCCTGTCTTTTTTCTCAATATACTCTTGGATTTTTAGATAATCCGATCTCGTGGGATGGCAGATATCTTTTATCGATTCGTAGACAGCAGGCGCTCCGGCAGCAAGAAGGGGAAATAAGAGGAAAAAGGATCGCTTCACCAGTGACTGAATGTATCCCGATGATCTTTTCACAATCTCAACAATCTTTGAGTCCAAAAGAAGATCAACACCATCGGAATCATTGGTTCCAGTAGTTGCCACTGCGCATCAGTTAGACCTATAATTTGTGCCATTTTCACCTCGCCAAGTCGTTGATCCCCCCCCCTGCTGTTTAACCCAGGGAACATGATAACGCCGCAAAGCGGCTGAGGATAACGCCTTCGAAACGAAGGCTAAAGATATACATGATGCAGGGAAGCCCTGCAACCCATAGATTTTACCGTCTGGGGCTTCCCCGACATGCGCATCATTAGCTGCGCATCGCAGCGTTATCATTAGCCACGTTTCGTGGCATGATCATGTCCCTTGTTTTGAACAAATAGACCCACGGTTGTTGAGCGAGAAAGGATACTACATCAAGAATTTATCTACACTATCGGGATTTGAACATCTTATCTTCTACAGACTTGGCCCCGCAAAAGGGGTTTTGGCAGGGATACCCCCTTGAACCTATCTCAATAAAAATTAAAATAATTTTTATATTTACAAAAACGCAAATATATAATAAAATATAACATATTTATTAACTAATTAATAAAAAATTATGAATTCTATTAGTGGCAGCAGCCCCCCAGACCTCTGGTTTTTTTCCAACCCAGATCCAGACGG
>MGLY01000084.1:0-156 GCA_001794935.1 Chlamydiae bacterium RIFCSPHIGHO2_12_FULL_49_9 | reverse complement strand
AGCCCCTCCGCCTAGTGCAGAAGTCGCTGCTGCGCTCGCAGCTCTTGAAGCTCACCCCCCAGTCAATCCCGCTTTTGAAGCTTTTGCAATGAATGCGCTCGGCGATCCCGAACCTAGCCCTCCTCCCCGCGCTGTTCTTGCCGAACGATCTTTTCA
>MGLY01000083.1:3487-6214 GCA_001794935.1 Chlamydiae bacterium RIFCSPHIGHO2_12_FULL_49_9 | reverse complement strand
TTCATAAAATGGACATCTCTTTGAAGAGGAGAGAGCTTGGAAAGATCGATTAAGATAGATGCGGTCATTTTTTCTCGGCGAGCTGTTTTTGAAATGCGCGGATCTGTTTTTTGAGAGCCTCCGTGTCGGCCGCATATTTTTTCTGCACGCCGGCGAGCCTGCTCTCATACTTTTCCTGCATCCGATTCATCTCTCTCTGGTGGCGCTGCACTGCTTGCTCAAGGCTCAACTTCTCTTCGAGGGCAATCTCTTCCGACTTTTGGGCGGCTCTTTCGCTTTCCGCCATTTTGCGTAAAACCAAAAGTACCTTTTCCGGGAATACGACTCCATTCAAAACAGAAAAAAGGAATGTATTGATCGCTCCGAAAGACTCGGGAGCTCCCTTGAGGATTTTGGCGCTTTCTTCTTCCGAAAGAGACTTGATTTCGTTAAACTGGGGATTGATTGCAGCCAATTTGTCCGCAAAATGGGTGTAGAGGTCCCCATGCTTAAAGACCCAGCGGTTGACGACCCACTCTCCGAGGTCTTCGTTCCCCTTGAGAAGCTCCTTCTCATAGGCGGCAAAGATCTCCTCCACGGTGAGCCTGTTCTGGGGGCGATTTCCAAAATAGCCCTTATAGAAGGCCGGATCTGAGCCAAGATGGTCCGTTTTGATCTCTTTTTTGATCGGCGAGAGGACCTCAGGGATCCACCCTTGTAAAGTTTCAAATTGATTCTTCATAGCATCTCTAGGAGTAGGTTCGTGAAACGCGAGCATAACACTCTATGTCGGAAAAGGCAAGAAAACCCCCCGGCTCTCTCTATGGAAAAAGGGCATTTGGAAACGAGGGATTGATCGTTTATCCTGAACGTGGTACAATTCCAGCAAATAGAGTATCTAGATAAACCCACGAAATCGGAGAACTTCCTCCATGTCTTTAGATAAAGGTACCAAGGAAGAAATCACCAAAAAGTTTCAGTTGCACGAAAAAGACACCGGTTCCGCCGATGTCCAGATCGCGATTTTAACTGAAAGAATAGCTGAGCTTACGGAACATCTGAAGCTAGCTCCAAAAGACCATAGCTCCCGCTTGGCCCTTTTGAAGCTCGTCGGCCAAAGACGCAAGCTCCTCGACTATCTCAACTCCACGGACACCAAGCGCTATCAAAACTTGATCGTCCGCCTGAACTTGAGAAAATAAACTGAATGGGAGAAGGCAATGCCTTCTCCCGTTTTTTTAGGGCAAAGGCAAGCGAAGAGTCGGGTTAGCAGATAGAGAGCAGAAAAAAGCTCTTTTTCACCAGTTAGAGTTTCTTTCTGATTTCTATCCCCCAACACTTCTTCTTCCGCCGAAGCAAATTTAAAACAAAGTTTGTCATATAACTTTGTTTGGGTTAACCTCGGGACCTTTCTGTCCTATTTTTTGAACATGACCTTGAATAGGAGAATCCTCAATGGTCCACCACAACTTTAAGAAAGAAACCATATCCGTCTCTGTCGGAAACAAGACCCTTAAATTCGAAACCGGCAAAGTGGCCCGCCAAGCGGGAGGATCCATTCTCCTCCATTGCGGAGAAACGGTCGTTTTTGCCTCAGCCTGCGCATCGGAGAAGCCCCCTGAGGGAGCCGATTTTTTCCCTTTGCGCGTCGACTACCAGGAAAAATACTCCTCTGTAGGACGCACTGCCAGCGGCTTCATCAAACGAGAAGGGCGCCCGGCAGAGAGAGAAATCCTCACATCGCGCCTCATCGACCGCCCAATCCGCCCGATGTTCGACGACGGCTATAAAAATGAAGTGCAGCTCCTCGCCTACGTCTTCTCTTACGATGGAGCCCATCTGCCCGACGTTCTCGCCATCTGCGCCGCATCGGCAGCCCTTGTCATTTCCGACATTCCCCTCATCAAACCAATCGGCGCCGTCCGAGTTGGCCTCATCAATGGCCAGTTCGTCATCAACCCAACCGCTGAAGAGATGAAAGAATCCGCTTTGGATCTCGTTCTCGCCGGCACAGAAGATGCAATCTTGATGATCGAGGGCTTCTGCGACTTCCTCACGGAAGAGCAGGTGATCGAGGCGATCGAGACAGGCCACAAGGCAATCCGAGAGATCTGCCATACGCTCGCGCATTGGCAAAAACAGATCGGCAAGCCGAAGAAAACAGACACCATCCACCACATTCCGGAAGCGGTTACAAACGCCGTTCGTGCATCTGCAGCCTCTCTCATCAGCTCGGCGCTGAAAATCTCCTCTAAAGCAGAGAGAGAAAAAGTGCTTGGGGAGATCAAAGAGACTGTTCTCAAAGCGCTCCTCCCTGAAGGGACATCGCTCACGAAAAATGATGTGCTCGCAGCTTATAAAAACCTCCAATCTTCCCTCATGCGCAAAATGATCCTCGAAGAGAAAAAGAGGATCGATGGACGGGGCCTTAAAGAAATCCGCCCGATCGACATCGAGCAGGGACTGCTTCCCCGCACACACGGAAGCTCTCTTTTCACAAGAGGCGAAACGCAATCGCTCGCCGTCTGTACGCTCGGCGGAGAGAACACCGCGCAGCGCTACGAAGACTTGCACGGAGAAGGCTCTCAGAAATTCTACCTCCAATATTTCTTCCCGCCGTTTTCTGTCGGCGAAGTGGGCCGCATCGGCTCGCCCGGAAGACGAGAAATCGGCCACGGCAAATTGGCCGAGCGGGCGCTCGCCGCGACGCTCCCAAGCGCCGAAGATTTCCCCTACGTCATCCGCATC
>MGLY01000083.1:0-3451 GCA_001794935.1 Chlamydiae bacterium RIFCSPHIGHO2_12_FULL_49_9 | reverse complement strand
GCCTCTCTCTTATGGACGCAGGCGTTCCGATCAAGCGCCCTGTCGCAGGGATCGCAATGGGTCTTATCCTCGAAGGGGATAAACACGCCATCCTCTCCGACATTTTGGGAGCGGAAGACGCTCTCGGCGATATGGATTTCAAAATCACCGGAGATGACAGAGGCATTACCGCCTTCCAAATGGACATCAAAGTGGAAGGGATCACCCACCACATCATGAAACAGGCTCTATCTCAGGCAAAAGAGGGAATCTCCCACATCCTGCAGAAGATGCTCTCCGTTTGCCCGCAGCCTAAAAAAGAGATGTCGATCTATGCGCCTCGCATCGAGACGATGCAGATCAAGCAGAGCAAGATCGGTCTCGTCATTGGGCCCGGCGGCAAGCAGATCCGAGCGATCATCGAGGAGACCGGCGTTGAGATCAACATCAACGACGACGGCCTTGTCAGCATCGCCTCAAGCAACCCGGACGCGATGAATCGAGCGAAAGAGATCATCCACAGCTTGACTGCGGAAGCCGAGATCGGCAAAATCTACGCAGGAAGAGTTGTATCGGTGAAAGACTTTGGTCTTTTCGTCGAAATCTTCCCGGGAAAAGAAGGCCTTTGCCACATCTCTGAGATCTCGACGACTCGTATCCAGAACATCAACGACGCTCCTTTCCGCATGGGAGATAAGATCGAAGTAAAAGTTCTCGATATCAATGAAAAAGGTCAAATCAGACTCAGCCACAGAGCGATTTTGGAAGAAGCAGCCGCTCGATAGAGGAAATTTTATGCAGCAGCGCTTAATTGCAAAGCAGCTCACAAACTCGATCGGAAAAGAGGTCAAAGTGCGCGGATGGTTAAATAACCTCCGCGCCCTTGGAAAGCTCGCCTTCCTGCTTCTTAGAGATAGAAGCGGACTCATCCAAGTCGTCATTGAAAACAAAGACGAGCTGGCTAAAGTGGAGCATCTCCACCCCGGATCGATCCTCAGTATCAAAGGGCGCATCGCCTCCTCTTCTTCTGCCTATAAAGTGGAGATCGTCGATCCAAAAATCACGGTCGAAAATCCCATTCACGAGGTCCCTCCTCTTGAATACTATAAACCGGAGATCCAATCGGATCTCGACTTTATCCTCGACCACCGCCCTGTCGCTCTCAGAAACCGGCAAATCCAAGCCGTCTTCCGCATCCAGGCGGAAATGGCCCATGCATTCCGCCTCTACATGCACGATCAGGTTCAAGCAGTTGAGTATTTCGCTCCCAACATTATCGGCGCCTCCTCTGAAGGGGGATCTGAGTTTTTCAACGTCGACTACTTTGGCTATACGGCAACGCTTGCCCAAAGCAGCCAGCTCTACAAACAGATCATGGTCGGCGTCAACGAGAGGGTCTTTGCCCTCATGCCTTTTTTCCGAGCAGAGCCCTCCCAGACAACTCGCCATCTATCGGAGGGGAAGCAATTCGAATTCGAGATGGGTTTCTTCGACAACTGGAAAGAGATCCTGGATATCCAGGAAGAGTGCATCAAGTTCACCCTCTCCTACCTCCACACTCACTGCAAAGCCGAAATCGAAACGCTTGGGGGCCAGATCATCAAAGCGCCCGCAGACGTCCCATTCCCCCGCCTCTCATTTAAAGAAGCTCAAGAGCTCTATTTTGAAAGAACCGGCATCGACGAGAGACACGAACCCGATCTCAGCCCTGCCGCCGAAAGAGACCTCTCTGCTTGGGCGCACGACAAGTTCGGCACAGATCTTCTCTTCATCACCGACTGGAAAATAGAAAAGCGCCCTTTTTACGCTTATCCCAAAGAAAACGATCCCACTCTCACCAACACCTTCGATCTTCTCTGTGCGGGCACTGAGATCACTTCCGGCGGCCAAAGACGCCATACCTATAAATCCATGTTGGAGGGAATCCGCCTTAAGGGCATGGACCCTGCCCACTTCAGCGACTACTTGAGCATCTTCCAGTACGGCATGCCGCCCCACGGCGGCTTTGGCATGGGACTCGAGCGCCTCACAATGACTTTCTTAAAACTCAAAAATATCCGCGAAGCCTCCCTTTTCCCCTCCGACACCAAACGGATCGCGGGCAACCGAATTAAAGCAAAAATTGTCTTCGGCGGAGAAAACATCCGCAACGAGATCATCCACCAGCTCCATACTCGGAAAATTCCGTTTGAACATCTCGTCCACGAGCCGACGCCGACATCCGTTGATTCAGCTCGGGTTCGGAGCTCCCACCTCGAAGAGGGCGTCAAAGCGCTCATTCTCCGCGGCAAGCAGACGAAGAAAAATTACCAGTTCAACATCCCTGCCCATCTCAAGCTCGACATGAAAGCTGCCTCGGAAGCAGTCGGCGAAAAATGTGAATTTGAAGATCCTGCGATCATCCTCGAGCGCTTCGGACTGAAAGTGGGCGGAGTTCCCCCATTCGGCCATCTCCTCAACATCGACAACTATTTCGATCAAAAGATTCTCAGCCGAGAAAAAGCGGGATTCAACTGCGGGCTTTCCACTGAATCCATTGTGATGAAATCAAAAGATCTCATCATCCTCATCGACCCGAAGATGGGCGCATTCTCCAAGGAATAACTCTTGTCAATCACAACACGTATCAACTCATTTGAAAACCATCTCGACTATTGGCTTCCAAACCATTCCCTCCAAATCGCGCTCGATGATTTTCGAGAAGGGCTCAGCAGCTATTTTGTCTATCCCAAAGAGGCCCGCGAATATGAGCAGATCGGCGCATGGCACGAGCAGGCGATCGTATTTTTCAGCAGCCTCCCCCATAAAATCGCCTCTAATATCGTCCGCTCCCTTAACGATATAGCCTATGTGCTGAGCCTGGCAGTTCTCTACCCCCTCTCCCACCCGCTAAAAACGCCGTTTGAGCTCATCAAACTCGCCGCAAGAGCGCTCGAAGAGCTCTCCAAAACGGAAAACTGGATCAAACTCGGAGCCAGCACAGTGGGCTCTGCCATCGGCTATTCCGTCATCACTCCAATCAATCCGATTGCCTTTTCTATTGGCATGGCAATGCTCAGCGTGGGAGTGACTGCCAAACTTCTCTTGCAAACTCAGATCTCCATCAGTCAAAAAATATCCCAATCCCTACAACTCATGATGACAGCCGCAGCGACAAGCATCTGCTCTTGGTACGCTCTTGGAAACGCGCAACACGTGATTCTAAGAAACTCTGTTGTCTCTTGAGTTTTACTCCTCAATCCTTTACAACTCTTCCCTCACTCAAAAGAGGAAAACGCTGTGAAGAAAAAAATCGTCGCTCTCTTATTTCTTTTTCATTTTCTCGCTGCCTCTCCCACAGCGGTCATATCAAACTCTCTTTCCTCCGTTGTCTTCATCGTTCAAGAGAGTCAGTCGTTCGAGCTCGGCTATGGCTCATCGCCCGGCACCTTTTCCTTCCGCCCCTCACTCAAACAAGGCTCCGGATTTCTCA
>MGLY01000082.1:5966-14760 GCA_001794935.1 Chlamydiae bacterium RIFCSPHIGHO2_12_FULL_49_9 | reverse complement strand
GATTTTGAGGCCATTTGCGAGTGGCGGCATGGCCGCCACGGTCCCTGCGACGAGCCCAACCCCTGGTGGGTTGGGTGAGGAGCTGGGATGCAAATGACCTCAAAAGGGCGATTTTTATGGGCAAATGAGTTTTGCAATTGCCTCTAAAAAATGAATCAAATTTTTTGGACAGGTTTTGTCGGTATATACCGCTCGTGATTCGAGAATCGGTTCTCGCAGCGTCGGCTTATCCTCGGAACACCTCTCTTCACTCGCGCCTTGCGAGACGCAATGGTCGCTCGTTCCAGAGAAGTATTCCGAGGAGCCTCCTTGCGATCTCCCGATTCTTGAATCACTCTCGGTATAGACAAATAATCTTAATAATATTAGGTTCCCGAATAGATGGTAGTTATCTACAGGAGCATGTTTTTTATGAACAAAGAATTTGTGAAATTCACTTTGATTTTTTTTGCCGGAGTGTTTTGCTTCGCCGGACAAGCCCCAAAGTCTGAAGAGAAGCAGGAAGAAAATCTCGAGATCGCGATGGCAAAATGCACGAGACAGAATGATCCTGTCTGCTCAGAAGCGGATGAGTCTTACTGCAAAGGCAATGGCGGGTGCTGCAAAGATGCATACGGAAGACCTCGCAGAAGCGCTGCCAGAAAAGTGATAGAGGGCGGCAACTAAGGGATTGTCAAAGGCTTTAGGTTGTTTTTTGACAGTCCCTAAGAGTCTATCCGAACGGAAGTTCGGATAGGTTTTTTTATAGGGGCGGTTTTTCGTGCGGCTTGGGAGTTTCGAATGTTTGGGCGATGCTCTCCGGCTTTTTCTTGAGGACGTAGGTGATCGTTCCCCCCACTACGATGAGAAGAGTTCCAATCAGCGATCTAATCCCCAGCGGCTTGTCAAAGATGATCCAACTGATTAGCCCCGCGTAAATGACGCTCACGTAGCCGAGCGGCGAGAGATAAGAGGCCGTTCCGTATCTGTAAGCGACAGTCAGAAGAATTTGGCCAACTGCTGTTACAACGCCGATTCCGATCATCTTAAACCATTGATATTCAAGTGGATTTACCCAATAAACCCAGGCGAAGGGAAGGCTTAAGAGGGTGCCGAAGAGAAAGTAATAAAAAAGAACGCGGCTCATCGGCTCCCGGTGAAGGTTGAGGACGCGGACTGCAGAGAGGGCAATCGCCGAACAAATCCCCGCAAAAAGGCCGAAGACAAAACCGATCTGAAAAATCTGGCGCGACGGATTGAGGATGATTGCGACTCCGATGAAGCCGACGATGATCGACCACCAGATGTGGACATTGATTTTCTCTTTCATCCAAACGTACCAGACAAAAGGGACGAAAAAAGGGACCGTATAGCTCAAAGTTGTAGCGTCCATCAGGTTTAAAAAACGGATCGCAACGAAGTAGAGGTAATAGCTCATCACCCCGAAAGCGTCTCGGATGAGATGAGTGGAGAGGACATTTGTTTTAAGGCGGGCAGGCCCTTTTCTCAAAGCAATCGGCAAAATGCAGATGAAGCTCACGAAGTTTTGGACGAAAATGATTTGGATTGTCGGGAAGCACCCCTTGAAGTTCCAAACGAGCGAGCTCGCCGTCACAAAACAGAGATAGGCGACGAGGGAGATGACGATGCCTAATCCTAAGCGGGAAGGGGCCGATTCGTGGATCATGATAGTTTTCAGACTATCCGATTTCAAATTTGCTGTTAACTCAATTCGGAATTTGATAGAAGCTGTAAGAACTGGTGTCAACCAAAGGTTCCTATGAAATCGGATAAAGAGAAGTTGGAATGGCTGGAATTTGATCTTTTGGAGAATTTCCCCCATGTCCTCCACGGCGTCTTTTCAAGACACGGTGGAACGAGCCAGGAGTCTTTTTCGAGTCTGAATTTGGGTGATGGAACAAGCGATCACCCCGACCGGGTGAAGGCCAACCGGGAAATGGTCAAAAAAGCGCTTGGGGTGGATCATCTCGTTTTCCCTCACGCGACACATGGAACAAATGTCCACCGGGTCACAGCCAAAAATTTGGGCAAGCCGGCTCATGCAGATGCCCTTTTCACGACGGAAAAAAAGATCGGATTGGGCGTCACCCACGCAGATTGCCAGGCGGCTTTATTTTACGATCCGGTGCATGAGGCTGTCGGCGTTGTCCACTGCGGATGGAGGGGCAGCGCCCAGAATATCTATGCCCGGATGGTCGATGCGATGCAAAGAGAGATCGGCACCCAGCCGCAAAATCTCATCGTCTGCATTTCTCCCTCTTTGGGGCCCGACCATGCCGAGTTTAAAAATTATAAGCAGGAGCTCCCTCAAGATTTTTGGAGCCATATGGTCAAACCGTTTTATTTCGATTTTTGGGAAATCAGCCGCAAGCAGCTCTCTGCCTGCGGGATTCCCGACAAGAATGTTGAGACGGCCTCGATCTGCTCTTACTGCAATGAGAAAGATTACTTTTCTCACCGGCGCGATAAGCATACGGGGCGCAATGCAACAGTGATTGCCCTAAAAGGATGACATCCCCGAAAATAGGGGGATGGAAGTTTCCGATCTGCCGATAAATGGGCTCAAGCTTATCAAGCCCCGCATCTTTCAGGACGCAAGGGGCTTTTTCTTTGAAAGCTACCGCAAGCCGCTCTACCCTTGGACCGAGTTTGTGCAAGACAACATGTCTTTTTCTTGTAAAAACACAATTCGCGCCCTCCATTACCAATCCGATCCGGGCCAAGCGAAACTCGTGAGCTGTCTTCAGGGAGAGATTTGGGATGTGGCAGTGGACATCAGGCCAGATTCTCCCACTTTTGGGCAGTATATGGCGGTTGAACTGAGCGAAAAGACAAGACATCAGCTCTACATCCCCGTTGGCTTTGCCCACGGTTTTTGCGTTTTGAGCGACTCTGCGTGGGTCCACTACAAGGTAAGCCGCATCTACGATCCGAAGGCAGAATGCTCGATCCGGTGGAATGATCCCGACCTTGCAATTGCGTGGCCTATTTCCAGTCCGGTCGTCTCCGAGCGGGACCAAAAAGCCCCGCTTTTTAAAGAGGTGTTTCGATGAAACTTTGGGTGACGGGAGCAAGCGGCCTTTTAGGTTCGGCTCTTCTTGCAAAAGCAGGGGGCATTGGAACGAATCGGAAAGAGGCCGATATTGCAGACATTGAGTCTCTTCGAAGGTTTGTAAAGCTTCATCCCGACATCACCCATATTGTCAACTGCGCCGCTTTCTCTTTAGTCGATTTGGCGGAGACTCATAAAGAAGAGGCCTATCTTGCGAATGCAAAGGGGCCCGAAAATCTCGGCCGGATCGCAAGTGAGATCGGGTCCAGGCTCATCCACATCTCCACCGATTATGTATTCCCCGGCGCTGGAAACAAGCCCTTAAAAGAAGAAGATCCCACGGGGCCCTGCAATCACTACGGCAAAACAAAACTCGAGGGAGAAAAACTCCTTCTCTCCGCTTTTCCAAATGCCTGCATCCTCCGCGTCTCCTGGCTTTTTGGCAAAGGGGGAAAAAATTTTATCGCCCGGATTATGGATCTTTTCAAAGCGCAAAAAGAGGTCAGGCTCACAGCGGATCAATGGGGCAGGCCCACCTTTGTCCCCGATCTTGTCCAAGTGATTTTAAAGATGCTCGATTTATCGGGCCTGTATCAATTTGCCAATAGCGGAGTCACAAGCAAGTATGAGTTTGGATTAGCCCTTTTTAACGAAGCCAGGAAGATGGGATTTCCTCTCAAGGCTGAATCGATCCTCCCGGTTCCCGGATCTACTTTCCCCTCTTCTTGCAAAAGGCCGGCATATAGCGCCTTTGACACCTCTAAAATTGAGAAAAAGCTGGGGGTAACTCCCAGGCACTGGCAAGAGGCTTTGGATGAGCATGCAAAAGCGACCTTTATCTAATCTCCTCGTGACGGGCGGAGCGGGCTTTATCGGCTCCGCGTTCATCCGCTATCTCCTCCGCCTCCCTGAATTTACGGGCCGCATCGTCAATTACGATCTTCTCACCTACGCTGCCAGTTTGTCTTATTTAAAGGGATTTGAGGATCATCCGAGACACAAGTTCATTCAGGGAGACATTCTCAACCAACCTCTTGTGGAAAGGCTTCTCGTCGATGAGGAGATCGATGCGGTTATCCATTTTGCGGCAGAGACGCACGTCGATCGGAGTATCGCATCGGCGCTTCCGTTTATTGAGACGAATATAAAAGGAACTCTTTCTCTTCTTGAGGCGATCCGGAAAAATCCCCATGTCCATTTTCATCATATTTCAACGGACGAAGTATATGGGTCTTTGGGTGAGAGCGGCTCTTTTAACGAACACTCGCCTTACCGGCCCAATTCGCCCTACTCGGCGTCTAAAGCGGCTTCCGATCACTTAGTGAGGGCATTTGCTCATACGTACAAGCTTTCAACGACCCTATCGCACTGCAGCAACAATTATGGGCCTTGTCAAAACCCCGAAAAGTTCATCCCGCTGATGATTGCGGGTTGTCTGCAGGGAAGAGCGCTTCCCGTTTATGGAAGGGGCGCGAATGTGCGCGATTGGCTGTATGTCTACGACCACGCGGAAGCGGTGTGGGCCATCCTTCAATTTGGGAGAAGGGGACAAGTCTACGATGTCGGGGGAGATGCGGAGATGTCCAATCTGGAGATACTCCACCACTTGATCGAGCTGATTGCGGCGGAGAGAAAAGTGGATCCGAATCAATACCGCTCGCTCATCCAGTTTGTGCAAGACAGGCCGGGACACGATTTTCGCTACGCGATTGACTCTTCGAAGATCAAAGAGGAGCTCGGGTGGCGCCCTCGCACGCCCTTGAAAGAGGGGCTTGAAAGAACCATCCGCTGGTACGTGAAAGCAGTTGTTTTGGGATAGAAGAGAAATAATATAACAGGATCCGCTCGATGCGAGCGGGCAGGATTGGCGAAGCGCCGGCAGGATAAAAAAGTTTTCTCCCTTCCTATCCTGCCCCGCGTCTCGCGGGATCCTGCCGACGCGGGTAGCGTCGATCCTGTTACTTTTATTTTTTGTGGAGTTCGACGCACTCGCGAAGAGCTTTGGTGAACTGATGCACTTCTTCTTCGGTATTGTAAATCCCGAACGAAACTCTGTCCGCCGCCTCGAGGCCAAAACAACGGAGTACCGGCTGGGCGCAGAGGTGGCTCGAGCGGATGGCGATGTGTTTCATATCTAAAAATGAAGCGACATCCAAGGGATGAATCCCATCGATCACAAACGCGATTAGAGGCCCCTTATTCGGCGACGTGCCTAAAATTCTTAACCCCGGGATCTGGCTCATTTCCTGAGTGGCCAGGCGGCAAAGCTTCTCCTCAAAGGCGCAGATATTTTCTTTGCCCGTCTTTTCAATAAAGTCGAGCGCGCTCTTGAGCGCAATCGCAGGGCCGATCAGCGGCGTTCCCGCTTCAAAGCGAAGAGGGGGCGCTTTATAAGTACTCGAGTCGATCCCGACCAGATCGGCCATATCGCCGCCGCCCTGGATCGGAGGCATTTTCTCCAAGAGCTCTTTTTTTCCATACAATACGCCGATGCCGGTAGGCCCGTAGCATTTGTGGCCCGAAAAGGCATAAAAGTCGCAGCCGAGCTCCTGGACATCTACGGCCATGTGGCCCGCCGCCTGAGCGCCGTCTACCAGTATCACAGCGCCTTGGCGGTGAGCCTCTTTGGCGATGAGAGCAATTGGATTGATGGTTCCCGTCACATTCGAGACATGGGAAATGGCTACGATTTTTGTCTTGGGGGTGATTGTCCCCTCCCATTTCAAAATCCCCTCGGGGCTCATCGGGATTCGGCGGAGAACGGCGCCCGTCTGCTTTGAGAGGATCTGCCAGGGGATGATATTGGAGTGATGCTCCATTTCAGAAATCAAAATCTCATCGCCCTCTTTCAGAAAGGTGCGGCCGTAGGATTGGGCGACGAGATTGATTGCATCTGTCGTTCCTCTTGTGAAAACAATCTCTTCAAAATGGGCGGCGTTGATGAATTTTTGCGCAGTAGATCTCGCCAGGTTGTATTTTTCTGTCGCAATGAGAGAGGAGCGGTAGACGGCTCTATGAACAGTTGCATATTCGTGAGAATAGAAGTGGGAAAGAGCCCCAATGACAGATTTAGGCTTATGGCACGTCGCTGCGCTGTCGAGGTAAATGAGATCGGGGTTGCTTTCAAAAATCGGAAATTTGCTACGCATAAGCGAGCCTTGCGTTAAGTGAGTCAAAAGGGATTTGGTCAGTAATTTCTTTACAAAATCCAAGGGTAAGATACCTTTTTGCCTGAATTTTGGAAAGCCCGCGCGAGCGAAGATAAAAAATCGACTCTTCGTCGAGCTGAGACGTGGTTGCTCCGTGGGACGCCTTGACGTCGTCTGCAAAAATCTCAAGATTCGGCTTGGCGTTTGCAGAGGCCAAATCGCTTAGAAGAAGGTGATTGCTCAGCTGATAAGCGACTGTTTTTTGAGCCGCCGGGCGGACAAAAATTTTCCCTTCAAAGCTCGATCTCGCCTCGTCATCCAAGACGGCCTTAAAGTGTTGCCGCGAGCGGGCGGAGGGGGCCATATGCTCAACGAGCGCGTGGATGTGGGCTTGTCGGCTCCCTTTGAGATAAGAAAGGCCGAGAAGTTCCGCTTCCCCATTTTCTTCCAATGCAACCTCTAAAGAAGATCTCCAAATGAGAGATCCTTCCGTAAAGGTGAGGGTTTTGAGTTTGCTATCTCTTTTTAAAGAGGCGCGAAACGCTTGAAACTGCTGAAAATTTGCCGGGAGCTCGGAAAAATCGCAAAAAGAGAGGGACGCCCCCTCATCGAGGGCCGCATCGATCAAGGGGGCGCTGAAGCCCTTGTCCACTTTGCTAAAAGAGGTTTGAACAAGACTGACCTTTGCGTTTTTACCCAAATAGAGCTGGATGCGGGGGAAAGTAGATCGACTATCTGTTGTATAGTGGAGGATCTGGATTTTTTCTTCAGGGCTTGTTTGAGGAGGCGCATAGAGAAAAAGGGCTTTTCCCTGCAATGCGGAGTTGAGTAGAGCCAGAGGATCTTTTTCTGTTTTTAGTGAGGATTTTAGCCGGTTTTGTAAGAAGAGGCCGTAGCTTTTCATCGCCTGATCGAGTGGCTGGCAAATGAGAGAGGATATAGAGAGGTCCTCTTCGAAAAAGCCGTCGACAAAGACGAGATGGGAGTTTTTGCACTCAGGGAGAATGTGGGGGAGGATTTCTTCTTTGGAAATGACTTTTCTCAAAGAGGGTTCCGAAATTTCAAGTTTTTGAAGAGGCAGATATTGGAACGCCTCTTGTTTGGGCTTGGGCAAGCCGACTTCGCTAAAGCGGCTCCACGCTTTTTTTCGGATCTCTTGCAAAAGATCTTTAGGAAGGGTTTGAAAGTGCGCTTCCAGGGAGTGCATTAAGCGTATCCTTTCGCTTCGAGCTCAAGGGCCAGTTCAGCTCCGCCCGTTCGGACAATTTTCCCATCTGCGAGGACGTGGACAAAGTCGGGCTTAATGTAATCGAGCAGGCGCTGGTAGTGGGTGATGATGAGAAGGGCGTTTTCGGGCTTTCTCATCCGGTTCACACCGTTTGCTACGATCTTCATCGCATCGATATCGAGTCCCGAGTCGGTCTCATCTAAAACGGAGAGCGCAGGGTCAAAGAGGGCCATCTGCAAGATCTCGTTTCTCTTTTTCTCTCCTCCGGAAAACCCCTCGTTGATGCTCCTTGTCTTAAACTCAGCTCGGATCTCCATTGCTTTCATTTTCTCATCTAAAAGCGCTTCAAATTCTTCGTTGGAAAGGGCTTCTTCGCCGCGCGATTTTCTCTGGGAGTTCAAAGCGGCCTGTAAAAATTGGCTGTTGGAAACGCCGCTGATTTCGAGTGGATACTGGAAGCTCATAAATAGTCCCATGCAAGCTCTTTCTTCCGGTTCCATTTCGAGGAGGTTTTGTCCTTTGAACCAGATCTCCCCTTCCACAACGTATGAGGGATGGCCGGCGAGGATTTTGGCGAGAGTCGATTTGCCGGCGCCGTTGGGGCCCATGATTGCATGGATCTCTCCTTTTTGGATGGATAGATTGAGCCCCTTTAGGATCGTCTTCCCCTCCACTTTCACAAAAAGGTTTTTGATTTCGATTAACATGATTATCCCACTGAATTTTCTAGTTTTAATGCGAGCAGCTTTTGCGCCTCGGCCGCAAATTCAAGAGGCAATTCCCGAATGACCTCTTTGCAAAAGCCGTTGACAATGAGGTTGATCGCATCTTCTTTGGCGATCCCTCGGCTCTGTAAATAAAAAAGCTGCTCTTCATTCATTTTTGAGGTCGACGCTTCATGCTCGACCGATGCGGTGCTGTTTGCTGTTTCGATGTAGGGAAAGGTGTTCGCGGAACATTTGTTGCCAACTAACATCGAGTCGCACTGCGTGTAGTTGCGCGCGCCACTCGCCGATTTTGCGATTTTGACAAGGCCGCGGTAGCTATTGCGGGACTCATCGGCCGAGATGCCCTTTGAAATAATCGTCGATTTGCTGTTTTTGCCGATGTGGATCATTTTAGTGCCGGTGTCCGCCTGCATTTTCCCATTGGTGAGGGCGACTGAATAAAACTCTCCGACCGAATCATCCCCTTTGAGGATGCAGCTCGGATATTTCCAGGTGATTGCGGCGCCCACTTCGACTTGTGTCCAAGAGATTTTAGAGCTCCTTTCGCAAAGGCCCCGCTTTGTGACAAAGTTGTAAATGCCCCCGAGGCCTGTTTTTGGGTCGCCTGCGTACCAGTTTTGTACTGTGGAGTACTTGA
>MGLY01000082.1:0-5960 GCA_001794935.1 Chlamydiae bacterium RIFCSPHIGHO2_12_FULL_49_9 | reverse complement strand
CTCTTTCTTTGGCGATGAGTTCAACGACTGCCGCGTGGAGTTGATTGGTGTCGAAGGCTGGAGCCGTACAACCTTCAAGATAACTGACGTGAGAGCCCTCTTCCGCAATGATGAGGGTTCTTTCAAATTGGCCTGTCTCTTTCTCATTGATTCGAAAGTAAGTCGATAGCTCCATCGGGCAGCGGACCCCTTTTGGGATATAGACAAAAGAGCCGTCTGAAAAAACTGCGGAATTGAGAGCTGCAAAGTAGTTGTCTCCGATCGGAACGACGCTTCCGAGGTATTCTTCGACGAGATCCGGATAGAGTTTTACAGCCTCTGAGATAGAGCAGAGGATGACTCCTGCCTCTTTGAGCTTTTTTTGGAAGGTGGTGCCGAGAGAGACCGAGTCGAAGACGATGTCGACCGCCACATTGGAGAGCCTCTTTTGCTCGTCGAGGGGGATCCCCAGCTTTTCAAAGGTTTTGAGGATTTCGGGATCGACCTCGTCGAGGCTTTCGAGTCTGGGCTTCGATTTAGGTTCCGCGTAGTAAGAAATTTTTTGATAGTCGATGGGGGGATATTTGACATTTGGCCAAGCAGGCTCTCTCATCTCCTGCCATTTTCGAAAGGCTCTGAGTCTAAAGCGGAGGAGGAATTCGGGCTCTTCTTTTTTGGCGGAAATTGCGCGGATCGTCTCTTCGCTTAAGCCCTTAGGGAAGACCTCAGACTCAATCGGCGTGACAAAGCCGTATTTATACTCGGTGGCTGAATGGTTCATAAGTGGGGCAATTTTACTCAAAAAAGTGGATGCCGTCAACTTTTATAAATAATTACAATTAAGATATTAAAGACTTTATAATTAAAATTAAAACAATAACGAATACAATAGTTTTAGGTGGGTTAATTTATGAAAAAACATCCTTCCAGGGAACTTCCGATTCGGTCAAAACTTGAGATGGCCGAAGATGTGGCGGAGATCCTCCGCTGTCTTCATACGGGCAGGCGCTCGGCGCTGGATTTGCTCTTGCAGGATTTGAAGACGAGGTCGATCTACTTTGAAGAGCAGATTCAGCAGGACGTTTTGGTTTTTGCCGAGCAGGTGCAGTTTCAATATGACTACGACCCTTGGCATAAGGTGACGCGGGAGATCGAGAAGGCAGCAGACAAGCTGATTGAGGATCTGGGACTTCCCAGCAAAGAGCGCGTAGAGAAGAAAAGAAGGAAAATAAGAAAGAAATAGACGTCGGGCATGTTACGCGCAAGCTTCGCTGCGCTGCACCCCCGCGCCCAGCAGGCTTCATCTCGCTTTGACTTTTCGCGTGCTCGCTACGGGTCCGTGCAAAGCACTGTCCCCTTCGAGCCTGTCGTAAAAAAACGACAGGCTCTCGCCTAGCGGCTCCGCTGTGCCGCAAAAATTCTTTGCGATATGAAGCCAAGGACTGGCGCGCGTGTCTCAGCTTCGCTGAGAACTCACTCGCGCGCCAGCACTTCTTTTCTTATTTTTGGATGTCGCTGAAAGAGAGCCCGACTTGCTGAACCCAAAGGTTGATCGACTTGACCCATGTGATTGACTCTTTCCCCATCACCTGAATCACAAGTCCCCAGCTCGCAGCGAGGAGGGCAATCCCCACCCAAGACTTGAGTGACATGCCGAGAAAGACGATCTGCACCTGCGGAGCGAGCCTGTTTGCAATGCCGAGGAAAAGATCCGTGAGGAGAATGCCGATAAGGGCGGGAGCGGAGAGCTGGATCGCGAGATTTGTCACATATTGAAGGAGCGATAGGCTCTTTTTCCAAAAAGGGACAGCGAGAGAAAAGAAGGATGCGTTGATGAGGCTATCCACCGGAATGAGCTTGTAAGAGGTTGCAACTGCATTGAAGAAGAGAAAGGGGCCATCGAGAGAAAAGAAGATGGCGATGAGCACGTAATTGTAAAGGATGCCGATGGGGCCTGTCTGGCTCTGCGTTGTCGGATCGTTGACTTGAAGAGCCGATGATCCCCTCTGGTGGTCGATGAGGCTGCCTGCCATCTGCGCGATGAAAAAGGGCACCGTCGCAAAAAAGCCGAGCACGGCGCCGATGAGAAGCTCTTTCAGAAGATAGCCGATGAATATCATCCCGTAGGGGATTTGCTGATGAGCGAGGAGGAGATTTTGGGGCAGGAAGATCGCGACAAGCGCGATGCTAAACATCATCCGGATCGTCATCGGCACGTTTTTAGCCCCGAGGAAGGGAGCGAGCGTCATGATCGGCAGGATGCGGGCGATCGTGAGAAAAAAAATGGAGAGAACAGTGATCGGCTCGAGGTTCGGCAGAGAGAGGAGGAGTGAGAGATAGTCGCTTGTCGCAGAGAGTGAGTCCATCAGACTCCGCTGAGTTTAGGGATCAGATTGAGGATGGTGTTGGTGTATTGAAGAACTTGCGCGCCCAGCCAGCCGCCGAGGATAATCACAGTGAAAATAACGGCAAAGAGCTTGACGGTGAATGAAAGCGTCTGTTCCTGGATTTGCGTTGCCGCCTGGAAGATGGCCACGATAAGGCCCAAGACGGTGCTGATGATGATCGGCGGGCCTGACAGAAGGAGGATCAAGATCAGAGCCTGGTACGATAGGGTGTAGATTTCGTTTGTAAACATTCTCTTACCTAAATGAGAGCACAAGGCCTTGAACAAGGACCGTCCATCCGTCAACCATGACGAGGAGAAGCAGTTTAATCGGCAGCGCAATCGTCAAGGGCGAGAGCATCATCATTCCCATTGCAAGCAAGATGTTGGAGACCACCAGGTCGATCACGAAGAAGGGGAGATAAATGAGAACGCCGATCTCAAAGGCAGTCTTGAGCTGACTTGTGATGAATGAGGGGATGAGGACGATGAAATCGGTCTGCTTCAACTGAGCCTTATAGGGCTCCGGAAACACTTTATAGGCGAGAGAATAGAAGCTCTTTTGGTGCTTTAGATTGCTATTGCGCATTAAAAAATCGCGGAGCGGCTCTTTTGCTTTGTCGACGACATTTACGAGGTAGACGGCCGACTCGCCGGAGAGGATTTCAGTCGGTGGATTCGTCTGAATTGCTTTCTCAGAGGCGTTATACATCGCAAGAGCAGTTGGGAACATCACGTAAATGGAGAGGAGGAGCGCAATCCCGTTGAGCACCTGGTTGGGAGGCGTTTGCTGGACGCCGAGGGCGTTTCGAAGAAGCGAGAGGACGATCACGATCTTCATGAAAGAAGTGAGGAGCATGATCGCAAAAGGAAGGAGCGAGAGGCCGGCGAGAACTGCGAGTTTTGTCACCATCGAGGGGTTGACGCCGTCGGAGCTTGTGGGCCCTGAGATATTCATCGCTTTGGCAGGGGTTGCAGGCGTATTTTGCGCAGAGAGGGTTGTCCCGCCTAAAAGGAGAAAACAGAAAAGAAGAGTTCGGAACATAGTCACTTTTTCATAAAGAATTCGAACGCAGCTTCCAGAGCGCGCCACTGGGTTTCAAGTTGGGCGTTGATGATGCCCGCTTCCGTCTCTATCATGCAGCCGCCCGGTTCAATGTCATCTCTTTCCTGGATCGCTAAGCTCTCTAAATGCTCAAAAATCTTTCTGATTTTGTTTTTGCTCTTTTCAATCTCAGGGAGATCGGCCTTATTGACGTAGATGATGATTTTTTTGTGCTGGGTGACAGGTTTTAGAGAAGTCAGGATGATATCGACGATCCTTTCGGGATGAAGTTTTAGCTCCTCGCCGAGCAGTTTTCTTGCAGCCTTGATCGCAAGCGGCAAGATTTTTTCCTGAACGCTCTGTCTGATTTCTTTGAGTTCTTTATCGAGGGCAAAGAGGTGTTTGTTCAGAGAGGCAAGCCCCTCTTCAAAGCCCTCTTCATAGCCTTCTTTTTTCGCTTTTTCTGTCTCTTCCCCGATCTCCTTTTTGGCTATTTTAAGAAGCTCGGACGCTTTTTCCAGGACGGAAAATTCTTTCGCATCGATGATTTTTTCTCCAGGAGCAGGACGCACTTCTTTACCGGAGAGAAGAGAGAAGAGCTTTGTCATGAGAGATGATCCCTTCGGTTTAGTAAATCAACGGCCTGCTGGAGACACTCTTTTCCATCCTCTGTTTTTGAGAGTTTGAAAAGAGTATTTCCTCTTCCGATGTCGAGCTGATGGCACACGTACCAGACGAAATCGGGATCTTGGGAAGAGAGCGCAGCTCCAAAGCGGGCAAGGCCTCTTCGATGGAGGAGACGTCGAAACGACTCCTCTTTCCCATCCCACCGGTCCAACCCAATGCGAGGGAGCAAATGGGTCTCTTTTTGACGGGATGCCGCTTTCAAAAACTCCCTCTCTCCATCTGATAAGAGACTGTAGATTTTCTTGAGGATTTTTGTCTCTACAATTTGCCTGATTTCGTGGGCCAAATCATAAAGCGATAAATAGTCGATGAACCGCACGAGATCTTTTTTCGACATTTCTAGAAGCTGGGAAAGAGGCGACTGCGGCAAGTAGTTGATCGGAAGGAGTCTTTCAGTCGGACCTAAAAGAGAGCTTCTTAAAAGTTCGCGCAAAAAAGTTCTTGAGATGCCGCTTAAGTTTTCTTCCGCATCGTTGATTTCTAAAGTTTTGGCGAGATTTTGAGCTGCGATGCCGCCGATCGCAGAGAGGAAGAGGGTTTGTTCTCTTTTGGGATAGGTTTTTAAGGTGGGCAAAAACCAGGACCAGTGGACTCTTTCAAGAAGAGCTCCATTGGCAAACACTTCGGCTGTAACCGTTTCGGGAAATGGGGAGATCTCTTCTAAAACGCGCCGGGTAGATGAGGGCAAAAAATGCTCCAGCGCCTTTTTTTTTTCAGGCGGGCATCTAGTTAAAAAGGCTTTCAGTACTAGATCGGATCGGTTTTTCATCGAAATCCATTACAACTTGGAACTTGTGTCCTCATTTTTCCCCATCCGGAGCTGGGGATAGAATTTGTAGACCATCCAGCCCAAAGCGGCAGAGAGTCCCAAAACGAGGAAAATAAAGAGGAAGAAAATAAACCGAAATCTTCCAAGAGAGCTCTTTGTCATCACAAGGCCCCAAATGCTCGCATAGGTCTGCTGAAGCACTTTGGCGCCGATCATCTCCCCTTCGGGAGAAAGTGTAATGTCGCTGAAGCGCGATCGATCTGAAATGACGGAGACGTTTTCAAAATCCAAGCCGCTGACGCTGCCGGCCAAAAGCCTTTTCACTTTGATTTCCAAGTGGCTGTTTGGATCTTCCATTACGCCCTGGTGTTTGATGTAGACGGCAGCGGTTGTTTTAGGAGGCGCGACTCCGGGCGTCAGCGCCGCTTCCGAGGGAGGAAATGAAATCTGCACGTCGGCGTCAATGATCCCATCGATTTTCAAAATGGTGTTTTTAAGCTCTTCGGCAAGCCCTGCCTGATAGCGGATCGTCTCTTCCCTATCGGACGACATGAGTCCCTGCTTTGCAAAAAGCTCAAGCAAATTGGTCCCTTGTCTTCTCGGCAGCCCATATCGGTTAAGGACTGCCATCGCGTCGACGGCCCGATCGGCGGCAACCATGATGTTGAACATATTCGAAACGCCGGCTCCGCCCATCTCGGTGCTGGCCGCCTGCACTTTTTGCGCTTCGATCCCTTTCGACGCCAGGAAAACGACGATTTCATTCGCCTCTCTTTCCACCAGGTTATTTGCGATCGATTGGTTGCTGTCGCAGCCTGCAAGCAAAACAAGCGCGCAGAGAAAAAGAAATCTGGAAATATATTTGCCCATGAGAAACACCCTCTAACTCTCTTATAGCACTTAGGAGCTTTGCTTTTGAAGCGGGAAATTTTTGCTGGGGGAGAAAAGAGATGAAAACAAATCATCTCTTTTATAGCTTGATGAGTTGCAATGAGGAGTCTTTTATATGTCCGAAAGGTCGATTTTTGATAGCCGCCAAAATTTTTGGCAGCTGGCAAGCATTTCCGGTTTGGCTTTGGGACTGCCGGGCATGG
>MGLY01000081.1:3883-5455 GCA_001794935.1 Chlamydiae bacterium RIFCSPHIGHO2_12_FULL_49_9 | reverse complement strand
TGTTCTAGCTTAGCACGATGGGGAATATTCACCTAAAAATTTTGCTATACCCCCTGAACAAATACGAACAGCTCTAGTAAATTATTTTTTTATAAAATAGACATGAAAAAACCACGAGAAAGTTCTCGTGGTTTTTTTGTTTTATTAAGAGGCGATTTGGGCTTGTGCTAGGGCTGCCGCATCGAGGAATAACTGGACTCGCGCCTGTATTTTGACTTGCTTTTGTTTTTGCTCGAGGAGATCATCAAGGGATTTGCTTAATGATCGGAAATTTTTTTTAATTAATAAAAAAATTTTTATTATGAGAATGTCAGGGTGGGTCAGGCAGGGGCAATTGAGCGAGGATTTCGGCGCAAGGGGCTTCTTTGTCCCCTAGCCTTCTAAGGTAAGTCTTTTCTTTAGGAATGGGAATAAAAAAACCACGAGGGAGCACTAGAGATGCTCTCTCGTGAGTTGTAGAAAGGCCGCTTTATGCCTTGATCTTGATGTCGACGCCAGCTGCGACAGGAAGGACTTTGAGCTTGTCAATCGTGTCGAGGGTTGGGTCGAGAAGATCGAGGACCCGCACATGCGTTCTCATCTCAAACTGCTCGCGCGACTTGCGGTCGACGTGAGGAGAGCGGAGAACGGTGAAGATTTCCCTCTTTGTGGGAAGGGGAACTGGACCCACTACCCGGGCGCCGGTTCTTTTTGCCGTTTCGACAATGTCTAAAACGGAACGGTCCAACATTCTCTGATCGAATGCTTTGAGACGAATGCGTATTTTTTTTCTTGGTTGTTTTGCCATAAATTACTTCTTGCAGATCTCTTCTTGGATTTTAGAGGGTACTTTTTCAAAATGGCTCGGCTCCATTGTGTACGTAGCTCGTCCCGAGGTCATCGAGCGGAGCTGCGTAGAGTAGCCGAACATTTCGCTAAGAGGCACTTGTGCCGATACGATGGTCGAACCTTTGAAGGTCTCTTGGCCGAGGACTTGTCCGCGGCGGCGATTGAGATCGCCGATCACATCGCCGATGTTTGCTTCCGGCGTCGTGACGTCTACTTTCATGATCGGCTCTAAGATGACCGCTTTTGCTTTGCGCGCGGCATCTTTAACAGCCATCGATGCGCAAATCTTAAACGCCATCTCGTTCGAGTCGACTTCGTGGTAAGAACCGTAAGTGATTGCCACTTTCATGTCGATCAATGGGTAGCCTGCCAGAACGCCTGTCGCAAGCCCCTCTTCGATCCCTTTAATACACGGCGTAATATATTCTTTCGGAATGACGCCGCCGACAATCTTGCTGACGACTTCGTTTCCTTTGCCCGCCTCGTTCGGTTCGATCTCGACGCAAACGTGTGCGTATTGACCTCTACCGCCCGACTGCTTGATATATTTCGTCTCGGAGTTGCTCGGCATTGTGATCGTCTCTTTGTACGACACTTCCGGTTTGCCCACGTTCGCTTCAACGGTAAATTCACGGAACATACGATCGCGGAGAATCTCGAGGTGAAGTTCACCCATCCCCATGATGATCGTCTGTCCTGTCTCTTCGTTCGTCTGAACGCGGAACGTCGGATCCTCAGCGGAAA
>MGLY01000081.1:0-3847 GCA_001794935.1 Chlamydiae bacterium RIFCSPHIGHO2_12_FULL_49_9 | reverse complement strand
CAAAGTGTATCGCCTGTAGTTGTGTCTCTCAGGCCGATGCAGGCTGCGATGTCGCCGGTGAAGAACTCGTCTTTATCGGTTCTTTGGTTGGCGTGCATCTGCAAGAGGCGAGAGACGCGCTCTTTCTTGTCTTTCGTCGTGTTGAGAAGCGCGGTACCTTTGGCCAGCGTTCCGCTGTAAATGCGGATAAAGGTCAATTTCCCGACATAAGGGTCGGTCATGATTTTAAACGCCAATGCTGTGAATGGGCTGTCATCGGACGGAGGAATGAGAATCTCCGCATCAGAGTCCATCTCGTGAACTTTGATCATGCCGCGATCCAGGGGAGACGGCATCCAACGGACAACCGCGTCGAGAATCTGCTGCACGCCTTTGTTTTTAAAGGCTGTTCCGCAGAGGACGGGGTTGATTTTGTTTGCAATGACGGCCTTGCGCATGACGGCGTGGATCTCTTCTTGAGGGATCAAGTCTGGATTTTCGAGGACTTTTGTCATGAATGCTTCGTTCAAATCGTCAATCGTCGCGAGTTCTTCCAAAAGTTCCATGCGCATTTTCTTGCACTTGTCAAGCAAGTCCGCAGGGATTTTTTCGATGTCGTACTTTGCGCCCATTGTCTCGTCATGGAAAAGATACGCTTCCATTGCGATGAGATCGACCATTCCTTTAAAACCAGATTCTGCGCCGATAGGGCAGTGAACTGGAACCGCGTTTGCGTGGAGTTTTTCTTTCATGGAGGCGACAGCATTGAAGAAGTCGGCTCCGGTTCTATCCATCTTGTTGACGAATACGACGCGGGGGACTCCGTAGCGCTCAGCTTGGCGCCAGACAGTCTCAGACTGGGGCTGTACGCCGGCAACTGCGCAGAATACGGCGACGGCGCCATCCAAAACTCGGAGCGAGCGCTCTACTTCGATCGTAAAGTCTACGTGGCCCGGAGTGTCGATGATGTTGATTTTGCAGTCTTTCCAGTACACGGTCGTCGCAGCGGACGTGATCGTGATGCCGCGCTCCCTTTCCTGTTCCATGAAGTCCATAGTGGCTGCACCCTCATGCACCTCGCCGATGCGGTGAAGGCGGCCCGAATAGAACAAAATGCGCTCGGTCGTCGTGGTTTTACCCGCGTCGATGTGCGCCATAATGCCGATATTGCGGACGTGATCCAGTTGATCCTTTGGTTCTCGTTTACCCATTTTCAGTCCTTACCATTTGTAATGGGCAAAGGCCTTGTTCGCCTCGGCCATGCGGTGGGTGTCATCTTTTTTCTTGATGGTGGTACCCTGGTTGTTATAACAATCGACAAGTTCAGATGAGAGGGACTCTTCCATTGACCTGCCCGGCTTGGCGCGGGAATGGTTGATGATCCACTGCATCGCCATCGCGGTTCTGCGGTCTCCCGGGATCTCAACAGGCACCTGATAGTTGGCGCCGCCGATTCGACGGGTTTTTACCTCGAGGGAGGGTTTGGAGTTTTCGAGGGCTTGCTCGAACGCGTCGAGAGCATTTTCCGCTTTGATCTTCTCGGAGAATTTCTCGAGAGCGCGGTATACGATGCTTCGGGCAACCGATTTCTTCCCGCCGTACATCAGTTTGTTGATGAACTTTGCGAGGGTTACGCTCTGGTAAACCGGATCGGGCTCTGCTCTGCGCTTAAAGGCGCGGCGTCTTCTTGACATAGTTTCTTTCTCTTTTTTTAGGTTTTTCACCCGGCTCTTGCCTGTTGAGGGGGAGCCTGCCCATGGATTTGTCTGGAAGATCCAGGCAAAACCGGGGGCAAGGAGGCTGATTCGGCAGCATCCTGGTATTACTATTTAGGTTTCTTCGCCCCGTATTTTGATCGGGATTTCTTTCTGTCTTTGACCGCTGCGCAGTCGAGAGCGCCACGGACAATGTGGTAACGAACGCCGGGAAGGTCTTTGACCCTGCCGCCGCGAACGAGTACAATGCTGTGTTCCTGTAGGTTATGTCCTTCGCCCGGAATGTAGGCGATGATCTCCTGGCCATTAGACAGGCGGACCCAAGCGACCTTTCTCAAAGCTGAGTTTGGCTTCTTTGGTGTCTTTGTCTTGACCTGAAGGCAAACGCCGCGGCGCTGCGGACACTGCTGAAGAGCGGGTGACTTTTGGCGTTTCGCCTTGGTTGATCGCCCTTGTTTCACGAGTTGATTAAATGTCGGCATGCTTGCCAATCTCCTAAAAAATGATTGTTCGAGGGGATAGGACTGTCCCACCCTCTTCCTCTAGACTCTATACAAATAGAGCGATAGTGGGAGAATATATCGCGCCTTGGGATTAAAACGCAAAGACAAAGAGAGGGTTCGCGCTTCTCTTTTGATCTGGTTTTTTTAGTATTCAAAATAAACGTAAATAGTTAATAGTTAATTATAAAATAAACTAATTAATATTATATTATTAATAAATTGATTAATTAAATTATTTAGTTCTATAATTGGCTTTGGGAGCCAGAGGAATAGGGCGAAGCTTACGACGCTAAGTTTGGAAGTGTATTCGGTCCCTTTAATTCCTCTCCTCCCATTTTTTATTTAGGCGGGGCCAGATGTTTCGGAAAACAATACTAGCGATTCTCTTTTGTTTTTTCTGGATCCAGCCCGCTATTTCTCTTCCGGCTACTTTGAAAATGGAAGATATTTCCCGCGTGATGGAGCGTTTTTTCAGTTTCCACATCGAAAACAGGGAAATGAACCCCACCCTCATCAGACGGGCGATGAAGCTCTACATTGAGCAGTTTGATCCCGATAAGGCCTATCTTTTAGAGAGCGAGGTTCTTCCCTATTTGACAATGAGCGACAAAAGGGTCCAAGAGATTCTCGCTCGCATCGACAAAAAAGACTATAGCGACTTTACCAATCTCAACCGCGCAATCCAGAATGCGGTTGTCAGAGCGCAGTCGATCCGCACCCGTCTTGCTAAGAATTTGGCCAAGACTGATTTTGATTTAGGTCCTCCTTCTTATCCGATGCCGTCTCAATTTGCCAGCTCCGAAGAGGGGCTGGTCGAGAGACAAAAGAGCCGGATGGTCCGTTTTTATCTCTTCCACAAATCGCGCACCCGCCTCGACGCTTTGGAAAGAAGGGAGAAAGTCTACTCCCTTTTTGAAAGAAAAGTGCGCCGCATGGAGAGCCAGTATCAGTTCATCAATGAAGAGGGGCTTGTCTTTAGCTCTGCCCGCATCGACCATCTCATGGCCGTTCGTATCATCAAGTGCTTTGCAAAAAGCCTCGATACCCACACCTCGTTCTTTAGTCCGGAAGAGGCTTATGAAATGCGGATGAGTTTGGAAAAGCAGTTCGAAGGCGTTGGCGTGATCCTCTCTGAGGGGATTGACGGCGTAATGATCGCAGACCTCATTAAGGGAAGCCCCGCTGACCAAAACGGGCAGATCCAAATCAACGACCTTCTCGTTGAGATCGACGGCAAGTCGACCAAAGGGGTTGCTTTCGAAGAAATTTTGGACATGCTCAAGAAAAAAGATCACGGCGACATTATCTTGGGTTTCAAAAGGCTTGATCTCACATCGAAAAAAGAGAACTTTTACCGCGTTTCACTGAGAAAACGCCCGATCGTAATGAATGAAGAGCGAATTGAGACGAGCTACGAAAAGATGGGCGATGGAATCATCGGGAAAATCTCACTTCACTCGTTCTATGAGAGTGGAGATGGGATCAGCTCTGAAAAAGATGTGAAAGAGGCGATCCGCTCGCTCAGAGAAAAGGGGAAGCTCCAGGGCCTGGTTTTAGACTTGAGAGAAAACTCGGGCGGTTTTTTAAGCCAGGCAGTGAAAGTAGCCGGCCTTTTCGTCTCTAACGGCGTGATCGTCATTTCGAAATATG
>MGLY01000080.1:44208-47718 GCA_001794935.1 Chlamydiae bacterium RIFCSPHIGHO2_12_FULL_49_9 | reverse complement strand
CCAAGCTCTCTGGGAGCTTTCAGGAAAAGAAAAAAATTGTGTGATCAATATTGGAGCCGGCAAAGAATATTCCATTAAAGAATTTGCGAGAATAATTTGTGAGCAGGTGGGATACCCCTTCTCGAAAATTGAGTTTGATCTCTCGAAATATGTAGGGGCTCGCTCCAAGTCGCTATCGATTCAAAAATTAAAATCTATTTGCCCCCTTTACGCTCCAAAAGAGCCGCAGGAGGGAATTCGCGAAGTGGTTGAGTGGTTTTATCAAAACAAAAGTCTTCTGTGAGTAAAAAAAGCATTGTTGTCATCGGAGCCGGCATTGTTGGTCTTGCCTCAGCCTATCAGCTGCTGAAAAAAAGACCTGACTTTCGAGTTACTATTTTCGAAAAGGAAAACGGGGTGGCGCAACATCAGACAGGGAGAAATAGCGGGGTCATCCACTCGGGAATCTATTATAAACCCGGATCTTTGAAGGCGAAAAATTGTCTTGAAGGGCGCCGCGAGTTGATCGCTTTTTGCCAAGATCAACGTGTTGAAATAGAAAATCTTGGGAAAATCATTGTTGCAACCGAAAAAAGTCAGATACCGAACCTCAATCTCATCGAAGAAAGAGGCCGGGCTCATGGAATTCAACTCGAAAGAGTCGGTTCTTCCCGGCTGAAAGAAATAGAACCTCATGTTCGGGCGCTCGAGGGAATTTGGATTCCGGGGTGCGCCATTGTGTCTTATTTGGAAGTGGCCAAAAAGCTCTCCTCTGAGATTGAAAAAATGGGAGGAGAAATTCTTTTTAGTGAGCCGGTCGAATCGATAGAGTCCATTGAAGGACAGGTTTATATACGCGGAAAAACCCAGGAGAGAAAAGCATCTGTCTTGGTCAATTGCGCAGGTCTTTTTTCCGATCGGATCGCTATGAAAGCTCTTGGCAAGAAAGAGGTGAATCACCGAATTTTCCCATTTAGAGGCGAATATTATGAACTGGCCGAACAAAAAAGAGATTTAGTAAAGGGGTTGATCTATCCTGTTCCCGACCCGAGATTTCCGTTTTTGGGCGTTCACTTAACAAGAATGGTTGGCGGGAAAGTGGAGGCAGGGCCTAATGCTGTCTTGGCCTTTGCCAGAGAGGGGTATCGGAAAACGGATCTCAACTTGAGAGATTGTCTAGATCTTGCAGCTTTTCCCGGGTTTTGGAAAATGGCCATAAAATACTGGAAAGCAGGGGCTTATGAGATAGCAAGGTCTGCGAGCAAAGGACTCTTCCTCCGCGATTTGCAAAAGCTTGTCCCTGCAATTGAAGAAAAAGATCTTGTGCCCGGCGGAGCGGGAATCCGCGCGCAGGCGGTCGGCAGAGATGGAAAACTCCTCGATGACTTTTCTATTCTTGAAGAGAGAAATATGATCCATGTGCTGAATGCGCCGTCGCCCGCAGCAACAGCTAGTTTTGCAATTGGGCGGCAAATTGCAGAGCGGGCGATAAACCATTTGGAGAAATCATGAAGAAAAAAGCATTGATTACAGGTACGACAGGACAAGATGGATCTTATCTCGCCGAGCTTCTTTTAGAAAAAGGATACGAGGTGCATGGCATTGTCCGTAGATCTTCCTCTTCAAATCGGGATCGGATCGCACATTTAAATGGGAAAATGGAGTTACATGAGGGCGATTTAAGCGATGCTTCAAGCTTAAAGAGAATCATTGAGAAGACAAATCCTGACGAGGTTTATAATCTCGGGGCGATGAGTCATGTAAAAACATCGTTTGAAATTGCAGAATATACAGCAGATGTCGATGGTATTGGCGTTTTGAGGCTTCTGGACGCTGTGAAAACCTACAATCCCAAAATACGGTTCTATCAAGCATCTACGTCGGAGTTATTTGGGAAAGTAAAGGAGATTCCTCAGACTGAAAAAACTCCTTTTTATCCACGCTCTCCTTATGGGGTGGCTAAATTATATGCTTACTGGATTGTTGTGAATTATCGAGAGGCCTATGGGATGTATGCTTGTAACGGCATTTTGTTCAACCATGAGAGCCCTCGCCGCGGAGAAATGTTTGTTTCGAGAAAGATCACTCTTGCAGCTGCGAGAATTGCGTTGGGGTTACAGGATAAGGTAGTTTTGGGCAATCTGGATGCAAAGCGGGACTGGGGATATGCGAGGGATTTTGTCGAAGGAATGTGGCTGATGCTCCAACAAGAAAAGCCGGATGATTTTGTTTTAGCAACCGGAGAAACCACCACAGTGAGAAAATTTGTTGAAATGGCTTTCCAGGAAGTAGGGATCCCCATTGAATGGAAAGGCTCCGGGATAAAAGAAAAGGGAATCGGTCCCGATGGGCGTGTGCTCATCGAAATTGCTCCCGAATTTTTTCGGCCGGCAGAGGTTGATTTGTTGATCGGAGACTCAAGCAAGGCCAAGGAAAAACTCGGCTGGGAACCAAAAACTCCTCTAAAGGATCTTGTAAAAATGATGATCGAATCAGATCTCGAACTCGCCTCGAAAGCTACTTTAGTTCGTCGATGAAGATAGACCTTTGCATCGATGCTCGGATGGCCTCTTTTTCTGGAATTGGGACTTGCATCAGAGAGCTTGCCCCACGGCTTGCTGCATCATTTAATGTCATTTTGCTGGTTAAAGAAGAAGGGCAAAAGTGGGCACATGGGGCGGAACAGATCGTTTGCTCTGCCCCCATTTACTCGGTTCAAGAACAAATCGCTTTAGCCAAAGCAATTCCCTCCTGCGACCTATTTTGGTCTCCTCACTACAATATCCCTTTGCTGCCGATCCGGGCCAAAAAGCGGGTGGCGACAATCCATGATGCATGCCACCTCGCTCTTAGGCATCTTCTTTCGCTTCCCGAAAGAATTTATGCAAAGTGGGTAATGAAGGCAGCGCTGAATCGATCCCATGCGGTAGTGACTGACTCCGTTTTCTCTAAAAATGAGCTCACCTCTTTTCTTGGGGGAAAGGAAATCGAGGTGATCACTTTGGGTGTGGATCTAGATCGATATCAACGAGTTATAGATTTGAAAGCGATTGATTCTGTGAAGCGCAAATATAAACTCCCCGACCGGTTTATTCTTTTTGTAGGAAATTTAAAACCTCATAAAAATCTGTTGGGACTTGTCCAAGCGTTTAAGAAGACTAGGCTTACGGACTGGGGACTTGTTATTGCGGGAAAAGCGAAAGGACTGAGAAACCAAGAAGAGGCGATTGCGGGGGAGCGAATTTTGACAATTGGGGAGGTTCCGGATGCTGATTTGCCTGTTTTATACAGCATGGCGGGGATGTTGGTTCTCCCTTCATTTTATGAAGGTTTTGGGTTTCCCCCTTTAGAAGCAATGAGTTGTGGCTGTCCTACAATTGTTTCAAATGCAGCAAGTCTCCCGGAAGTTTGTGGGGAGGCGAGCCTTTACGTTGATCCGAGAAATCTGGATGATATGGCGAGCAAGATCCGTCAGCTAGCCTGCGATGAGGGGGCTCAAAATAGTCTTATACAAAGGGGCTTTTTACACGT
>MGLY01000080.1:32031-44198 GCA_001794935.1 Chlamydiae bacterium RIFCSPHIGHO2_12_FULL_49_9 | reverse complement strand
TGTTGGGACAAGACAGCGAGCGACTATCAGAAGCTATTTGAAGGGGTGCATACGAAATGAAGGCAATCATTTTAGCAGGCGGAGGAGGAACTCGCCTCTGGCCGCTTTCGCGCGAGGATTTTCCGAAGCAATTTTTAAATTTTGGATTGGGTCTTTCTCTTTTGCAGAGGACGGTTCAAAGGCTTTTGAAAGCTCCTTTTATTGAAGAGGTAGTGATCGCTACCAATGCGCATCACTTGGCGCTTGTTGAGCGGCAGCTGAAGAAGATCAATGCCTGGGAAAAGGTCCAAATTCTCATTGAGCCCTGCCGGAAGAACACAGCGCCTGCAATCGGGCTTGCAGTGAAATATTTAGAGCGGTTTTGCAAGGCAAAAAAGAACGATTCGATTTTGGTTTTGCCCTCGGATCATTTAATTGAGCCGGAAGAAATTTTTCTCGATGCGCTTGAACAGATGAAAAAAGTGGCGCAAGAAAAGTGGTTGATCACTTTTGGAATCCGTCCCCTTAGGCCCGAGACGGGATATGGGTACATTGAAATAGGCCGCAAGTATCACGCATTGGCTTTTGAGGCGACTCGATTTGTTGAAAAACCGGATCTAAAGCTTGCGCAAAAATATTTGGCAGATCCGAAGTTCTACTGGAACGCGGGAATCTTTATGTTTTCCCCTCAGACTTTCTGGGAAGAGATCAAAGAACACGCGCCTAGTCTTTCAGGCCTGTTAGATGCTGACTATGAACAAGTGATCCGCGAATTTGATCGAATGCCAGATCTTTCCATCGATTACGCAGTCATGGAAAAATCGAAAAAAGTCCTTGTTTGTCCTCTGGCTGTTTCTTGGTCTGATGTGGGTTCCTGGGATAGCGTTTACGAGGCATTTGAGAAAGATCAGAATCAGAATGTGAAGATCGGCTCTGTCCTAGATATCGACACAAAAAATAGCCTGATTGTCTCAAATAATAGGCTGGTCTCGACGATTCGATTAGAGGAAATGCTGATCGTAGAAACAGAAGATGCCATCTTTATCAGCAAAAAAGGGGAATCTCAGAGGGTCAAGCATCTTGTAAAAGAGCTCGCGGAAAAAGGGAAGGCCAAAAGATTACCTCCCGGGTTTGTTCTTTTAGATAAAACAGAAGAGTACGAGATCAAAAAAGTTTCCCTTTCGCCGATGGAAAAGATGAGCTATGCACAGAAAGAAGGGATCGATGTTCAATGGGTTACTCTCGGTGAAAACGGGGATGAGTGGACTCTCAATGAAAATGGTCATTGGGAAAATTTCAACCCGACGTCTGAGCAGATGTCGTGGATTTTGATTGAGACGAAAGCAAATCGTTTACTTTCGCTCTCATCGCTTTCTTGAATGTCTCTATGTTCCATTTGCTCGCATGCTTAGTTAAAGCTTTGGGATCAAAGGACGTAAGCTCAAACTCTTCTATAGCTCGGTTTAACGCCTCAGGGGTTTGCTCATAGAAAAACACAGCTGTTGGATTTATGGACTTGCCGACAGGGATCATCGTCTCATTAACTCCCCCGTGTCCATAGCAAATGACTGGCGTGCCGCAAGAGCTAGCCTCTAAAGGAATTAGGCCATATTCTAGAAAAGGGGTAAAAATAACGGCTTTGCATTCGTTATACTCCTCTACAAGACGGGCGTCGTCGACTTCGCCGAGAAAAGAGATATTTCCCTTTGACATCTCGCGCAAAGAGTTCCCTTCAGCTCCCTTTCCAATCACTTTTAAAGGCTTTCCCGAAAGGTTAAAGGCCTCTATTGCATAATCGACGCGCTTCCATTTTTCAAGCCTTGAGATGAGGAGATAATGCTCTTTTCTTTTTTTAAAGAGCGGGACGAACTTTTCTGTTTCAATAGGGCAGTGAAGAACGTCGGCATCTTTATTGTAATATTTTAAAATATAAGACTTTGAGAAGTCTGAGATGGCAATGAAACGATCTATTTTTTGAGCGGCTTCATAGTCTCTTCTTTTTAAGTAATTGAGGAAAAGTTTGAGAATTTTTCCCTTCAAACTTTTGCCAAAATATTCGCCTGCATTCCATAAGGCCCGAGTCGGAATATAACAATAGCAGAGGTGGCCTCCTTTTGGCGCTCGGACATATTTTGCAGTTGTTGCAGAAGAGCTCAAGACAAGATCATAAGAGGTGAGATTGAGAAGCTCCATCACATAAGTAGATATTGGGAAAGACCAGCGAAAAGTCTCAGAATTGCGGATGAAAAGATTGAGCCAAGAAGTGTGGATTTTTCGGTTTTTGAAATAGGGCCAAGTGTTTTTTGAGTTGTAAGAGAGGGTATATACGTCGGCCTTTGGAAATTCTTCGCAAAGATATTGAAAAATACGCTCGGAACCGCCAACTCCGCAAAGATGGTCGTGCACTAGGGCGATCTTCATGGGACAATCGTCAAAGAGGGGACGGGGAGCACAAATTTGCCTCCGCCTTTAAGAAAATCCCCTTCTCTTCGGAGAAATTCCGATATGAAGTGATAGGGAAGAGCCAAAAAGTAATCGGGTTTCATTTCTCGGGCCGCAGCTTCAGAAATAATAGGAATTCCCGTGACTGTTTGCCTGCCCCACTTGATTGGGTTTCTCTCTGTAGCAAAGGGAACTAAATCGGGACCGATCCCATAATAGGCCAAGAGGCTGTTGCCTTTTGTCGAAGCTCCGTAAGCAAAGACTTTTTTCCCCCGTTCTTTTTGTTTTTTTAGAAATGCAAGCATTTCCTGCTTGTTTTTTTGTACCCGGTTTGAAAAATCAATATAGGTTTGGAGAGATCCGAGCTTCATCTCAACTTCAGAGAGTCTCAAAGATCTTACGGCCTCAGTTTCTTTTGCATGGCTCGCATGACGAACGTAAACGCGGAAGCTGCCTCCATTGACATTGTTAAGTTCTACATCTTCAATAGCAAATCCGGTCTGCCTCAGAATATATTCGATCGACTCTAGAGAATAATACTCCAAGTGCTCTGAGCAAATTGTATCGAAGGAATTGGTTTTCAACATTGTGGGCAGGTAGCTTAGTTCAATGATCCAAAGTCCTTTTTCATCTAAAATTTCAGCTACATCGCGACTGAATTGAACCGGATCTTCCAGATCATAGAACATGGCAATGCTTGTTACGATTTGGGCTTTTTTATCACCCATCTCCTTCTTGTAGGCGCGTGCGCTGAAATAGGTGTTGATATGAAGATCGCAAACTTTAGGGCGAATATTTTTAGCGGGATCGATTCCAATTCTAAAAAAATGATCGGGGTAGGCGCTAAGCAAGGTTCCGTCATTCGAGGCGATATCGACGACGATATCTCCCTTTTTCAATTCTTTGCCTACTCGTTTTAAGGCTTCTTGGACAATAGACTTGAGGGCCAAAGTCATCGATTGATTAACGCCAGACATGTACCAGTATTCTGAATACATGGCATCCGGATCGACGGTATGTCGAAGCTGAACTAGTTTGGATTCTTGATTGATGCAAAGCTTTAAAGGCAAAGGAGCTAAATTTGCGTACTCTCCGGGTTTAGGAAAAGTTGAAAAGGGGAGATTGCCCAAATCCAGAATGTCAACAAGAGGACCGTTAGATACTCGACACGTTTTACGCTCTTTCACTCGAATCATTTGATTCCTCAACCTTTATTTCACTGGAAAATGCTAGCACAAGCCCAGCAAAGATGCTAGAGTGTTTTTTCGATTTCCTCGATGAAAGTCAAGAGATTTCAGTGCGCAGCATCCCTAGAGCAATCTACTTATACAACCCCAAAAAAATTCTTTTTTTTATGCTCCTTTTTCTCCTCGTCTTTCCTAAAGGCGGTGTCAAAATTGGAGATATCCCCCTTACGTGGGGTTATTTGTTAATCGGGATCGTCTCGCTGTTTGCTCTATTTCGAGGATGCTGGGCGATTCAGCGCTCGAGATTAGATGCTCTTATGTGTCTACTCCCATTTCAGATTGTTGCCGGCGCTACCCTGTTCATTTATGGGTGTCAGAACATGGGATGGGTGATCTCTTTTCTCATTTCTTTTTTCTTTCTTCCTTATGTTTTTCTCCTTGTCTTGTCTAAAAATATTGAACAAATGGATTTGAATTTCTTTATAAAGATTTTTAAATTCGGTGTTGCTGTAATTTCTTATTATGGGATTGCTTTGTTTGTTTATAAACAATTCACCGGGCGGTATTTGGAAATTCCTCTCATAACCACGAACTGGGGCGATATGGGGATCCTAGATCATGGCAAATGCAACAGTCGAGGAATCGTGAGCAAGCTCATTTCAACGTACAATAATGGGCAACTATTTGGGATCAGCTTGATCATTCTTCTTCCTTTGTATTGCTATGTACAGAAAAATTCCTGGCATAAGTTGGCCACAAAGATTGCCCTGATATTAACTTTGTCTCGAACAGCATGGATCGGCCTTCTATTCAATGAGTTAGCTTACAGCGTGCTTGTGGCTAAAAACAAACGAAAGGGCCTGTTAAACTTGCTCATTATGTTGTCGCTGCTCGGCGGTGGAGTGATGGCAGTATTGTCTTTTTATGGATTTGATGCTTCTTTTCTTCTCGATGCAAATTTGGGGGGGAGGAGGGCGCAACTTGAGCTTTTGGACAATGCTTCATTTTTACCTCAAAAGCCATTTTCTTATATTGCAGAAATGACCTATTTGGGAGTTCTCGATTCATTTGGGATTATCGGATTAATTGCCTACCTAATCGGATTGGGGGGATCTGTTTTTTTCTACGCGCGGCCAGGTGCGTCTAAAGTGCGAATCTGCTTGATGTTAGGTCTTGTAGATTATCTCTTTATTTCTATTTCTGACGGAGCTATTCACTACATCCCTGTTTTGGCTTTTTATTGGTTTGTCGTTTCTCTTTTGGCAAGAAAAAATCTAGATATAGAAATCACTTCTTGAGGTGTTTGGTGAGGACGCCGGAGAGCTTCATCATGTCGAGAGGCTCTTTAGAGCCGAAGACTTTGGCAAGGGGGGCGTCGGGACGGATCAGGCGCTTGTTTTTGGGGTCTTGGAGATTGTGGGCCTTGATGTATTCCCAAATCTTCTGGGTTGCTTCGGGACGTGAGAGTTCGGTAGCATTGAGGAGGGAGGCGAGCTCGGGAGAAAGTTTATAGGCGCTTTGCGGTTTTGAGGCGCGTTTTTTTTTGACTTTGGGCGCTTTTTCTGATTTCTTGCCGAATTTTCCCCTCTTGGCCTTCTTGATGTAGGCCGTTTTGGGGTGGTCTTGGTATTTCTCGGGCAGCTGGGCAAGCTCGCTGACGATCACGTCGCAGTCGGGATAGTTGGAGCAGGAGAAGAAGGTTTTGCCAAAGCGGGATTTGCGCTGGGTAAGGTGGCCGTCGCAGCCGATGGCGGGACAGGAGGGAAGATCTTCGGGGCTGTAGACTTTTTCCCCTTTTTTGGGGATGTTGACGATCCCTTTGCAGTCGGGATAGTTCGAACAGCCGAGGAAGGCGCCGAATTTCCCGTGGCGGAGTGTGAGGGGGGATCCGCAGGTGGGACATGGCTGATCCCAATCGAAATTGGGATCGTAGTCGGATCTCTCAAAAGTGATGGCTTCCATGGGGGCTGTGTAGTCGCACTCGGGATAGTCGGAGCAACCGTAGAAATATTTGCTGCGCGACCAGATTTTTTGGAGCTTCTTGCCGCACTTGGGGCAGTTAATTTCAGTGAGAACTTTGGGAACGACGGCGTCTTTTTCCGCTTTGTCGACAAGCGGAATGAAATCTTTCCAGAAATCGCGGAGCAGTTCTTTCCAGTTTTTATTGTGCTCGGCTACCTGCTCGAGCTCATCTTCCATTTGGGCAGTGAAAGTAACGTCCATGATAGGCGCAAAGTTAGCCTCGAGCATCTCGCAGATCACTTTGCCAAGTTCCGTGGGCTTGAGGGCGTTATGCTCTTTGACTGTATAGTCGCGGCTCTGGATTTTGTTCATGATAGCAGCATAGGTGGAGGGACGGCCGATGCCAAGCCGTTCGAGCTCTTTTACGAGAGATGCTTCTGTAAAGCGGGCCGGCGGCTTGGTGAAAGATTGGGTCGACTCGATATCGACAAGAGAGAGCGGCATGTTTGGCTCTAGGGGGGGGAGGATTTTACTATTATCGCTCTCTTCTTCAGGGGTGTCGCGATCTCTTTTCTCTTCGTAAGCGGCGAGGTAGCCCTTGAACTTGACGACAGAGCCGGTTGCGCGAAGAAGGATGCCCTGGTCGGTTTCGATGTCGGCAGAGACGGTGTCGTAGATTGCCGGATTCATTTGGGAGGCGAGAAAGCGGCGCCAGATGAGAAGATAAAGCTTGTACTCTTCAGGAGAGAGATATTTGCGGATTTTTTCCGGATCGCGATTGACGTTGGTGGGGCGAATCGCCTCGTGGGCTTCTTGAGCCGATTTTTTAGAGGCGTAAATTTTAGGCTCGTCGGGGAGATATTCGGAGCCAAAATGGCTCTGGATGTATTTGCGCGCTTGCGTAATTGCCTCGGAAGCGATGTTCACAGAGTCGGTACGCATGTAGGTGATAAGACCCTCAGAGCCCTCGCTGCCCATATCGACCCCTTCATAGAGCCCTTGAGCGATTCCCATTGTGCGGGAGACGGAAAAGCCATAGTGGCGGCTCGCCTCTTGCTGAAGAGTTGAGGTGATGAAGGGAGGGACGGGATTGCGCTTCTTTTCTTTTTTATCGACTTCGCCGACTTGGTAGGAGGCTTTTTTGAGGCGGTCTACAATTTGCTGGGCCGTTTGGCCGTTGGAAATGAGATAGCACTCTTTATTGCCTACTTTCTCTTTTTCGACTTTCAGCCCATCGACTGTGTGGATGGCGGCATTGAAAGGCCTTTCGCCCGTTTTTGCCTCAAGGAGAGCGCCGATATTCCAGTATTCGACGGGGATGAAGGCGTCGATAGCTCTTTCTCTATCGACGACGAGTTTTAAGGCCACCGATTGAACGCGTCCGGCAGAAGAGCCGCTCCGGCCTCTTTGGACCCTGCGAGCGAGGATGGGGGAGATTTTGTAGCCGACGATGCGATCGAGAAGGCGGCGCGCTTGCTGCGCATTGACAAGATCCATGTCGATATCGCGTGGATTGTTGATCGCTTCTTGAACGGCATCTTTTGTGATCGACTGGAAGGCCGTTCGCTTAATTTTTGTGCCTTTGGGGAGAATGGAGGCGATGTGCCAAGCGATCGCTTCCCCTTCGCGGTCAGGATCGGGAGATAGGTAGACAATCTCCACTTTTTTAGCGGCTTCCTGAAGATTTTTGATCACCTCTTTTTTGTCGGAGAGGGTTACGTATTTGGGCTCAAAGTCATGCTCGACGTCGATGCCGAACTCTTTTTGCGGCAGATCGCGGATATGGCCGATTGACGACTCAAAAAGAAAATCGGATCCCAGGAATTTGCGGATCGTTTTGATTTTCGCCGGAGATTCTACAATGACAAGGGCTTTGGCCATACGGGGGTGTGTCCTCTAATTCGGGTAGATGGTAGCCGATTTTTCTTCAAAGCGCAATTTTTTCAATAAAAACTGCTTAAAGAAAATATTTTCCTTGAATTGGAACGGGAGGTTTTGTAGACCATTCCGCTTCACTTGGAGGTCTAAGATGATATTTTTTTTGCTGACTGTTTGCTCCGCGCTCTTCGCCTCACCGATTGAGGAGAGGGCGAACGAGGCTTTTAACGAGTTTGCCGAGGCGTATGCGCGCCATGGACATACTCAATATTTGCCTGATGAGGAGATTACTCAATTGGGGCACATCCTGGAAGCTGCGCACATCGCAACAATGCTGGGGGCTCCCGAAGAGGTTGTGGTTGGTCTTTTACTGCACGATGTGGGGAGGATGTTTGCCGAGGAAGACGAAGTTGAGGGAAATGCGGCCCACTATTCCCATGACGATGTGGGGGCGGATTGGGCAGAAAAGTGGGGGTTTCCTCCTTTGACGTGCGATTGCATCCGAAACCACACTTTGGCAAAAGTGCTCCTTTGCGACGAAGATCCTGAGTACTATGAGGCGCTCTCGCCCATTTCCAAGTTGAGTTTGGAGGTTCAAAGGAAAAAGTTTTCAGATCGAAGAAGGCTTGGCGTTTGGAAAGAGAGCGATACTTTTAAGGCGTTTCGGCTTTGCGATGATATGGCTAAACTGAGAGCGCTCGATCCCCTTTTGTCCCCCGATACGACCATCCCGTCCCTTGAATCCTATCGAGATATGGTGATTCGGGTGATCTCCGGCAAAGGAGGAGCGGCGACAAATCCAGGTTGGCATCAAAAAGCGAGGGATTGGCATAAGATGCGGACAAAAGACAGGGCATCTTTTGAGCGATTCTTGCATAATTGATGAGATGAAAGAGCTGCTTGAGCTAAATTCGCAAGGGTTGATCCCGGGTCCCGGTGAGTCGGAAGAAGATTTTTTTTCGAGAATAAGGGATTTAGATCGGGACAAAAGAGAATGGGTCCCGAGGGCGCATTTGGAGTGGGCGGCTCTTCATTTAAAGGAAGTTTTTGGGTTTTCTCCCGATAGGCTCCCGATTTTTTATTCCAACTGCTCTTTAGCTCCCTGGGAGGGAGCGGCCGCCTGGATTGAAAACGGAAGAGTCAGCTCTATTCAGCTCAGAGAGGGGTTCAAGAAGGGATCTTATCTCGGTTTATATAAGAGAGATGAGGTGATTGCCCACGAAGCTGTTCACGCGGCAAGATGCGCGTTCAATGAAGAGAAATTCGAAGAGTTTTTTGCTTTTGCCGTCTCAGAAAAAAAATGGAGGAGGGTTTTAGGCCCTTTGATTCAAAGATCTTGGGAAGTGTGCCCTTTTTTCATTTGTCTTTTTGCGGGTGTGTGTTTTGATTTGGCGCCGCTTGTTTGGGGTGCAGTTTTTTGGATGGTAGCCGGTTTTGGGAGGCTTGCTAAAAGACACAGCCAGCTTAAGGCAGCTTCGGAGAATGTTTTAAGAGTAGTTGGAGAGGTTAAGAAAGCCAGAGCCGTTCTTTTTAGGTTAACCGATAAGGAAATTGTGAAATTTGCCGGAGGGGAGTCTGTTAGGGAGTATGCCGAGAGGCAGGGGTGTCTTCGCTGGAGGCTCATCCGTCTGGCCTATTTTCCCTAAGATGAGTATGATTGATGAAAAGCGAGGGCTGAATGGCGCGAAAAATTGAAATTCAAGAAGACGAGTGGAATAAAGAAGAAAATCGATTCAGATATGCTCATGAGTTAGAGGCCGGCAATATTTTGTTTTTTGAGAAGGCTCCTTTTTATTTTGCGCCGGAAGATATCGAATTTTTGTTGAATCAGCGCCAAGGGGGATCCAAGTCGCGTAAAAATATCGCCTATAAGCCACAGCAAGATCGGATCACAAATCACGACACGAAAGATGTTGAAGCAGGGAAAAGACTCAAAGAGGTTTTGAGAAATTATTCGGCGAGCGTAACCGAGTTTTTATCCGTTTTACTTTCCCCTTATGCAAAAAAATGGAAGCACGACTATGCGAGCTTTAGACCGTTTCAAGAAAAAGGGCGCAAGCTGAGGTTGAGGGCTAGAAACGATCTTCTGCATGTAGATGCTTTCCCCACAAGGCCGTTACACGGCGGAAGGATTTTGCGCTTTTTCACAAACATCAATCCGGTGGACAGCAGGCATTGGATCACGTCGAAGTCATTTGAAGAGCTCGTTTTGGAGTATGGCGGAGAAAAAGGCGTCTTATTTCCCAGATCGGTTGGATATTCACTCAAGAATCGGCTTCAGAGGAAAGCGATTGGGATGCTGAGAGGCGCCGGCATTAAATTGCCGCTGCGCTCTCCCTATGATCACTTTATGCTGAATTTTCACAACTATTTGAAAGAAAATGGGGAATTTCAAAAAAACTGCCCGAAAGATCATTGGCAGTTTCCCCCCGGATCTTGCTGGGCTGTCTTCACAGATCAAGTGTCGCATGCGGCGCTTGCAGGTCAGTATGCATTGGAACAGACGTTTTTGATTCCGAGGAGTGCGCTTCTCTGTCCTGACCTTGCGCCAGTGAGCGTGCTAGAGAGACTCTCGGGCGGGAATATGGTTGATCCGGTCCTGTCGGCGTCTTTATTTGCGTAAGTTTTTCCGCTGGGCCGCCGAGCCGATTTTGAGTTGGCTTCGGTACTTTGCAATCGTTCTTCGAGCGATCTTGTAGCCGGCTATTTCGAGTTTTTCTTTGAGCTGATCGTCTGTTAAAGGACTAGCGGCGTCTTCTTGATCGATGAGGGTTTTTAAGATCTCTTTTGCAGTCAGCGCCTCGGGTGTGGAGGTGATGAAAGAGCGAAGAGGAACAAGGCCTTGGGGAGTTGCCGCATATTTTCCGGATAGCGCTCTTGAAACGGTTGATTCATGGACGCCCAGTTCGATCGATAGATCTTTAATGGTCATTGGATTTAGGGGAGCGCGCTGATCGAAAAATGGCTCTTGTTTTTTGACGAGGAGTTTGCCGATTTCAAGAAGCATTTTGCGGCGGCGGCTTAGCGAGCGAATGATCCATTTTGCAGAGGTTTGAAAAGCTCTTAGAGCTTCTTTTTCTTCAGTAGAGCTTGGATTGAGTGAGAGATACTGAACCTGAAATTTTGGCAAATCGTCTTCATAGATATCGACGATCCATTGACCCTCGAGCTTTGCAATGAGGAGATCGGGAAGAGCGGGCATTGCGATTTCGTTCCTGAGAACTAGAGCCGGACGCAGGGAAAGTCTTGCAAGAACGTTTAGGGCGGAAGATAAATCGGAGGTGGCAAGCTTTTTTCGTATGAGGGCATATCTTCCGTGGAGAAGATCGTCAAAGCATCTCTCGACCAGGAGATAGGCTGTCGAATCTTCTTTTCCCTGATGTCTTAACTGATTGAGAAAAGATTCTCTGAGGTTCCTTGAAAAAATGCCTGGAGGATCGAAGGATTGTAGAGTGAAGAGAACGGAGGCGACTTTGGGAACGGGCACTTGAAAAAAAGAGGCGATTTCTTCAATAGGCATTGATAAAAATCCTTTTTCATCGAGGGAGTCGAGAAGCTTGTGGGCGATGTTCGCCTCCCTTGGGGAAAAAAGGGCCTCTCCGATCTGCTGTTTGAGTTTTTCATAGAGAGTTGGAGTGGATGCGATTTCAAATTCGGCCTCTATCCGGGGGGTGTAGGATTTGGAAGGAGTTTCCAATTCGAGCAAAGGGTTTTTTTCGATTTCTTGGGCGAGCCACTCTTTGAGCTCAAGTTGAGGCATTTGCAGAATTTCAAGCGATTGTCTCAAGGCAAACGTCATGATAAGACGTCTTTCAAAATTGAGTTTTTGAAGCGGGCCCTGCGCCATGAGATTCTTCCTTTCCTTCCCCATATCAGAATGGATTCTTTTTCTCGAGGGGGCTATGATGCAGTTCCCAAATTAGGAGAGCGATATGGGACCTAGAGCTGCCGTTTTTTGCCACAATGGGCTGGGAGATGGGATCAATTGCCTTTGCCTATCGAATAATCTCCACTTAAATGGCTGGAGTGTAGATACCTATCAAAATACAATCGGCTCGATGCAGAGCTGGTTCCCTCACCTGACTGTTCAGCGCTATCCACCCGTTAGCGAGCTTCCCAAGATATTGAGTTCCTATGAGATGTTTCTTGTCATTCAAAATGATTCAGATGAATTTGTCTTGAGGCTTATTCAGGAGGGCAAGAGGCGCTTTCCCGAGAAAATCAAGGTCATTTACCTCTACCCCTCGCCGAACATCGTCAACGAACCCTATTATTCGGACTGTCTAACGGATCCGAAGTTGCCCATCGCGGAGAATTTTCGCCGCCTTTGCGAAAAAGTTCTCCACTTGCCGAAATTGACGAAGAGCAACGGGATGATTCCTCCTGTTGGGCTTGTTCAAAGGAAATTTGAAAAGAGAGTGGTTATCCATCCTACAAGCTCAAGACCTTCAAAGAATTGGCCCAAAGAGAAGTTTGTAAAGCTCGCTTTACATTTGAAAGAACGGGGATATGAAGTGGTCTTTGTTCCGGGGAGCGAAGAGATAGAAAATTGGAAAAATATTGGTTTTGAGGTGGCATCGTTCAATTCGCTCGATCTGCTTTCGCGCTTTATTTACGAGTCGGGATATTTGGTGGGCAATGATTCGGGACTTGCGCATATTGCGTCTAGCATCGGGATACCGACGCTTACATTTTCAAGAAGAAAAAGCGTGGCGAATT
>MGLY01000080.1:28584-32018 GCA_001794935.1 Chlamydiae bacterium RIFCSPHIGHO2_12_FULL_49_9 | reverse complement strand
AAAGAAAGCCTGCCGCGCTTTCGACAGGCTTTCTAAAAAAAGCTGACTACATCATGCCGCCAAAATCGCCCATGCCGCCCATTCCCATGTTGGGAGATGGCGCTGCAGGCGCCTTTTTTGGTTCGGGCTTGTCTGTAATCATGGCGGCAATTGTGATGAGCATCCCAGAGACGGAAGCTGCGTGCACAAGAGCGCTCTTTGTGACGAGAACCGGGTCAATGACGCCGTCTTTGACGAGATCTGAAAACTCGTCAGTCAAGCCATTATAGCCGAAAGACCCCTCTTTTTCTGCGATCTTTTCAGCGATGAGGGAGCCGATTTTGCCGCAGTTGTTTGCAATGGCAATTGCCGGAGCAAAGCAAGCTTTTCGAACGATTTCAAGGCCAACCGCTTCGTCTCCTTTGAGTTTGAGCTTATCGAGGGCCTTTGATGCGCGGATCAGCGCAACGCCTCCTCCGGGAACGATCCCTTGAGAGACAGCTGCGCGAGTGGCATGAAGGGCATCTTCGATCCGATCTTTTTTCTCGTTCGCTTCGGTTTCGGTGACAGCGCCTACGTTGACGACGGCAACGCCGCCGCTGAGCTTAGCGAGCCGCTCTTCAAGCTTTTGCCGATCGTAGTCAGAGACGTCGGGGCGGCTGAGTTCGTGTTTTACCTGGGCGATTCTCTTTTGGATCTTTTTGGAGTCTCCGGAGCCGTCGACAATCGTTGTCTCTTCTTTGGAAATGTTGATTTTTTTTGCACTTCCAAGCACTTCGAGACCGACTTCTTCGATATTGTAGCCAAGCTCATCGGAGATAAGGGTAGCGCCGGTGAGGATTGCAATATCTTCGAGCATTGCTTTGCGTCTATCTCCAAAGGCAGGCGCTTTGACGGCGCAGATGGGAAGTCCTCCTTTGACTTTGTTTACGACGAGTGTCGCAAGCGCTTCGCCGTCCACGTCGTCTGCGATGATGACGAGAGGTCTCGATTTCTTCTGCATCGCCTTCTCGAGGATGGGGACCAGCTCTTTTGCGTTTGAGAGTTTTTTGTCGGTGATGAGAATGAGGGGATTTTCAAATTCGACGCTCATTTTTTCGGCATTGGTGATGAAGTAGGGAGAGATGTAGCCTTTGTCGAACTGCATTCCTTCGACTACTTCGAGCGTCGTCTCGATCCCTTTTGCCTCTCCGATGGTGACGATGCCGTCTTTACCCACCTTTTGCATCGCCTCGCCGATGATGGCGCCGATTGCCGGGTCATTGTTGGCGGAGATGGAAGCGATTTGGCGAATCTCTTCGGGAGTTTTGATCGGCTTGGCCAGTTTGTTCAGCGCCTCTTCGATGGCGGCAACCGCTTTGTCGATGCCCCGTTTTACATCCATGGGGTTCGCTCCGGCAGAGACGTTTTTTACCCCTTCGGTGAAGATCGCTTCAGCAAGGACGATGGCTGTGGTGGTTCCGTCCCCTGCAATGTCAGAGGCTTTTGAAGACGCCTCTTTGACGAGCTGAGCGCCCATGTTTTCGAATTTGTCTTTGAGAGCGATCTCTTTTGCGACTGTAACGCCGTCCTTTGTTGAGGAGGGAGAGCCGAATCCTTTGCCGATCACGACGTTTCGCCCTTTGGGACCTAGTGTGACGATGACGGCTCTAGAGAGAGTTTTGACGCCTTTTAGAAGGGATTTTAGAGCCTCTTCATTGAATTGAAGCAGTTTTGGCATGAGTTCCTCCTTAATTGAAAATAGCTAAGATGTCGTCTTCAGACAAAATCAAAAAGTCTTCTTGATCCGCTTTATATTCGCTGCCGGCATAAGAAGAGAAGAGCACTTTATCTCCCACCTTCAGATCGAGCGGATGAACGTGCCCTTTTGAATCCACTTTTCCGGGACCCACCGCGACAACCTTTCCTTCGCGCGGTTTTTCTTGCGCAGCCTCAGGAAGGAGAATCCCCCCTTTCGTAGTTTTCGCTTCTTGTCTTTTAATGACGACTCGGTTTCCGAGAGGTTTTATTTTTTTTGCAGACATATCAGATCTCCGGTTGAAAATGATAAGGGATCGTAATGAGGCGGCCGATTTCTGTCAACGAAAAGAGGTGAGTTTTTAGCAGAATATTTGCTTGAGTGCTAGTTATAAGAGGGGATGAGATATTTTTTTCTTTTTTCCAGAAAGGCTTTTCGCTCCTCTTGATGAATCTCGATCAGCTTCCAAACCGCGTATTTTTCTTTGAGGAGGATTTCATAAACGGCATCGGTTCCGTTGGCCTTGCAAAACAGATCTTTGCCGGAAGTTGTCTCGAGCCGCTTGAGAAATTCTTTGGGATAAAGACTTTTTAGCATCCCTAAGAGGAGGTATTGAACAGAGAGAGGGCGGTAAATTTTGGGGTCGGTAATTTGGATGAGGATCCCTTCGCAGTCGAGTCCTTTGTAGAGGCCGAAAAACGGGCGAAAGTAGAAAGGTTGGAAGAAGACGCCGGGCAATTTTTGGCCATTGAGTTTTTCTGCAAACTCTTTCGCTTTGATCCAGGGGGCTCCGACAATTTTAAACGGGAGGGTGAAGCCGATGCCGATGTTGAGAATGCCGAGCTCTCCCAGTATTCCCGTCGAAGAAGAAAAAAGCGGGGTGTCTGGTTCGGGTATATTGGGACTTGGGGGAATCCAGGCAAGACCGGTATCTCGATAAGACATCGAGCGCTTCCACCCTTTCATTGGGATGACCTGGAGATCGCACTTGATGTTGTATTCTTCGTTGAAAAAGGAGGCGAGTTCTCCAATCGTCATTCCATGGCAATAGGGGACGTTGATGTAGCCGATGTAGGAGCGCCACTTATCTTCGAGCATCGGGCCATCGACAGTGAGCCCCCCGATGGGGTTGGGACGGTCAAGGACGATCACTTCGATGTTGTGCTTGGAGGCCTCCTCCATGATGTAGAAGAGGGCGGTCGGATAGGTATAGGCGCGAACGCCGGTGCATTGCATGTCGTAGACGATGACATCGATCCCCTCAAGCATCTCAGGAGTAGGTCTTCTCGTTTTGCCGTGGAGGCTGTAGACGGGGATTTTGTTTTCGTGAGAGTGGTCAATCGATTCGGCTGCGTAATGTTGGCCTTGGATTCCATGCTCGGGAGAAAAGAGGGCGACAACTTCATATTCGTTTGCATGTTCGAGAAAAAGCTCAATCGTCGAGCGCATTTTGCTGTTGACGCCGGTGTGATTTGTGAGGATAGCGATCCGTTTGCCGTTGAGCGATTCATATTTTTTTTCCTGAAAGAAAACATCAACGCCGGAAGAAATATGCGCAAAGGCATTTATGGAGAAGAGAAGAAGGAGGAGCCGCATCATCATATCTTTAGTATAGCAGGGTGGAAAAACTTTTGTGCAAAGATTCTCTCTTTCGGGTATATATACCGCTCGTGACTCAAGCATCGGTTCTGGCGGCGTCGGGCAGCCATTCAATTTG
>MGLY01000080.1:23774-28574 GCA_001794935.1 Chlamydiae bacterium RIFCSPHIGHO2_12_FULL_49_9 | reverse complement strand
CGTCTCTACCCCACCCCAAAGACGATGCGTCTTCGGGGACCCCGGCGCCCAACCTTTCAGGTTGAGCTGCTTCGACGCCGGCTGGGCCTGGCTCAAATTGAAGGCGCCTCCTTGCCATCTCCCGATCCTTGAATCACTCCCGGTATAGGCGAGCAGTTGGAGAGCGCTTATGAGTTTGAATGGATCTGCTTATCTCGATGAAGCTGTGGAGATTTTGACCCGAGTCAAAGGAACTCCCCTTTCTATCGATGAGAGAAAGAAATTGGCAATCGACTTGGCCGCTTTGATGATCAAAGAGGCCTCCCGTGTGATGACAGGGGAAGAAAAAAGGATTCAAAGACAGCTCTCCAGGCTTATGAAGGACTCTATCGGCAAGGCGTTTACAACGGCGATGACCGATCAGTGTTTTCGCAGCTCGTCAAATCTTCGGGTGGCAGATCAGATGATCTACTTGCTCTCGCAGTTGGGAATTCCTCAGTATCTGGACTGGTTTAAGAGAATGGAGCTCTTGGGATTTAAAACTTTGGGAGCAAAGATCTCTCAATTTCTCGTTCCTTTAGCTACAAAGGCTCTCAGAAAGGAGACGGAACGCGTCATTTTGCCCGGAGAAAAAGCTCTTTTGGCTGGACATCTTCAAGAGAGAAGAAAAGAGGGAGTCAGGCTCAATCTCAACCACCTTGGAGAGGCGATTTTAAGCGAAGCGGAGGCGAAAAAAAGACTCCATATCTATTTGGAGGATTTGAAAAATCCCGACATCGATTACATCTCGGTCAAAATTTCGACGATTTTTAGTCAGATCAATCTCCTCTCATTTGATGAGACGGCAGAGAAAATTGGAGAGAGATTGAAGCTGCTTTACAGGGCGGCGATGGATCATCCGAAGCATAAGTTCATCAATCTCGATATGGAAGAATATCGAGATTTGCATTTGACTGTGAAGGTGTTTAAGGCATTGCTGGACGAAAGAGAGTTTAGGAATTTATCTGCAGGGATTGTTCTTCAGGCCTATTTGCCCGATTCGCACAATGTGCAAAAGGAGCTGACCGAGTGGGCTAAAAATCGGGTGAGAGAAGGAGGCGCCCCAATTAAGATCCGCATCGTCAAGGGGGCCAATCTGGCGATGGAGCAGTTCGAGGCTTCGCTGAAAGGATGGCCGCAGGCTCCTTATACTACTAAGCTAGAAGTGGATGCGAACTATAAGCGAATGGTTTTGTACGGCTGCATACCGGAAAATGCCAGGGCTGTTCATTTAGGAGTTGCGAGCCACAATCTCTTTGATATTGCGTTTGCGATGCTGGCAAGACTTGAAAATCGGGTGGAGCCTTACGTTTGTTTTGAGATGCTGGAAGGGATGGCCGACGCGATTCGGAGAGTGGTTCAGGGACTCACCGGCGATATGCTCCTTTATTGTCCTGTTGCGACGAAAGAGGAGTTCCAGCACGCGATCGCTTATTTGATCCGGAGATTGGATGAGAACACGGGGCCTGAAAACTTTCTTCGGCATGTGTTTGGTCTAAGGCCCGGAAGCGAGAGTTGGGAGGGGCAAAGTTCGTTATTCTTACAAAGCTGCGAAGAGTTAGAGCGGGCAAGTTTAAAACCGCGCCGAGGCCAAAACCGCTTGGTGCATCCGCAGCCGAGTGAGTTGGGAGCGCCTTTTGAAAATGAGGCGGATACCGATTTTTCGCTCGCGCAAAACAGGAAATGGGCGGAAGAGATCGCTCATCACTGGAAGCATGCCAAGATCAGCTCAATTCCATTGGTGATTAATGGGGAAGAGGTGAAAGACAATGAGGAGGGAGTTGGATTTAATCCATCGAATCCAAATGTTCCCCTGTATACTTATACAAAGGCTCATGCTTATCATGTTGAAAAAGCGACCGAGAGCGCAAAAGAGTATGAAAAAGAGTGGGGAAAAACAAGCGTTGAACATAGAAGCCGCCTTCTTTTCGGAGCAGCGCAGAAATTGAGAGAGAGAAGGGGGGAATTGATCGGGGTGATGATGATCGATGGGGGAAAGATCATCTCCGAATCAGATCCGGAAGTCTCAGAGGCAATCGACTTTGCCGAATACTATCGGCGGAGACTCGAAAAGATCGACTCGATGAAAGAAGTTGCATTCAAGCCCAAAGGAACTGTTGTTGTAACGCCCCCCTGGAACTTTCCATGTGCGATTCCCGCAGGAGGCATGTTGGCTGCCTTGGCTGCAGGAAATTGCGTCATTCTAAAGCCGGCGTCCGATACGGTGCTTGTTGCATGGCATCTCATCAACGCTCTTTGGGATGCGGGCATTCCTAAAAAAGCGCTTCAGTTTCTTGCCTGCTCCGGCGAAGACGTCGGCAAACATTTGATTGAAGATAAGAAGGTGAATGCCGTCATCCTTACGGGAGGGACAGCGACAGCGCGCTCGTTCATGAAAATGAGACCCGGTCTTGATCTTGCGGCAGAGACCGGCGGGAAAAATGCGATGATCATCACGGCGCTATCGGATCGGGATCTGGCGATCAAAGATCTCCTCCAGTCGGCTTTTGGCCACGCAGGACAAAAGTGTTCGGCCGCATCGCTTGCGATTTTGGAAAAAGAAGTCTATGACGATCCCCATTTTAGAAGATCTCTAATGAGCGCGGCTATGAGCTGGAAAGTGGGCCCTGCGTGGGATTTGTCGACAAAGATCGGCCCACTGATTCATGAACCGAAAGGCGTTTTGAAAAGAGCGCTTACGACGTTGGAGGATGGGGAGGAGTGGCTGCTTGAGCCTAAACAGGACGCTCACAACCCAAATCTCTGGAGTCCGGGGATCAAAATAGGGGTTCGGCCGGGCGGCTTTACCCATATGACAGAGCTCTTTGGCCCCGTTTTGGGGATCATGAGAGCAGATGATCTTCGCCACGCAATTGAAATTGCCAATGCCGTCCCCTATGGCCTTACGACGGGGCTTCAAAGCCTGGATGAGAGGGAGCAGGCAGTCTGGATTCAGGAGATTGAGGCCGGCAATCTATATGTCAATCGGGGAACGACCGGGGCTATTGTGAGGCGGCAGCCGTTTGGAGGGACAAAGGCGAGTAGTTTTGGCGGCGGCGCGAAAGCGGGCGGGCCGAATTATATAGCTGAGTTCATGGAGCTAAAACAGGTAGATTTGCCAAAAGAAAAACACTCGGTCAACGATCAGGTCAATAGCCTAACAGGATTTTTGGAGAAACTCGATCTCAAAGCAGATCAACTCGGCCTTTGGACGGCTAGTGTCTCAAATTATGCGTATTGGTGGAAGCGGCTGCGTCAAGATCGGGATCCGACAAAAATTGTCGGACAGGACAATTTCTTCCGCTATATTCCGAGAAAGAAGATGGCGCTTCGGGTGCAAAGAGAATCCTCTCGCTTTGATGCGCTTCGAGTGATTGCCGCATCGCTTACTTGTGGAGCCGGATTAGAGGTGAGCTGGGAAGGGGGCGAAATGGATTGGCTGGAACTCTCTTTGCTTTTGCCATGTGTTGAAGAGTCGGAAAAGGCGTTTTTAGAAAGGGTGAGCGCAGGAAGATTTGAAAGGGTGCGAATGGTTGAAAAAGCGCCTGAGAGTCTTGTCGAAGCAGCATCCCAGGCGCCGGTTTATCTGATTGATAAACCGGTTCTTGCCACCGGAAGATTTGAGCTTCTCCACTATTTAAGAGAGGTTTCTTTGAGTATCGATTACCATCGCTATGGCAACTTGGGCCTCAGGGAAGGAGAGCTCAGGAAGCCGATTTTTTAAGAATTTCATCGATGCATCTTGAGAGCAGTTTTGCGTTTTCGAGATCATTTTTCTGATCGAACAGTTCCTTTAAACTCAAGTGATTGAAATAAAGAAAGACGAGGCATTCTCTTGCAAGAGAAGGATCTTTTTTTGAAGAACCATCGATTTCATCGAATTGTTTTAATACACACTCGATCTCTTTTGAGGCAGGTCGGGGATAATTTTTAGCGGCAACTCCCAATTTTGCAAAAGATTCATCAGAGACTACAGAGCGGTGGGGAAGATAGACTTTGGGAGAGAGGGCCTGAATCCCTATGTTGAAATCCTCCAGGTTTCCCCGATCGTCTTTCCCAAAAAGAGCCTTCAGAGAATTCAATGTAAAGCTGCTTTTCATTGCGTCGTGGAACAAGATGGGTTCTCTTTGGAGCCTAAAAGCAGTTTTCAGGAGGAGTTGATGGATTTTTTCCCCTCTGTGGCTGAGAACTTTGCCCATTGTTTCTTCTGCCGAAGCCATGAGAGTGGCAAAGGCTTTTGGGTGGCTTAGCTGCGGCAGAGCTAAAATTTTCTGAAGTTCCGCTTCAGCATTGAAGGATCCGCTTGCGGACTCATGGGGAATTTTTTTATGACAGCCTGTCAGTTCAAGCAAGGACTGAAAGCTGCTCTCTTTTACATGGCTGCACTGGGACAAAACGATTTTTAAGGCAGTCTGATAAGGAGAGTGAAGAGTATCTCTTAAAATCGATGTCTGAAGAAGAATGTGAAGGGCGTCTTTTTCATCCTCTTTGTACGTACTAAAGGTAGCTATACATTTATACTGAATTGAAACGAGTATCTGAAGACACTCTTCGGTAGATGCAGGGGTGTTGAATGGATACTCATTAAAGAGCTGTGGAAGTTCGAATTGGTTGGGGATTTTTGGCGCCCCTTGAACTTTGCTAATCGTCTGTCTTCTCATCAATCTGGAAAAAACGGAGCGGAGTTTTTTCCCTTTGTTGAGATCGCCAAAACACTTTTTAACTGACTCTTGAAAATTCAATCCTTGGTATTTGGATATGAAGTGAAAGTCGGCCAGACGA
>MGLY01000080.1:17825-23716 GCA_001794935.1 Chlamydiae bacterium RIFCSPHIGHO2_12_FULL_49_9 | reverse complement strand
ATTTTTTGATCGGGCTCAGGTTCTATCACTTGTGAATGATGGCGAGCTCTGTGCATATTGAGAAGGGATCGCCTTGCCTCATCGGTGATTGGAGGTCTTGCGGGCAAGATGGGAGCCGAGGCTTTTTGAATGGCTGAAGAGGAAGCTGTGAGAATGACCGTCTCTCTTTTTTCAAACGGCTTGGAGCCTTTTTCGCCTGGTTTCATGATTTTTTGAGCAAGTGAAACGATCTTTTGATTCATGAGTTTTGCCTTCATTAATTCTTGAAAATTGGGATCTTCCGGAGAAATTTCCGTTATGCTTTTGATGAGATCGAGCTCTTCAGAGAGAAGCCGTTTTTTTGAAATAATACTCTCCCATAAATAGCGCCTGGCTTTAGAATGAAAGTCCTTAAGCCCTTTCGCATTGAGCTCAAGACTGAAAGGGGGAAGAGATGACATGCTGTCTCCTTGTAAAGCTGGCCAATTATTAAGATTCAAATAAACTTTTGTAAATTATCGATCAAGACATTTCTATGAGCAATGCACTAAATCCTGCGCAACAATCTGCGGTCGAGCATGTTGAAGGGCCTCTTCTAGTTTTGGCCGGAGCTGGCTCGGGCAAGACGCGGGTCGTAACGCATAGAATAGCGAGATTGATCGATTTGGGGATTCTCCCTTCAGATATCCTGGCTGTCACATTCACAAATAAAGCGGCTGATGAGATGCGCACGAGAATTCGGACGTTAAAAAATGTCCAGGCGCTCGCTTGCACATTTCACAGTTTAGGCGCGAGGATTCTTCGCGAGTCCATCCATGAGCTCGGCTACAAGAACGACTTTACGATATACGATGAAGAGGACAGCGAAAAACTTTTGAAGGGGTGTCTAAATCAACTTCAGCTCTCTGAAGAAAAGGGGATCTTAAAGCAAATTCGGCATCAGATCTCCTCTGCGAAAAATGATCTTGTAGGCCCTGAAGAGGTGAAAGACGATCCTCTTTTTGCTCAAGTGTATCCGCTCTATCAAAACAAGCTTAAAGAGTGCAACGCGCTTGATTTTGACGATCTGCTTTATTTGACGGTGCGCCTTTTTAAAGAGAGCGAAAGGGCGCGCAACGAATATCAAAATCGATGGCTCTTTGTCCTCATCGATGAATACCAGGACACGAACCTCGCTCAATACACAATTGCTAAAACGCTCGTAGATAGACATAAAAACATCTTTGCCGTCGGCGATCCCGATCAGTCGATTTACTCTTGGCGCGGCGCCCGCTACCAGAACATCTTGAACTTTGAGAGCGATTTTCCCGGCGCGAAGGTCGTGACTCTCGATCAAAATTATCGGAGCACCAACTGCATTTTGCAGGCGGCAAATGCCCTCATTTGCCACAACGCCAATCGATATGACAAAAAGCTTTGGAGCGCACTTGGGGAAGGTTCAAAGATTGGAGCCTATGTCGGTCAAAATGAGAGAGAGGAGGCCGAATTTGTCGCTCATAAAATCTTCAAGCATGTGGCGGACGATCACATCTCTTTAAATGAGATTGCGGTCTTTTATCGGACAAATGCCCAGTCGAGAACATTTGAGGATGCCCTTTTGTCGAGGAGGATTGCTTATTCGATTATTGGGGGGCTCTCCTTTTATCAGAGAAAAGAGATCAAAGACATTCTCTCTTTTTTGAAGATGATCGTTTCGAATACAGATTTGATCTCTTTTTTGAGGACGATTCACATTCCTAAAAGGGGCCTTGGGGCCGCCACCATTGAGAAGATTGTGGAGGCGGCGCAAGGCTCTCCTATTTTCTCGTTTTGCGAGGAATTGGCGTCTCGAGGCGAGATGAATGGGGTGAAGCTTGGAAATAGGCAAAGGGAAGGTCTTAAAGACTACATTCATGTGGTTCGATCTCTTCGAAACAAAAGGCCCGGTTTGAATCTCCATGAATTGATTAGCGAAGTCGTCTCCGAGACGCGCTATTTGAGCTATTTGCAAGAAGATCCCGAATCGTTTCAAGATCGGAAAGAGAACGTCGATGAGCTCATTGGCAAAGCGGCGGAATGGGAAGAGGAGCAGATGGCGCCTTCCCTCAATCACTTCTTGGAAGAGCTCTCTCTCCGCACGAATCAGGAAAACCGAGAGCAGGGCCCCTCCATCAAACTCATGACTTTGCACAACAGCAAAGGCCTTGAGTTCAAGCTCGTCTTCTTAGTGGGGCTTGAAGAGGATCTCTTCCCTCACGTCAACTCGAAGGATGACCCTCAAGCAATCGAAGAGGAGCGGCGCCTTTGCTATGTCGGAATGACTCGCGCAAAAAGACACCTCTATCTTTGCTCCACGATCTATCGCTATATGTGGGGATCGGCCCGAATGATGAGGCCGTCCCGTTTTTTAAAAGAGATCCCCACCCAGTATTTGCAAAGCCTCTCCTCATCGAGCCTTCGAAAAGTGGAGGTGGAGGAAGAGCCCCATGCAGAGGGTTTCATGCCGGGCGATGAGGTTGTGCACAAAGAATTTGGCACGGGAGTGATTCAAAAGGCTTATCAAGGCTCATTCGGCCTCACCTATGAAGTTCTTTTTCCCCATTCAGGAACCACCCGTACGCTGGCTGCAAAATACGCCAAGCTTCAGAGTCCTTAAAGAGTAGGCGGAAATTTCTCAAACCTGATAGGATCTGGGACCGTCTCACCCCCGATCTTTTATGGCTCACACTCACCCCATCGGAGCGATTGTCAATTTCTGCTCAAATGAGAGCCGGTTTTTGAAGGCTTGTCTTGAAGAGACGGAGAAGTTCGCCAGGCAGATCATCGTTCCTGTCTGCGATCACTTCTTCGACGGAAGGGCTGAGAATCGAGCTCTTTTAGAAGAGATCTACGCCGCTTTTCCCAAATGCCTTTTTGTCGAATATCCATTCATACCCGATCAGATTCCGAAAAGGATCTGGAAGTGCGTCAACCCGGCCCACTTTTGGCACAGCTTTTCGAGACTCGCCGGTTTCACTTTTTTACAAGACGGGATTGAGTCGGTTCTTTTTTTAGACGCCGATGAAGTGCCGGAAGGGGGAAAAGTGGCTGAGTGGCTCGATTGCAGCGACTATCAGCATCACACCGTATTGAAGATGGCCAACTATTGGTATTTTAGAGAGCCCTCCAATCAGGCGCTCAAATGGGAAGATTCGGTTGTTTTGGCGCAAAAAAGAGCGATCGATCCCAACTTGCTTTTGAAGGAAGAAGAGCGGGACGCGATTTTCGATCTTTTGCCGGGGCCCAAAAGAAGAAGGGTGGCTGGCATTGACGGGGAGCCGATGTTCCATCACTACAGCTGGGTGAGAACGCAGGAGGAAATGCTTGCGAAGGTGAGCGCTTGGGGTCACAAAAAAGATAGAGACTGGGTAGCCCTTGTCAAAAAAGAATTTGAAAGGCCTTTTTCCGGGACTGATTTTGTCCACGGGTATCAGTACAGAAGCGTGTCCCCCCGCTTTCAAATCAGCTTTGAGGAGCCCCGCTTTGAGTCTAGGGGCAAGGCAAATGTCAAAAGGCTCACCCGAAAAGAGCTTTTAGGGCTTGTCAGGGCGAAGAAAAATGGTTTTTGGAGCCGCATCCGCTGCCCCTTCGACAAAGGTCTTGATTTTTAGAGATCCTCTGGGAGAAGATAGGGGCTCTATGCAGGGCACTGGTAGCTCAGTTGGATAGAGTACCTGGCTACGAACCAGGGGGTCAGAGGTTCGAATCCTCTCCAGTGCAAACTTTGAATATGTTTTTTTACAAATTCCCCTCTGGACCTTTTGACACGAACGCGATTTTAATCGGCTGTTCAGAAACAAAAAAAGCGGCTGTGATCGATCCCTCTTTGGGATCGACGGATCCCATTTTAGAAAAAGCATCGGAGGGCGGAGTCTCGATAGAAAAGATCCTTTTGACCCACTCCCATTGGGATCACATCGCCGATCTCCATGTGTTAAAAAACAAGACGCATGCCCCGATTTATGTTCATCCGCTCGACGCTCAAAACGTGGAGCATCCCGGCTCAGACGGCATCCCTCTTTTTTTCCCGATTAAATCGGCCGTTCCGGATCATTTTCTTCAAGATGGAGATGTAGTCGAGATAGGGCATCTCAAGCTCAAAGTGATCCATACGCCGGGCCACTCGCCGGGAGCCGTTTGTTTTTATATCGAAAGCGAGAAGCTCCTCATCTCGGGCGACACGCTCTTTAAAGGGACGATCGGAAATTTACAGCTTCCAACGGCCGAGCCCGGAAAGATGCGAGAGAGTTTGAGAAGGCTCTCTGAATTGCCTCCAGATACCCATGTTGTCCCCGGTCACGGCGATGACACGACGATTGGCGATGAGAACAGATTTTTTCAGAATTAAAACAATAGGTAAGGCCATGTCATTAGTTGGGAAAAAAGCCCCGGAATTTCGGGCAAAAGCGGTTATTAAAGATAAAATCTACGACGACTTTTCTCTTTCCGATTATCTCGGAAAGTATGTGGTCTTTTTTTTCTACCCGCTCGATTTTACTTTTGTCTGTCCGACAGAGCTCCACGCGTTTCAAGACAAGCTCAAAGAGTTTGAAAAAAGGGGCACGCAAGTCATTGGCTGCTCGATCGACAGCTGGTTTTCTCACGCTGCCTGGCTAAATGTTCCCAAGTCGAAAGGGGGCATTCAGGGCGTAAGCTATCCGATCGTCTCCGATATTCACAAATCGATTGCCCGCTTTTTTGACGTTCTCAAAGAAGAGGATGGAATTGCCTATCGCGGCCTTTTCCTCATCGATCGGAATGGCGTGATCCGCCATCAGGTTGTCAACGATCTTCCCCTTGGCAGATCGGTCGATGAAACCCTTCGGATGGTCGACTCGCTCATCTTCCACGAAAAGCACGGCGAAGTATGCCCCGCGAATTGGAAAGCGGGAGCTAAGGCAATGAAACCGACTGAAGAGGGTCTCGTCGAATACTTTGCTTAGCAGACTTTTTCTCCGATTGACTCTTCTTGAATCGATCGACTATATGGGGCTAGAAGGGTCGTGGGATGAAGAAGGGATTTCGAGCAGAGAGCGACAGCATGGGGAAAGTAGAGGTCCCTATGGATAAATACTTTGGCGCTCAGACTCAGCGTTCTTTGGAGCACTTTCCGATTGGGAGGGATGTCAAGCCGCCGGAGCTGATTAGAGCTTTTGGGATTTTGAAAAAGGCCTGCGCAATCATCAATTGCCGAATGGGCAAGCTCGATCGAAAAAAAGCCGCTTTGATTATCCGCGCAGCAGAGGAAGTGATTCGGGGGAAGCTCAACTCCCACTTTCCCTTAAGCGTGTGGCAGACTGGAAGCGGCACGCAGAGCAACATGAATGCCAATGAAGTCATTGCGAACCGGGCGATCGAGTTCGCAAGAGGTAAGCTGGGGAGCAAAGATCCGATCCATCCGAACGATCACGTCAATATGTCTCAGTCATCCAACGATGTGTATCCGACGGCGATGCATATTGCTGCGGCAATGGAGCTGACCCAGGGGCTAATTCCCAATTTGAGGAGTTTGAAAAAAGCGCTTGAAGAAAAGACGAGGGCATTTTCGAAGATTGTCAAGATCGGGAGAACCCATTTACAAGATGCGACCCCGCTTACTTTAGGCGAAGAGTTTTCCGGATATGTTTCCCTCGTTGGGAGAAACATAGGGCGGATTGAGGCGGCGCTCGATGGGCTATACGACCTGGCAATCGGCGGAACGGCTGTCGGCACGGGGTTGAATGCCCCAAGGGGATTTGGCGAGGCGGTTGCTAGAGAAATTGCAAAAATGACGCGTCTTCCCTTTCGCTCCCATCCGAATAAATTTGCCGCTTTATCTGCGCACGATGAGATTGTGTTTGCAAGTGGCGCTTTAAAAACGACGGCTTGCGCTTTAATGAAAATCGGAAACGACA
>MGLY01000080.1:8796-17754 GCA_001794935.1 Chlamydiae bacterium RIFCSPHIGHO2_12_FULL_49_9 | reverse complement strand
TCAACGTGTTGAAACCTGTGATCATCCACAATTTTTTGCACTCGGTTCAGATCTTAAAAGACTCAGTGAAGACCTTTGAAAAGTATTGCATAAGAGGACTTAGAGCAGATGTGGCTCGGATTAAAAGTTATGTTAAAAACTCTCTCATGCTGATCACGGCCTTAAGCCCATTGATCGGCTATGACAAGTGCGCAAAAATCGCTCATCTTGCCTATAAGAACAATCTGACGCTCAAGCAGGCGGCTCTTCGGCTTGGATTTGTTACGGCAAAAGAGTTCGATCGGCGCGTTGCGGCAGAGAAGATGGTTTAGAGCGCATGAACTGTCTTGCGTGGATGAAAAAGGAGGGACTGAGAGTTCTTCCGGTATTTTTATTTTTCCTCTTTTTTTTTACTGTGATCAACTGGACGGAGACCTATCTTTTTGAGGAGGCCGGCATCACTCCGTTTCGCTTTTTCGAGGTGTTTTTGGCAGCTGCCTTGATCGCCAAAATTATTTTAGTGGTTGACCATTTGCCCTTAGTCAAATTCTTTAGGAGAAAGGTCCTCATCTACCAAATCCTTTGGAAGACGGCCGTTTACTGGTTTATTCTGCTTCTAGTGCGCCTTTTGATCCGGTTTATCCCTTTTCTTTTTGGAGAAAGAAGCGCCCTTTTTGATTTCGAACTAGTTTTCAATGAGATCAACTGGAGGCTTTTCATCTCGATACAGTCTTTTTATCTTTTGCTCCTTTTTATTTTTGAGGTTTTTGAAGGGCTTGTGAAGAGAGTGGGAATCGGGGAGGCTCGCCGGATTTTTTTTGGAAAATAGGTTCTTAGTCTTTTGAAGTCAGATAGTCATAGAGATCTTTTTGCGATGTGATTAAAAAGCTTCGGTGCATGCGGCACACAATGTGAGAAGCCTCTAAGATTTCTGCGTCGCCTACGCCGGGAAGGCAAAGAGCGTTGATTTTCTTGGGTTTGTTTTGCAGGATTTTCAGACCTGCGAGATAGTCGATCTTGCTAAAGCCCTCTTCCGCTACTCTAAAATAGATCAGTTCTCTTTCATACAATATGGCCTGGACTGCAAAAAAGAGCCCTTCGCTCTCTTTTGGGGGATTGCCCAATTGATCGACAAGCTGGGGCAAAGCTTTTAAGATGTGGGGAGTTTTAAAGGCCCCTTTTTCCGCCTCTCCAAAAAGAGCTACGACCTGGCGCATACAAAAACTCTTCGGTTATATTTGTACGCATAGTTCGGGAGGTCATTTAATTCAAGACTTGGAGCGGGGATGAAATTCGGCTTTTTTGCCCAGCTCCGCTTCGATTTCAAGGAGGCGGTTGTACTTGGCAACTCGATCGGATCTGCATAAAGAGCCCGTTTTGATCTGACCGGATGAGAAAGCAACTGCGAGATCTGCAATTGTCGTGTCTTCCGTTTCTCCCGATCGATGGGAGAAGATGGTTTTGTAATGGTGCTTTTTGGCAAGCCGGATCGTTTTAGCTGTTTCAGTAAGAGTGCCGATCTGGTTGACCTTGATGAGAATCGCATTGGCTGCCTTGAGATCAATTCCCCGCTGTAAAAAGCGGCAATTGGTGACGAAAAGATCGTCGCCGACAAGCTGTATGTCATGGCCCAAAGTATCTGTCAGGCGCTTCCACCCTTCCCAGTCGTTTTGATCAAGGCCGTCTTCGATTGAGTCGATCGGATATTTATGGCAAAGTTCTGCGAGATATTCAATCTGGGCTGCCGATGTTCTCTCCTTAAAGGGAACTTGCGCCGCTCTTTTTTTCTTTTCGATATAGAGCCCTTTTTCAAAAAACTCAGATGAGGCCGGATCGAGAGCGATGGTAATGTCCCTTCCCGGCTTGTAGCCTGCGAGCTCGATTGCCCTAATGATATAATCGAGCGCCTCTTCATTGGAGGAGAAATTGGGGGCAAAACCCCCTTCATCGCCAACTGATGTGGCGAGGTTATGTTTTTTGAGGAGATTTTTTAGAGAGTGGAAGACTTCAGCGCCAAAACGGACAGCCTCTCGGAAAGTGGGAGCTCCGATAGGGCGGATCATAAATTCCTGGAAATCAAGCGCGTTATCTGCGTGGGCGCCCCCGTTGACGATATTCATCATAGGACAGGGAAGAAGCGCGGCCTTGTCGCCTCCGAGGTAGCGATAAAGAGGGATTCTCTTGGCCTTTGCGGCGCATTTTGCAACGGCAAGAGAGATGCCGAGGATGGCGTTTGCGCCCAAGCGCTTTTTATTTTCAGTGCCGTCGAGTGCGATCATCAGCTCATCGATGAGTTCTTGTTCAAAGACTGACTTTTCTTTGAGATGTTGATTGAGAGGGCCATTTACATTTAGGACGGCCTTTTGCACTCCCTTGCCGCCGTAGCGTTTCGGATCGCAATCTCGGAGCTCAACCGCCTCATGTTCGCCGGTCGATGCGCCGGATGGAACTGCCGCTTTTCCTGAAAACCCATCGCGGGTTCGGACGGTGACTTCGATAGTGGGATTGCCGCGGGAGTCGAGAATTTCAAGGGCGTGGCATGATTCGATCAAACTCATGAAAAAGGCTCCTGTTTTCGTTTGGCCCAGTTGTCGTCATTCCCTTCCGCTTCATCGAGAAGCGTGCGGAACGATTCGTAGCGGATCGAGGCGATTTTTTTCTCTTTGACAGCTTGAATCACTTTGCAGTTTGGCTCTGTCCTGTGGCTGCAGTCGGGATATCTGCACTCTTCTGCAAAAGGGACGAGATCTTGGAAATGGTTTAGGATTTCTTCTTTTTTCAGATCCCAGATACCGAAGCTGCGGATCCCCGGCGTGTCGACGCAATAGCCGCCGTCGGGCAGAGGGATGAGAGTAGCGGAAGAGGTGGTATGGCTCCCTTTAAAGGTCTTTTGAGCGAGATCTCCGATTTTGAGCTCGAGTCCGAAGCAGGCATTGATCAGGGAGGACTTCCCAACGCCCGATTGGCCGGAAAAAACAGTCGCTTTGTCTTTGAGAATGGAGCGGAGCGCATCGATCCCAACGGCTGTTTTTGAGCTGATCGATAAAATGGGAATTCCAAGCGGCTCGTAAGCTGCGAGAAACTCCAAATAGCGCTTTTTTTCTTCAGGGTCCGTATCTAAAAGATCGATTTTATTGATGACGATAAGAGGATTGATGTTCCCTTTTTCCGCTGCGATGAGATACCGATCGACAAGAGCCGGCTTTAAAGGAGGAGAGACGACCGAGATCGAAATGACCGCCTGATCGACATTGACCGCGATGAGTTGTTCTTTTCTTCCGCTGACGTCAGTTCTCGCTAAAAAGGAATATCTCGGCTCGATATGGGCAATGCTCCCCTCTTTCTCGGAAGTTGCGGAAAAGCGAACCCAGTCGCCCACTGCGATCAGATTTTTTGACTTGATCTTTTCTTTTTTGAGCAGCCCTTTCAAAGAGCAAAGAAAGATATGGCCCATGTCATCTACCCAAGCTCCCTCTCCGCCGATCGAGATGACCCTGCCGCGCCTTAAGGCAGGGTCGATTTCTTTTGCCTCTTTTTCAACCTGATCGCTCTTTTTATATTTGGAGCGGTCTGTTTCCTGGGCATGTTTGCGGCTTTTTTTCGACGCTTTTCGATCGCGCGAGTGAAACTCCTCTTCGTGATCAAACAGGTCTTTCATGAAGGATTCCTAATTAAATAAAGGAGAATCGCTCCGGAGGCCGCAACGTTGAGCGATTCGGCCATTTTTTGCATCGGAATTGTGATTTTTGTCGAACCGGGCCAAGAAGCAGGCCCTTTAGATTCGTGGCTTAAAATGAGGAGAAGAGGTGCTTTAAATGCACAGGCGCCGACTTCTTCCCCTTTTGTATCCGCCGTGTAGATATGAAATTCTTTTAAAGAGAGAATTTCTGTTTGGTCGAGCAGAGCATAGGGAAGGCGGAAGGCAGCTCCTTTGGAGGCTCTGAGCGCCTTATCGTTGAAGAGATCGACTGTGTTGGGAGTGAGGATAACTCCCTCCCACTTAAGCGCGTAGGCCGTTCGAAGAAGCGCGCCCAGATTGCCCGGATCGGAGATCTGATCGAGGACAAGGAGATATTTTTTGCCGCTTAAATTGGACGGCTTGGGAAGAGACACTTCAGCTGCAAATCCGTCGGGAGCGTGAAGGCCGGTGATTTTCTTTAAAATCGGCTCATCTACGACAAAATGTTCCTTGGCCGGGATCTTGGAGGGGGACAAAGTGATGAGGGAGTGGATTTCAATCTCGTCCGCGAGCTCTTCGATCTGGTTTTTTCCTGTGATCAGAAGGCGTTGATTCTCTTCGCGATAGCCCCTTTCCAGACGGAGCGAGACCCATCTTTTTACAAGGGGGTGTTGTAAGCTGGTGATATTTCTTGCTAGCATGAAGCTAGTATGAAGGATTTGAAAATAAGTAAAAAGCCTCCAGGTTCTTCTTTAGCCTGGAGAATTGTTTTTATCAGCCTTTTCTTTCTTGTCGTTCCCCTATTTCTAAATAGCATCTTTCTCTACGAAAGGGAGTACGAACAAAAAAAATCGGATATTGAGACGATCCTTTACGTCCTGGGGAGGGAAAGAGCGATCCTCATCCAAGAGGAGATGGAGACTCAGTGGGCCCTTCTCGATACGGTCTCCCAAGATGTGGAAAAGCATGCCAAGGCGCTCAAAATTCAAGAGATCCTTTTGCCTCAGGGGGCGCAAGAAAAATTCGCCTATGCTTCTGGGAAACAGGACGCCCTTTTGATCGGGATCCAGCATGGTTCAACAAGAGCCCTCGTCATTCCTGTTCCCTTTACTCGAATCATCCAGGAAATTGCGGAAGATGCCGATTTTCCCTACCCGATCCATCTCCTTTTAATGGACGACACAGGGAAGGTATTGGCCCAAGACGGCAAGGAAAGTCTGGGAGATGTGCTGAGCGTTCAAGTCCCGGTTCTTGACTCAAATCTCCAAGTTGCGCTCCAGGTGCCCGAAGACGCGATTCAGGCTCTTCATAAAAGAGACTATATTTTCCGCTTTTTAGCGCTCCTCTTTTTTGTGGGCGTCATTGGCGGTCTCTTGGTCTATTGGCTGACGAGAAGAGTGGCGAGACCTCTCAGATCCCTTTGCAAAACGATGGAGAGGGTTTCTGAGGGAGCGGTTCACATCCGTTATCCAACCGACCGAATGGGATTTGAGATCAACGAACTCGGCGAGAGATTCAACCAGACGCTCGACTCGCTTTTAGAGCATCAAAAAGAGGCTGAAACTCAACGGATTGCAAGGGAAAGGCTCGCGGAAGAACTCAAAATCGGCCACGAGATTCAAGGGAGCCTTCTTCCCACCCATTTCCCTGAACAATCGGGCGCAGAAATTGCTACAGGATACGTTCCGGCAAGAGAGGTGAGCGGTGATTTTTATGAGTATTTGGAGCTTGAAAACGCGCTCTGGCGAGAGTCTCTTCCAATCTGTCTGAAATCGTCCTTCGGGCCAACGATCTCTTTTGGCAAGATGCGAGAAGCTCCGGAATGTTTGTGACGCTTTGGATCGGGATTTTTGATCCGAAAACTTCTCTTTTGACTTACTGCAGCCAAGGGCATCCTCCCGCCCTTCTCTTAAGGGGAACCAAGGTAGAATCTCTCCACACCAAAGGGATTGCTCTGGGAGCTCAATCCCTCGATGCAGTCGAGATAGATCAGATCAAGCTAAAAAAGGGAGATCTCCTCTTTCTTTATACGGATGGAATTTTAGAGGCGCATAATATCGGCAATGAGCTTTTTGGTAAAAAGAGATTGTTCGAATTTTTACTCGAAAAGAAAAATGAAACGCCACAGCAAATTGCAACAAATCTTCTCGGGGAAATCGGCGAGTTTAGCAGGGGCGTAGCGCAGCACGACGACATCGCTTTTTTTCTTTTTAAATATAATTCTCATTGAAAAATATTTTTTTATTTTGCAGGGTGAAAATTGTAAAGCGAAATAATCGCTTTGAGCGCCTCCCGATGGGAAGCGGCAAGGCTTACCGCTTGCAAAACGAGCACATTAAGGAGTAAATCATGGTAAAAAGACGAAGAAAGGCTGCGAAGAAAACACATCACAAAAAAAGACGCCACAAAAAACACGCTAAGCACCACAAAACCGCTAAGCGCAAAACACGCAGACGCCGCCGCAAATCTGCCGGCAAAGCTTCTCGCGCAGCTGCAGCTCAGGCCCAAGCTCAAGAGTAATTTAACTCTCTAAGTGACAAATGGTTAAGACCTTGTTCGAAAGGTTAGGCTTTCGGACGGGGTCTTTTTTTTGTCAAAATATAATAAAAATTATTTTAATATTTAATCTATTGTACTGTTTTGTTATAATTGTAATTTATGAATATAATTGATAAAAATATAGATTCTTTAGTTTCTTTTATGGATGAAGATGAGAGGAACTATCCGCGAGTGATGTCATTCATTGCCGGTCTGGATGAAAACGGGCATTTCAAATATCCTGTCGGTTCAGGCGGATTTATAGAAGAAGGCTGCGATCCAGAGCTGGCATCCCAGTTGCGAGAGCGGATGACTTTTTCCTATCTCGACTTAGGCCTTATGTTGATCTCGAGCGAAGAGGCAGTCTTTGCGCAAGTGGCGCTTAGGGTGAAAGAGACCTGGCGGGAATTCGAAACTCGCCGCCCTGCAAAAGAGGCGCTGGAAGATAAAGAGGCTGAGGAGATTTCTAAAATATTGAAAGAGTCTTTGGAAGAGCAGATAAAAGAGATCAATGCGCTAAAACTGGAAAAAGAAATGGCGGAAAAGCCACTTTTTTTTGGTCTTGTCGGTTTATATTCTAATCTGCCAAATAGGTAGTTTTTTTAACTTTTCGATGACGGGTTTGGGCTCGTCGATTTCATCATTGATGGAGATCTTTTCAGCTTCTTTGAGAAGATCCCCCATTTTTTTCCCGGGTAAAATTCCTTCTTTTAAAAGCTCTTGAGAGCCGACGACGGGCTTTTGGGTCTTAATTCGTTGAATCGATTTGTGGAGTTTTTCTTGTCTTTCGCTGTGTTCCTGGAGGAACTCTTTTGGGTGGGGGGCGTGGGCGGCGAGGATTTGCAGCGCTATTTCAGAAAGGGGGTGGGCATAGAGATGGGCCCACTCAAAAAGGGTCGCTTTGTGGAGCGCGCGCGCATTGAAGAGATATTCGGTAAATTGGAGATCTTGTCCTGAGAGTTTGAGCTTTTTGCAAAGGGAAAGGAGGTCGGGCAAAGGGGTGTTGGGAAAAAGGGCGAGAATCGAGGCGATGGGCGGTGCGGAAGGAGGGTAGTGATCGAGGGGTGAGAGGCGCTTCTCAAGGGTTTTTAGAGGAAGATCGGCAAGTTCAGGGAAGATGGCGCTGAGGAGGCCGAATTCATGGAGCTGGACCAGCATCGGATGGAGCTTGCCAAATGCGTGGCCTTTGACGAGCTCTTGCCAGATCCTTTCAATGGCAACTGCCGGGAATAGCTCTTTGGCGTGATCGCGAATGGCGGATTCAGTGAGCGGATCGATTTTGAAATTGAATCTGCAGGAGAGGCGAATGGCCCGGATCATCCGGAGACGGTCCTCTTTAATTCTTTGGTGGGGATTGCCGATTGCCCGGATGATTTTGGCCTTGAGATCTTTTTGCCCCTCCACATAGTCGAGGATTTCGCTTTTGATCGGATCGAAGAACATCCCGTTGATGGTAAAATCGCGGCGGCGCGCATCTTCGATCGGCGTTGCGAATTCAATTTGGGAGGGGCGCCTTCCGTCTTTGTAGTCAAGATCCCTACGGAAAGTGGCCACTTCATAAGGATGGCCGTCGATGAGGACGAGGACGATGCCAAAACTGATGCCGATTGGGACGGTGTGGGGAAAGAGCGCTTGGACAGTTTCCGGCGGCGCATTCGTTGCGATGTCGATATCATCAGAAGGGTGATTGAGAAGATAATCTCGAACCCAGCCGCCTGCGTAGTAGGCGATGAAGCCTGCTTTTGAGAGTGTTTCTACGAGGATTCGAGCTCTTTCCATAGCCCTAGAATACCGCAGTTGTTGAAAAAGCATAGGCAAATTCGTCGCGGACCCTTCTTTCGAAATTGAGGTGGAAGCGGCCGGTGAGAGAGAGAGTCAGTCCGTAGAAAAAACCGATGTTTTCCTCATTTGTGTAGCTGATCGCCCGAACGTCGTTGCCCGCATCGATATGAAGTTTTGAGTAGAGGTAGGTGATGCCGCCATAAGGGGTAATGAACCAAAAGCGAGAGGAGAGTCCTCCGCTGACTTGCCATTCGCGAAGATAAAATTCCTGCTTGTTGAGATCGATTGGCAAATTCATCCGGTTAAAAAACTTGAAAAACGATTTGGGAGAAGAGGGAATCGCGAAGTAGGTAAAGTCGGCGCTGAAAAAGGTTTGTCCCCATTGAAGAAGAATCACCTTGGCTCCTGTGCTCCAGGAAAAATGGTAGGAGCTGTGGAATTCGAAAAGAGCCGATGACATCTCCGCCATCGTCGCATCGTTGTTGAACTTGGCGTGCTCTTTTGAGCCGCCGGCCGTTCCAAAAAGCTCGAGCCGTTCCATAAAAATGAGAGAGAAGCTCGCAAGCTGCGAGTGGAGTCCGAAAGATCTAAAAGCTTCATCGGGATCAAAGTCGGGATCGGTGTGGGTCGCTTCATAGCGTTTATTCGAGATGTAATCTGCAATGTAGCCGCTTGTGAATTTAAAGATTGGGTAGCTGGAGGAAAAAATACCGGTGTTCATAAGCGCAGGAGACGCCGGATTGCCGACATAAGCGCCGAAAAGAGGAAAAGAAAAAAGAAGCAGCAGCCGGATCATAGTAGAGAGTATACTGAAGTAGGGCTTTTCTGATACACTAATGGGTATATGGAACGAAAAATTATTAGACTGCCCGAGGCTCTCATCAACAAGATCGCTGCCGGCGAGGTCGTTGAAAACTCGGCGTCTATTGTCAAAGAACTCGTCGAAAACAGTTTAGATGCAGGGGCTAGAAGAATTCAAA
>MGLY01000080.1:0-8780 GCA_001794935.1 Chlamydiae bacterium RIFCSPHIGHO2_12_FULL_49_9 | reverse complement strand
TTGACGATGGGCTTTCGGGGGGAGGCTCTCGCAGCGATCGCCGCTGTTTCCCAATTTGAAATCAAAACAGCGGATGGAGTAAAGGGGACTCGAGTTCTCGGCGAGGGGGGGCTTATCACTACTTTAGAGCCGTGCGCGCGCAATCGGGGCACCACAGTGGAAATCCGCTCCCTATTTTTTAATGTCCCCGCCCGCAAAAAATTTCAAAAGTCCAATGGCGCCAACACCTCGCAGGCCATCCGCGTTGTTGAGACGCTTTCGCTGGCTCACCCCGAGATCGCTTTTTTGATGAAGGTAGACGGAAAAAAAAGTCTCGATGTGGGGGCGGGGGAGACACATAAAGAGCGGATCGAGTCTTTATTGGGCAAGCACGATCACGAGGTGCTTTTTGAAAAAGGGGAAGCGCGGATCCACGGACTTTTAGCCTCGGTTGAAAAAGCGTCGGGCAATCGAAGCGGCCAGCATCTGTTTGTCAATCGGCGCCCAATCTTTTCTCCCTTTATTGCAAGAGCCGTCAAGATGGGATTTGGAACAAGACTTGCCGAACACGCTTTTCCCGCCTTTGTTTTATTTCTGGAGATTGCGCCCGATTTGGTCGATATCAATGTCCACCCTCAAAAAAAAGAGGCTCGCTTCCAAGACGAAGGGAAGATTTTTCGCCTCTTTGAAGAGGCGGTTGTAAGCTCTTTTGAAAAGGGCAAGTCGTTTGGCGAATCGCTCACCTTTACCCCTCCCGTTCTATCGCCGTTTTCTTCCTTTGAGAGGAGCGCGCCCCACTTTGAAGAAGAGAGATCGTTTCATTTTGAATTTCAAAATGAGAGGCCGCTGGTTGTTTTCGGGAACTATTTGGCTGTGATGAGGGAAGAGTCTCTTCTTTTAGTCGATCTGCAGGCTGCCCACGCGAGAGCGTTATATGACTCCTTTACTGAAAAAAGAGCTGAGGCGCAAGCGCTGATTTGGCCTTTGGAGATCGAGCTCTCTTTTGACTTGGACGGAGAAAAGGTGGCAGACGAGCTCAAAGAGCTCGGGATTGAGAGCCGCTTTCTCGGCAAAAAAATGCTTGTGGTCGATGCCCTTCCCCCCTTCTTGGACGCGGCGAGCTTCCCCCAATTTTTTCAAAGCTGGAAAGAGGGGAAAAAATTGAGCGCTTTGACGAGCAGGTTTTGCAAATCGCTTAAAAAGAGCTACAGCCTCGACGAGGCGTTTTTTCTTTGGAAGAAGCTGAAATCGGCTCCGGTTGACCCCTCGGGAAATCCGATCTGGGTTGAGATGAAAGAGGCTGATTTCGCTGAAATATTAAAAAGAGGCTCATGCATAAAGACCGAATTGAAAAACTGATCTCCACAGTGACACATGACGGATGCGTCATCGACAATCCGCAAGATCTCTTTTATCTGACGGGGCTTCCCCTCTCCAAGGGGCGTCTTTGGGTCTCGAAGAAAGAGGCGACTCTTTTTGTCGACGGAAGATATTTTGCAAAAGCCAAAGAGTGTGTGAAGTGCCCCGTCGTTTTATGGGAAAAGGGGGTTTTTGAAAAGGTTTTAAAGGATGTCAAAAAAGGATCTTTCGACAGCGCTTTTTTAACAGTTGCGGAAGCAAAGGCGTTAGAGAAAGCTTTAGGTCACATCGAGTGGGTGGGAGAGCCCAATTTATTGAGGGATATCAGGCTTTGCAAAGATGCGGGCGAGATCGTTCTTTTAAAAAAGGCGGCTGACATCACCTGGCAGGGATACAATAGAGTTGTCGAGCTCCTTGAAGAGGGAATCAGCGAAAAAGAGCTCTCGATTGAATTTCAAATGTTTTGCCTAAAAAACGGAGCTTCCGGCTGCTCCTTCGAACCGATCATCGCTTTTGGAGAAAACAGCGCCTATCCCCACCACCGGGCCTCTGACGCGAAGCTTAAAAACAATCAGATCGTCCTCATCGATGTGGGAGCGGTTTTCAATCACTACTGCGGCGATATGACCCGCGTCTTTTTCTTTGGCCATCCCGATCCGGAGCTTTTGAGAATGGAAAAGATTGTCCGGAGGAGCTGGGAAAAAGCGGCGGCTTTGGTAAAACCCGGCGTGAAACTCGGGGAAATCGATCGGATTGTTCGGGAAGAGTTTCGAAAAGAAGGAGTTGAGTCGCTCTATGTTCACAGCCTGGGACACGGGATAGGCCTGGATGCGCACGAATACCCCAGGATCCATGAGAAGGGAGAGGATAAAGATGTCCTTTTTAAAAAAGGGATGGTCTTTACGATCGAGCCGGGCCTTTACCAGCCGGGACTCGGGGGGATCCGGCTTGAAGACACTTTTGTCGTAACAGAGAAAGGAGCCGAGAGCTTCTATCCAGATTGATTTATACACAACGTGATTCAAAATTTGGGAATTTGGCAAAGCCGGCACCCAAGATTTTCATCAGGCCACAGGCCGGCGCGTGACGGGGTCCCTATTTCCAATAGGGGCCCCCGAACGCGGATGGAAAGATTGGGATGCCGGCACAGCCAAAAACCAAATTTTGAATCACGTTGTGTATATAGGGGCTGAGCGGTTATTCTCGTCTGGCTTTCATAAAGTACTCATTATGCTCAGTTTTAGAAGAAAAATTCTTCTTAGCGACATCGTCCTATTTTTGGTTTTTATCGCGTTTCTCTTCCCGTTTGTCGAAAAAACGGTCGGCAATATCATGAGCAAATCGCTCGAAAATCGGGCGAGGCAATTCATCTCTCTTTTGGAAACAGCCCCCGATTTCTCTTCCATGCTCTCCATTTTGGAGACTGAAGAGGAGTTCATTTTCCAAAGGATCAGCCTGATTTCAGCGGAAGGGAAGCTCCTTTACGACTCCCATCTGCCCAGCTTGAAGAAGGCTAGAGGCTACTTTTATGAAGAACCCCACCCGGAGATCGAACAGGCTTTGGAGACAGGCGCCGGCTACAGCGAGGGGTATACGGTAGAGCCTCACGAGGCTTTTGCTTATGTCGCTCTTTCTTTTGAGGCGCACGAGCAAAAATATATCTTAAGGACGGGCTTCCCCTATCACGAGATCCGCAAATTGACGATCGATTTCGAAGTGGGATTCTTGCTTTTGGGGTCTTTTATCTTGATGCTCTATAGCGTGATGACTTGGGCGATCATCCATAGGCTCAGCCGCCCCATCCAGCAGATCATCGATGCGATTTTGCCCTACCAGGAAGGAAGAGAGGAATATTTGCCTGCGATCTCTTTAGGTCAGATGATCCCGGGAGATGAGTTCAATAAGCTCGCTTTTACTCTCAATTCGCTGACAATGCGAATCCAAAAGCAGATCGAAAATCTGATGCAGCAAAGAAAAGAGACCGAAGGAATTTTGGAGTCTTTAAGCGAAGGGATTGTTGCGGTGGATGCGAGTGGAAGAGTGACCTTTGCCAACCAGGTTGGTTGCCGGATGCTCGGCGTTACGCACCAAGAGATGATCGGGCGCACTTTGGATCAGATTCAGGGCTGGGGAGGAGAGCTTTCTAAAAAGTGCCATGAGCTTGTGCTTCAGGCGCTTCAGACCTCTGAGCCCACCGCTCAAACATGGGCGCTTCAAGAGAAGGGGAAGACCTATCTTCGCCTTGTTGCAGCCCCGCTTGCCCGTCAGAGCGGAGCCATTTTGGTTCTGCAGGACAAAACATCAGATTATAAGATCGTTGAGATGGGGAAAGATTTCATTGCGAATGCCTCCCATGAGCTCAGAACGCCGATCACGATCATCCGGGGATTTGCGGAAACTCTCCAAGATTTGAAAAATCCATCTAAAGAGCTTTTACACGACATCACGGAAAAGATCGTTCGAACTTCGGGAAGGCTCGATAAGCTCGTCAAAAGCCTTCTCACTTTGGCAGATATTGAAAATGTCTCGGAGCAGAGTTTTCGGACGGCAGACATCGTCTCATTGGCAGAGCACTGCAAACATCTTCTCTTAGCCGCCCATCCTCAAGCGAAGGTGAGTTTGGTGAGCGAGCTTCCCAAAGCGCTTGTCAAAGCAGATAGCGATCTGGTTGATCTTGCGATCATGAACTTGCTTGAAAATTCGGTGAAATATTCTTCGAATCCGGCCCAAATCGAGATCGAAATCCGCCAGCATGATAAAGAGGTCGCTCTCAATGTAAAAGATAAGGGAATCGGAATTCCGGAGGGAGACCTTCCCCATATTTTCAACCGGTTTTACACGGTCGATAAGGCGCGCTCGAGAAAATCGGGAGGGGCAGGCCTTGGTCTTTCAATCGTGAAGACGATTGTGGAAAAACACAGCGGAAGAGTTGGTGTATCGTCCCAGCTTGGGCAAGGGAGCATGTTCTCCCTTTACTTTCCCTTAAAGAGTTCCGGAGAAGAGAAGAAATAACAGGATCGGCAAGGCGCCGATACAAGATCCGCGGCCCCCAAAAATGAAACATTTTTAGGGCCCCTGTCCCAAGGGCAGGATGGTTTTCACATTGATTTCTCTGATCCTGCCCCGCATTTCGCGGGATCCTGCCGATGCGGCAGCGGCGATCCTGTTATTTTTATTTAACGCATGTAGAGGCTTTTCTTTAGAAAGACTTGAGAGGCCTTATCTTCTGCGACAAAGGTCTTTTTCAGCGGCGGGTCGTGAGTCGGAGAGCTCATATGGATCATTTCAAAGAGGGCTGGATCGAGACCGATGAGGTGCGCTTCGCTGCAGAGCCTTTCCAGGGTCTCTTTTGAAAGTGTTTTTTCTTCCTGGATTTTGGCAAAGATTTTATCTGCTGCCTTAAAGTTAAAAAGAACGGCGATGAGATCCGGATGGGCGTGGAAAAGACAGATTTTTTTCTCTTCCTTTTCCATTTTCAGATAGTCGAGCAAAGACGGATATCCGATCCCTTTCTCCACATTCCACTCTTTTGTCCCTTTGAGCATCTTATAATAGACAAGCTGAGAATCTTTCAGCTCGAGCTTTTCAAGGGCAAATACCCCCTTTTGCTGAGCTATTTTCGCAGAGGCGAGGATCTGATCGAGAAGGCGGTATTCGGAGCGGGGGCGGTTTTCTAAAAGAGGTTTTAAGTAAAAGAGGCGCAGCATCTTGGCGATTATTTCATAGAGAAAAGGGTGGGACTCTCTTCCTTCATTGAGGAGGGGCTCGAGGCTGAATTTGGCGCAATCGGGATTGAGATGTCTTTTTTTATCGGGGGATCTTTTCTTGTTTTGGCTTTTTGGGGGCGAGGGTTTTTTCTCTGAACGGAGGCGCCGATAGATTTCGCTTTGGTAGCGGTTGAAGAGGGTGCGAGAGGCTTTTTCATGCCCGAGATAAGTGCTCTGCAAGCGATAGAGCCCCGTGTGTTTTTCCCAAGCGGAAAAAAAACCGTAGGAGAGGATGAGGAGGAGCGCAAAAACGAGTCCCAAAAGATTCATCGAACGCCCTCCTGGTAAGTGATGAAAGGCTCGATTGTGGGGATGTGGAAAGCGAATAAGAGAGAGGGATCTTTTTTTCTGTCCACGCGGAGTCTAATCATTGCGGGGATGCCGGAGAGAGATTTTGGCCAGTCGGTCCTCCACTCGAGATTTGGGTTAATCGGCTTTGTTTTTTCCTTTTTTGCCATGGGAGCGGAAGCGGGAGATTTTTTTGCAAGAAACTCAAATTCAAAATGGGAAACGTTTGTCAAAAGGATCTCTTTTCTCCAGGGAAGATTTTCCCCTTTCTCTTCGGGCCAAAGAGCTAAAGACAAATTGCTCTCTTTGTCGAGATAGATTTTGCCAAGAGTGGAGCCGCTAAATAAAGGATCGGGATCGACCCCATTGTCAAAGATGGCAAGGAGGCTTTTTCCGGCCTCATCGGGAAAGATCCGGGTATAGAAAGAGCCTCCCTCTTTGCCGAGCGAAGAAAAGAGGCCTTGCAGGCGCGTTTGAAGCTGCTCGCGGGATAAGATTTCAGATCGGACCGGGTCGAGTTTTGCTTTGATTTTTGCACTATCGACGAGAAATGAGAAAAGCATTGTGAGAAGAAGCGCTGTGAGACTCAAAGCGATCAGGATCTCCAAGAGGACAATGGGCCTTTTTATTTTGAGCGGGAAGCGAAGAGAGCGACTCCGGCTCCGAGGGCGATAAAGAGAGCCAGGCTCGTCCAGTCGGGAAGATAGCTCGGCGCGTCGACAGGGATCGCTCCGCTTAGGGCAAGCAGCGCAATGACAATGCCTATGCATGCGTCGCCTCCGATGAGCCCCGATGCGAGAAGGACGCCCTTCTCCTGGACAAGTTCGCGATCCGATTTTCGGTTGACATAAGCCCTGGCTATTGAACCGATCATTGTAGCAGTGGTGAGGGATAGTGGCAAATAAAGTCCTAACGCAAAGGGAAGGATCGGAACGTGTAAGAGCGCCATCACAAGGCCGATCACAATTCCAATTCCGACAAGCCCGTAGGGAAGTCCGCCGGAAATAACCCCTTTGACGATCATCGACATGAGCGTTGCTTGAGGAGCCGGCAGCTCTTTTGAGCCGATCCCGTAGGCTTGATTGAGGATATAAATTGTATATCCGAGAGCAAGCGATGGGATGATGACCCCGATGATTTCTGCAACTTGCTGGGATTTGGGAGTAGAGCCGAGGATGTAGCCCGCTTTTAAATCTTGAGCGGTTGTCCCTGCCATCGTGATTGCGCAGCAAGCGACGCAGCCCATCGACATCGCCGAGATGAGATAGACCCGATCCGTCCAGCCCAGAAGAGAGAAAATGATGCAGGTGATGAGAAGCGTTGTGATCGTCATTCCCGAGACAGGATTGGATGTAGAGCCGACAAGGCCCACTGTAAGCGAGGTGACTGCGACAAAAAAGAAGCCAAGAACCGTTAAGAGGAGAATGGTGAGCAGGTTCATCTCGAAAGTGGGGATCAGCCAGAGAAACAAAATGATGGCAAAAGATCCAATGAGAAGCCATGCCATTGAAATGTCTTTTTCTGTTCTTTTCTGCTGTTCGCCCGTGTGGAAAGCTCTTGTCAGCTCTTTGACGCTGACGTGGATTGTGCGATAAAGAAGCGGCGCGATTTTCACAAGGCTCATCAGCCCGCCAAAGGCAAGAGCGCCGGCCCCGATATATCTCACATAGTTGCTCCAGATATCGTCTGCCGACATTTCTCTGATTGGAATTTCAGACGGGTAAATAATAGACATTCCCTGGCCAAAAATCACGATGAGGGGAATGAGCCCCCACCAGGCAAAAGCGCCGCCTGCGAACATGAGGCCTGCGATTCTCGGGCCAATGATGTAGCCGACGCCGAGAAGAGCGGGCGTCGCATCGACGCTAAAGGTCGCTTTTTGTAGGAAAGGAAAATTCCAGCTTGGGGCTTCTTTCCAAAAAAAGAGGGCGCCTGAACCCACTTTGTAGAGGGCTGCCGTCAAAACGCCCCAGGAGGCCATGATCGCCGATTTTCCGCTCTTTTCTCCCGCTTTTAAAATCTCTGCACACGCAGTTCCCTCCGGGAAAGGAAGCTTTTTATGCTCTTCCACAATGATGAATCTTCTCATCGGAATCATGAACAAAATGCCGAGGATGCCGCCTAAAGAGGAGAGGAGAAAAATTTTTCCAATCGAAGGGGTGTCTCCGAGAAGAATGAGAGCCGGGATGGTGAAGACAACGCCCGCAGCGAGTCCTTCCCCGACAGTTGCGATTGTTTGAACGATGTTATTTTCTAAAATCGTCGCTTTTTTAAAGAGGAGGCGAAGGAGCGCCATCGAGAGGATGGCTGCCGGAATGGAGGCTGATACGGTAGTGCCGATTTTGAGAGCCAGGTAAGCATTCGCCACTGCGAAGAAAAAGCCAAAGATGAGACCGAGTGCGCTTGCCCGAAAAGTAAATTCGCGTACGCGTTCGGTTGCCGGGACATGGGGATGAAACGAATGATCAGAATGGGTCATACCTTTGTTTCATGCCCGATTTCCATTTTTTGCACAAGCAGTCGAAAGGTGTATTTTTTTTTCTTTTTGTTCAGAGCCGGATTGAACTCAATTGCGATGTTGAGCGAGCGGTATGTTTCTCCCTGAGTTCCCTTCTTTTCTCCAATGCAGCGGAGAGTGAAACTCCGCTCCACTTCTTTAGAAGCTAAGCCCGGAAGATGAATGGATCCTTTTGGAAGGGAGAATGGGGACGATATTTCTCCTTTGGCGGGGAGTTTTTTCCAGGGGATTTGCCCTTTCAAGAACTGCTCGCGGATTTCGGAAAAAGTCCAGTCGGCAAGCCGTTCTCTTTCCATTTCTTCAAGTAAAAGGATCTCTGAGCGGTAGAGCATAAAGGGCTGCCGCACAAGAGGAATGATCGCGATCATGACGAGGAAAAGGGCGAGCAGAACCTCAAGGAGGACAAAAGGTCTTTTTTTCATACGATTGCGATGGGCTGAAACCGGATATAGTCGCAAGAGGTGAGAACATAGCGCACTCCCCGCGCCTCTCCAAAAAGGGAGACGCCCGCTTTGATGTTGTGAAGGTGGCCGAAAACGCAGATGTCGATCTTATGATCTTCTAAAATTTGAGAGGCCCTTGAGCGCTGCATGTCGGCGCCAATTGGAGGATAGTGGGTCATCGCGATGCGCAATTTGGCCTCGGGACTCAAAAGAGCAAGACTCATTTTGATCCTTTCTAACTCTCGATCAAAGAGCTTTTGAGAGAGCTCTTCTTGAATGATCTCTTCCGAATCGTAAGTTTTCGCTCTCGGATTTTCTCGAAACTCGATGAACTCTTGAAACGAGTATTCGGGAGTGTCCCAAAGCCTTGCGCCGCCAATTGTCACATCTCTCCAGTGAAAAGCGTTATTTTGGATGAGGTGGATC
>MGLY01000079.1:18527-33748 GCA_001794935.1 Chlamydiae bacterium RIFCSPHIGHO2_12_FULL_49_9 | reverse complement strand
GTCTTCCGGCTCATCCAAAAAATCTTCTTTAGGTGTGAGTTCCCTTACATGCACGGGATGATCCAAGGTTAACACAAAAACATGCTCTGGAGCATCTCCCATTTCTATGTTTTCGTATTCGGGAGGTCCTGGGCAAACGCACTCTTTCAAAGTTCCGGTTAGTTGCACGACGCTTGGTTCGTAGTAAACGACGGTTGGAGGCGGAGCGCCGTTAACGGTGGTGTAAGCGAGCATGATCGGGAGCCAACTGTACAACCTGACCATATTGCCTGCTTGTGAGGAAATCTTTTGACGAATGGTAGCGTAACGAGGAAAATTTCTGCCAGTCAAAAGTTCTAAAATGGAGGACAGCGCAGCTGCCGGAATGCGAGCTTCAGCTCGCCATGCGTCCAATCGCCCCCATTAAACACAAAGCTCTGCGCGAGGGCGTCCCAAACGCAACGAGGTTTGCGTTTGTGGGGAAAGGGGGGAGCCTCCCGCTTTCGCGTGTGGGTTATAGAGGTTTTACGAGCAGATGGGATCCCCTTAAGGCATCGTAAGCTTCTTTCTTTTCAAGGAATCCAAATTTTTTCGATACCCAACGGCAACTATTTCCAAAATGGAAACAGTTCAAATTTCGGCGGTTCCTTCGGGGTCGGTACCTCTTAAGCGCTCCCAAAAAGCCTGAGCGACAAACTTTTGGTTGGTCAGAGTCTTTGAAGGGTCATGTGTAGGTAGGTGGATCCCTTTTTTAAGGCGATATGCCTTTTTCGCTTTTCTGATGTCTTTCATTTTGCTTCATTTGAGTTTCTTCGTAAGTTTTAGAAAAGCTCTGAATGAGTACCCGTTCTCACCAAAGTAACAGCAGCCACACTCAAAAAGTAGATAAGCAGCCAATCCGGCTCAATGGGACATTCCCAGTGGTCTTTATAGTTCCCTGAAAGTTTATGGTTGTTGTATTTTTCCAGAAGAGGCTTTTTCTCCTGTAGAAGATCGGTGACTGTCTTGACTTTTTCACAGACCAAATTTAACATGCCCCTATGTTTTGGAAAAAGAAATCCCTTAAGGAACTTCTGCCTTCCCCCGTAAAGGCCGAGCATGGCGAATATTCGATGATTTTATCTGCGCGCGATAAGCCCGCAGTGCTGACTCCGCATTTGCTTCATGCGAGTTTAAAAGCTATTGAATATGCTGCTGCCGTCGATCTGGGCGAGATCGGTACGAGGAACGAGCAGGCAAGGATTTATGGCAATCTGTGGCCAGGAGAACATTATCGACTTTTGGCGGGATTGATGCTTGCTTTGCAACCAAAGATTGTCATCGAAATAGGCACGTCTACGGGCCTTTCAGCTCTATGTTTGAAACGATATTTACCACCTGATGGAAAGCTCGTAACTTTTGATATCGTTCCATGGCGACAATACCATGATACATTGTTCAGAAATGAGGATTTTGATGAAAAATTAGTCCAATATGTGGCTGATTTGAGCGTCGAATCAAAAATGCGCCAATATGATGAATTGCTTCAAAACGCCGGGTTGATTTTTATTGATGCCACTCATGATGGGGATCTTGAAAAGCGCATCCTGGAAAATTTTAAAAAAATTAATTTTAAAAATAAAGTTTTTTTTATATTAGATGATATTCGAGTATGGACAATGATAAAAATGTGGCGAGAAATATCTCTTCCCAAGATAGATCTTACTTCCTTTGGTCATTGGTCTGGCACAGGTCTTGTAGAATTTTGCTGAGCGGTATAGTCATTGATTTTAATCACTGATCAGAGGATACTGGGGCGCATGTTGATTTTAGCCATTTCTACCTCAACCACTCTCACTACGGCCGGCCTCAGCCGGTAGCATTCCTTTTTTCTATTCATTCTTTAAGCTTCTAAAAACCGAAAAAAGGACCCTGTATGTTTAAAAAAATGCCATTTGTTTTGATCGCCGAATTTTTGTTGATCGCCCTTATATATCCCTACCTGTCGATGGATTTAAAATCGTTTCTTTATGGAGTGAGTTTGTCTTTGAAGTCGGGGATTGTGTTTTTTCTCCCGCTCATCGTCTTTTCGCTCCTTTTTAAAAGCGCGGTTCAGATGTCAAGACAAGCCTCAAAATGGATCTTGGGTATTTTAGTTGTCATTTGTATTTCAAATTTCACCTCTACGATGCTGAGCTATGTTGTGGGAAAAGCGGTTTATGGGATGGACCTTTCGATCGCCCTCCCTTCGGAAGGGAGTTCCCTGCAGCCCCTTGCGGCGATCTATTTGCCCAAGTGGATCGGCAATGACATGGCGATGTTCTCAGGCCTTCTTCTAGGCATTTTTTTAGGGTGGATAAGGCCAAAAGGGGCGCAGACAATTGCAAACTTTGCAGAAAAAGCGGTCTCCTTTTTTCTCAAAGGGTTTTTATTCGCAATCCCTTTTTTTATCGCAGGGTTTGTGATCAAGATGGTCCACGACGGGATGATCAAGGTCATTTTGCAAAGCTATAGCCTTATTTTCGCATTTGTTGCAGCCTCGGTGTTTACCTATATCTCCCTTATCTATTTTGCTGCGTCGAAAGGATCGGTGAGAGCCTTTATCCAAAGCGTCAAAAATATGCTCCCTGCGGCCTTTGTCGGCTTTGGCAGCATGTCGAGCGCGGCTGCAATGCCGCTGGCTCTAATCGGCGCTGAAAAAAATGGGGCCGACTCTCCCGCTGCGAAATCTTTTATCCCCGCAAGCGTGAACATCCACCTCATGGGAGACTGCTTTGCGATCCCGATTTTCGCATTCGCCATTTTAAAGAGCTTTGGAGCGGCCGAGCCCACATTGATGAGCTACCTCATCTTTGCCCTTTACTTTGTGATGGCCAAATTCTCTGTTGCAGCCGTTCCGGGCGGGGGCATTTTAGTCATGCTGCCCATTTTGGAGGCTTATTTGGGTTTTGATGCGAGTATGCTCTCATTGATCACTGCGCTTTATATCCTCTTCGACCCTTTGATCACGATGGCAAATATTTTGGGAAATGGGGCGATCGCCATGAGCTTGGGGAAAATTTTTAAAAGGCAGATTCTCTTGAACCTATCTCAATAAAAAGTTTCAGTCGATTTTTTTTTAATCTCCGTTGATACTTTTGAAAATGTTTTGGACCATCTCTTTCTTCCTGATTTTCGTTTGCTCTCTTTTTGGAGAGGAGAAAAGGCTGCGCTTTTTCAACCTGGATCTCCACATCTCGGTCATTGCCGATCTGAAGGAGATTTTCGAAGGGTTTGGCCACGAGGTGGTGAGCTGGAGTTTGTCGGATCACTCTTGGGTTTTTCAGAGAGAAAGAGATACCGTTGAGATCGTGAATGAGAAAACATGGGGGCAGTTGTGCCCTGAAATGTGCGATCAGTTCTATGAGAGGTACAAAGACTTCCTCTGTGAATTCGATGGATTTATTGTGACCCACACGCCTTCATTTGCCCTGTTGTATGAGAAGTTTAATAAGCCGATCATCATCGTCAATTCGACGAGATATGAGCAGCCCTTCACGAACGATCCTCTAAAATGGGCCTGGCTCAATGAGTACTTAACCGAGGGGGCTCAAAGAGGTAAAATCTTCATCGTCTCGAATAACAAAGGAGATCAGCTCTATCTCAAATCCCATACTGAGATTGAGAGCGAACTCATCCCGAGTCTTTGCCTTTATACCCATGCGAGCTATACGGGGAAAAAGGAGGGGTTTATCATCCATCCCCTCCATGGGAAAGATTTTAAATCGAGTCTGAAAAAGGGGCTTGGAGAGAGCTGGGAGATGATTCGGAATAAAAAACTGCCCAAGAGATATAGCTGGAGGGATCTCTATGATTTTGAAGGGATCATCCATTTTCCCTATCAAGTGAGCACGATGTCTTTATTCGAGCAGTACTCGGCTAATGTCCCCCTATTTTTTCCTTCTAAAAAATTTCTGGCCAGACTTCATCGAAAGCATCCGGATCTGATCCTGTCGCAGCTCTCATTTTTTAATGTCCTCCGTCTCCCCATTCCAAACGAGACGGGTAATTTGAATAACACAAATGATCCGAATGTGGTCGACCTATGGATCAGATGCGCCGACTACTACGACACTGAAAATATGCCTCACATTCAGTATTTTGACTCGTTTGAACATCTAAAAAAACTTCTTTTGAGCGTCGACTGCAAAAAATTAAGCGAAAAGATGAAAGAGCACAATAGAAAAAGAAAGGAGATCGCTCTGGATAAGTGGAGGGGGATTTTGCGGAAAGTTCAAGAAGAGGTTGGGAAGCGTGACAAAATATCTTAACTTATTTTGTCACACTTCCTCAATGGTGGTTTTTTGTAGGATGCTCAGTCTTTTGGGAGAGCCGATACGGGTGCAAGGTCATAGAGGCAGCCGGGGAACTCACTTTGAAAATACGATTCCGGCGATTTTGGAGGCACTGGATGCAGGCGCGGACAGCATCGAAATAGATCTGCAGCCAACTTCCGATTTAAAGGTCGTCGTTTTTCATGACCTCCTCTTGAGCTCCCGTCTTGTTGCCCGCCTCGATCAGGTTCCCTTTGAAGAAAAAGCTCTTTCCCAGGTGAATCTGACCGAACTCGGTCAGTTCGGCTACGGGTTTTCCAAGAATTTGAAATTTCCAAAGCAAAAAGGGAAGCTTGGGACGAAAATCCCCACTTTGGAAGAGGTGTTTGAGCTGCTCAAGAAGAGGAAGTTGGGGATCAATCTCGAGCTCAAAAGGGATCCGAAGCGAGAGGAGATCGATCCGGCTCTTTTTGCCGATCTCGTAGTGAATATCGTCAGCAAATTCGGCTTTGAGAAAAGAGTCTATTACTCCTCTTTTGATCTCGAGCTCTTGAGATGTGTAAAACAAAAAGACCCAAGGGCAATATTGGGATTGATTGTTGAATCGGAAGATTTTGAGCTCAACGAACTAATTGAAAAGGGAAAGGAGATAAAAGCCTCCATCTTATCTCCTCACCATTCGGTGCTGACAGGGCCCATCATCAAAGCAATCCAGAAAGAGGGGTTTCGGATCGTTCCCTGGACTGTGAACGATCCCCTTCGCTGGCAAGAGCTCATCGACATGGGAATCGATGAGATCATCACCGATTATCCGAGAAAATTGGTTGAGTCTCTCCGCCGTTGAGTTGATCAATGAGATCAAAGCAGCGCCGGAGCACGCTTACCTGATCCGGATCGAGTCCGAGCGTTAAACGGATTGTCGCATTTTGAGGGCCGAAAATGATGGAGAAGTTCGGATGGTAAAAGCCGACGCTTCTTCGGTTGAAGATCGGATGCCCTTCCTGCATGCATTTTGTATAGAGGCAGCCTCCCACTATTGCAGCTCCCCGGATATTGTGAGCCGGGCCTGAGATTTTAATGTCGATAAAAGTGGGATCTGCGTCCTCTTCCACAGGGACGATCCGGTATTTTGAGCTTTTTTCAAAGAGTCTTTTCGGAACTGATTCTAAAAGAGCTCGGGTATTATCGAAGATTTGCTTTCTGTATAAATCGAGCTCTTGGGCTACCGTTTTATAGGCGATGCAAAACCAGTTGAGGCTCAGTCGGTCTGCCATTAAAACAGGATCTCTCAGAAGCAGGTTAAAGGGGGACCATTTTGCGTCTTGGCTGTGGATCATATAAAAAGGGGCCCCTGCGTAGTTGTCCATGCCGAAGAGATCGAACTTAAGACCGCTTCGGTAGCAGACGACGTTTAAAAGCCCCTCTTGAATTTCGTTTGAAAACTCAGTCAATAATTCTCCCACTCGGGGCGAATCGATGAAGTCAAACGTGCAGTCTAGAGCGAGAATGAGCGCTTTTTTTCCCCTCACTGAAAACAAACTTCGCAATACTTCTCCTACCTTTTCAACGCGGTACTCGGTCGCATCCAAATAGGTTCTTTTCAGCGCCGGATTGAATTGAGCGAGCAAAAGATCTGCTTCTTTTAGATCTTCTAAAGACGCTTCTTCAAGCGAGATGGCCTTGCCGATTTGACTTGCTGTCTCGATGCACTCAAAATAGGCGTTTTCTCCATAGAGAATGCGAAGGGGATGGCCAAAAGACTTTTCCGCAGCTCTGAAGATGCCGGCGAGACTCGTCATCCCCGATGCGTGGAGGGAACAAGAAGTAAGGGGTTGTAGCTTAAGCGGAATCGATTGAAGAGCCCTTTGATAGATCGGAGCAAAATCTTGCGGCTCAAAAGGGGAAAAAAGCTCCAAGAGAAAAGAGAAATCGGCATAGATTTGCTCGAGATCCAAGGCCGTGTCAAAAAAGGAGATTTTCTCTCCCGCCTCCAGTCTCTTTTTGATTCTTGAGATAGAGAGTTTTGCAATCGCAGATCGGGTTGAAGAGCGCTCGATTTTTTCCCGCGTCTCATCGGAGATGTGCCCAAAGAGCGATTGAAGCAACTTAAATGCTCCTTGAATCATCAGCGCTTTTTGAGGGTGATCGATCTTTGGAGCTTGATTGGAAGGAAAAGGCTCTTTTGAGACGGAGCTGTTTTTCTGTTGGGATGGAGAGAAGATCTCCGGAGCCTCCGAACGATCGAGCTCAATGGGAGTAGCTGTTAATCCAAGCGATGAGATCCACCTCAAAAGATACTCATTGTTCTCTTCGAGAGCTCCCTCTGAAAGAGGGAGCAGGCAGATGCCCCCGATCTTTTTTCCTTCCATTTTTTGGATGCAGAGGAGCCTTTCTGGCGGTATGCCCCGTGCCTTACAAGCTTTTTTCAGATCAGCTTGAACGCTCTTCCAAATTTCAAGCCACTTTTCATCGGGAGAGACTGAAAAGATCGGAGTGAGATCGAGTATGGATCTCTCCTTTTGAGGCAGCAGGTTTAAAGTTTTTTCGATCGGTTCGTCAGGCTGACAGGAGAGATGGGAAGGAAGATAGCTTTGAAGATCAAAAGGGCGCGTGAGGATGAGAGGGTAGTTGGTAGGATAGGGAAGCGATTGTTTCCATGCATCTACTCGCAATTGATACGTTTCGGAGGGTTTGCTCGCCGGATCCCTCGCATAAGAGCTCGTTGTTGTGGGGTGTCTTTGAACAACGACTTCAAAGCAAGGGTAGACCCAATCGATAGCTTTTGCAAAAAAGCCGCTCGACTTAGCCAGCCACCGATTTTTTAAAAAAAGGAGGAGCTCTTCATCTTCTTTCGAATTTGCGGGGATTTGAGAGAGGAGGGCCTCGTTGAGTTTCCAAGAGAGTTGAGAGGGAGGGATCGATCCACTCGCGGATCTCTTTAAAGCGTGGGCAAAAACGGGTTTTGCGATTGTAGTGAGAAGATCGCTCAGAAGGAGACATTCCGATTTGTTCGGAAGGAGGAAAGAGAGGCCGTAGGTTAGACAGGAGGCCGATTCAAGGGCTGCTCCGAGCCCGAAATAGAGAGTCTTTTGGACTATACCGTGCCCGCTTAGGTTTTGTGAATTTGGCGAGCCATCATAGCGGCCCATCTTTCGAAGATCGCTCGTCGCCCATATTGATGCAATACGGGCCTCCTCGCGATTTTCAAAATCTGGACCACTCTGAGGCCCTCCAAAATTCACAAAACCTAAGCGGGCACAGTATACTTTCTGGGGAAGCAGGTGGAGAAAAAAAAGGAGGCAAAAAAAAACAGCGAGTTTGAAAAAAGCGCTCAAACGCCTTTTCATCCGCCCTGTCTTTTAAAGAACTGGATCTGCCGCTCGTGCTTGACGGCAGCCTCTTTTGTGGAAAAAGTGCCCAGATTCCTTCTTTTGCCGGTTTTGGGATTGATCTTGCGGGAGTAGAGGCGGTAGCCGCCTGAGGGGAGCTTGCGGATCATCTATTCCTCCTGTGATTCAATCCGCTGGTTAACAGATTTGGGTGGGCTTTGTCAAATTCGCTTGGCTCAATCATTTCAATCTGGATCCCCCTCTCTTTGGCAAATGTGATTTCCCTCTGCACGCCCTTGGACTGTTCCCAGCCATCCACCTTCAGGACGTAAAGGTATTTGCAGTGAGCCAGGATCGCCAGATCAAACTGCATCCAGTGTTCTCCGGGAACGTGCGGGAGCATCTCGATCAAGAGTTCATTGTGAGTGAGGGGAGAAAAGACGTGGCGCCCCTCATTAAAGAGCTGAGCCGCAGCTCTGTGTGCGGCTGCGCAGCGCTCCGCCTGGATTTTGGGATCCGCGTGCCTAAAGGGACACGCCAGATAGATGAGTTCAACCAGTTTCATGGGGGCCAGTTTAAAAGAAAGTTTTGGATGGGAGCAATCTCTTTTTTTCTTTAAAATAGGCGCCATGAACGAACTGCCCAATATCTTGGATGGAGAGGACAAAGGCTCTTCTTTACAAAACCGGATCCGGAAGAACTACCGGCACGTGAGAAAATGGGCCAAAAGGACCGAGACGAACTGCTTTCGGATCTACGATCGGGAAATCGGCAAGTATCCGCTGGCGATCGATTTTTATGCAGGCAGATTTTGCGTGCAGAACTTTTCAAAAGATAGAGACAACCCGGAGCCTTCCGAGGAGCTCGTCCGAGAGACTTTTGGGGCTCTAAAAACCCTTTTTGGAGTAGAGCCCGAGCTCATCTTTTGGCGCTCGAGAATCCGAAGGGCCAAAACCCAGCAATATGAGAAAGCAGGCGATGAAAAAGAGTTCTTTCCGGTTGTGGAATATGGGGTCAAATTCTGGATTAACCTCACCGACTATCTCGACACAGGGCTTTTTTTAGATCATAGAGAAACGAGGAAGTACATCGCCTCGATCTCCAAGGGCAAAAGGGCGCTCAATCTCTTCGCCTATACTTGCTCATTTAGCGTGCATGCGGCGGCAGCGGGCGCTATTTTTACAAAAAGCGTCGATATGTCGAACACCTATACTGATTGGGGACGGAGAAACTTCACTCTCAATGGACTATCTACAAAAAACAATCCGATTGTTCGGGCCGACTGCTTAAAATTCCTCGAGGAAGAGAGAGAGAAATACGACATCATCATCATCGATCCTCCGACGATTTCCAGGTCGAAAAAAATGGATCAGATGTTCGACATTCAGCTCGATTACATCTTCTTACTAAAAAAGGCGCTCGAGCTTCTTTTGCCAAACGGCGTGATCTACTTCAGCACCAATTCGAGGCGTTTTTCGTTCGATGAATCGGAATTTCCGGAATGTGAGATTCTCGATGTGTCGAGTAAAACGCTTCCGATCGACTTCCACGATCCGAAAATCCACAAGTGCTGGAGAATCTCCCAGTTGAAATAAAATATTAACATTTTGTAGTCTTCTTCTCCTTTCATTTTAGGAGAACAAAAATGAGTGTAGCTGCAGTTTATCACCAATTGATCTTCCCTATTCATAGACAGCCTGAAGTCTTCGTACCCTTTGGTCTTCAGCTTCTAGGTGTTGGCCATGAATTTTGGGATTTGGGACATATCGATCTTCAAGGCATTGATCTAAAGAGTCCTCCTTTCGATTTCATCGAGCGGGTGGTCGGCCAAGAGAAAATGGATAGGCTCAATACATTTCGAGGGCCCCAGGGGAAATTTGACATTGTTTGTCTTTCTCCTCAAACGCCCGAGTGGGAAGAGAAAAAGGCTTTGTTTGCCAAACCTCACACGCACAACGAACCTGAGATCCGCCTTATTCTGGAAGGTGAAGGTCTTTTTACGATTCGGGACAAAGGCGCTCAATATCCTACCTTCGTGCAAAGGGGGAGCTTATTGGTGATCCCGAGCGACACCGTCCATAGCTTTGCTTTAACAGACAAACAAACCATAACAGCCCTTAGAGTCTTTCAGACAAAAGATGGTTGGGTGCCTAACTATTTAAACTGAACGGTTTCAAAAAGAAAGTGAGGCAAAGAAGGAGAAAGAGGGCGATCATTACGCAGAGCATGAAGCCGAAGGCGTCGTTGAGCGCAAGGGAGGTCGCCTGGTTTTCTAAAGACACATCAAGCTGGGCGACTGCCTGCTCCTTTGTGAGATGAAAGCGGTGGATCGCCTTTTCGAAAAAGGCGGCGGTGATCTCGGAGGTGCGGGTGAGTTTTTCTCCGAGCCTTTCATGGAAAAAGACCTGTCTTCTTTGCCAGAGGATGATGTAGAGGCCGGCGCCCAAGCTCGATCCGACGGATCGGACGACCTGGAAGAGCGCGAAGACTTCTTCCGATTTTTCTTCCCCGTGGCTTTTTATCGAGAGGCGGAAAATCGGAGGGAGGAACAAGACGAGGCCGACCCCTGAGAGCATCCTGGCAATAGCGAGCCTTCCGAGGTCGATCTCGGTATTGAAGTGGATCGAGTAGTAACAAGAGGCTGCGAAGAAGAGGATCGAGAGGGCAAGCGGCGTTCTCGGATCGAAATAATCCATCCACTTTTTACAGAGAAAATAGGCGAGGATGCCGGCGAGCCCCATCATTCCCATGAGATAGGCGATCCAGATGGGCGTGTAGTTGACGTAGATATTGAGCCAGAGGACGATGAGAATGATCATCCCGAAATAAGCGGAAAAGAGAAAGGCGAGATTGAAGAGCGCATAAGAGAGGGTGAAGCTTTTTAAAAGTTTGAGCTCAAGAAGCGGGCGCTCTTGTCTCAGCTCTCGGATGACGAAAAGGATGAGAGCAGGGATACCGATATAGACGAGGGTGGAGAAAATGTGAGAGCGGAACCAATCGAGCTGCTGCGCCATTGCGCCGGCCGTAACAATCGATGAGACGCCGACCGCGTAAAGGGTGAGACCCATCCAGTCGAAGGGGGGCATCTTTTCTCTTGGAGGATCTTCGGGGCGCAAAACGAGCCAAAAGTAACCCGCGAGAAATAAAGAGAGCGGCTGATTGAGATAAAAGATCCAGCGCCAGTGAGACTCATAGGCCATCCAGGCGCCGATCCCCGTCGCAATCACGGGAACGACGGCAAATTGAGTGACCATGATCGAGACGTAGGAGCTTTTCTTAAGAGGCGGGGCGTAGGCGTTGAGGAGGGCGCTGACGATAATATAGAAGGGGCCTGATGAAAGTCCCAGAAAGAGCCGGTAGACGTTGAGGACAAAAAAGGTGGGAGCGGAGGAGAAAAGGGTTGTGAAAAGGGTATAGAGGAGAAGGCAAAAGACAAGCGTTCTGGCAGGGCCGAATCGGGCGCTGAGCGGTTTTGCAAGGGGAACGCCAAGCGCGTTGCCAAGGCCATAGAAGATCATTGTGTAGATCGAGATGTGATTGCCTCCGCCGAGGTCTGAGACGATGTAGACGCCGGCCATATTTGTCGCTGTGTAGTAGAAGACGGCGAGAAAGATCGTCGCAAAAAGACAAAAGAAGAAAAATGGCGATTTATCCTCTTTCATTTCAGATAATCTCGATAGAGGATCTCAAAAAGGGCTGATGCAATCGTTCTTTCTTGAGGGGGCTCTTTTGCTCTTTGGGTAGAGAGCTTTTGTTGGAGAAGCGCGTCTTGTTTAAACGCCTCTTTTAAAATTGGCGGCAGACTCATCATGCGCGCCTTTAAGCTGAGAGGCTTTTCAGAGAAATTGGAGAGAGCGGGATCCAAGTTCGCAGCGATGATCGATTGGATGTCTTCTCGATCTCCTTCTTCTTCTTTTTCAAAGATGTTCGTGAGGTATTGGGGCGATCCGGTAGCGCTGTCCGGCACCATCGGCCCGGAGTGATCTCTCGTGTCCACCACTGCCTTGCAAGAAAGGCCAAGTCTGAGCGGGCGCGCCTGGATCTCTTCGGGTCTGAGAGCGACTCGGACCGGGAGGCGCTGGACGATTTTAATCCAGTTGCCAGAGAGATTTTGCGGGGGAAGAAGAGAAAACACGTTGCCCGCCCCTCCGGGAAGACCGACGATGGTCCCATGAAAGACGTGCTCTACGCCCCAAAGATCTGCCGTAATATCCACTTTTTGCCCGATCCTCATGTATTTGAGCTGGGTCTCTTTGTAGTTTGCATTCACCCAGATCTGATCGAGCGGAATTACGCTCATGAGAGGCTGGCCGGCGGGCGTCCACATCCCGACCTGGATCCTTCTTTGGGCGACGAGACCGTCTACAGGAGCATAAAGGGTGCAGCGATAAAGACTGACCCACGCATCTCTCACTTGATCTTGGGCGGCGATAACAAGCGGGTGGTTTCTGATCGAGACGGCCTGAACCGCGGCAAGCGCCCTGTTATAAAGAGCGGTTGTCATCTCCAAAGAGGAATATTGAGCTCTCAATGCGGCAATCGCATGTTCGTAATCTTCAATCGAGACGCCTCCCTCTCGAAATACGCTGTGTCGGTGGAGATAATCTTGAGCGTCTCGAATGAGCTCTGCTTTTTTTAATTCGATTTCTGCCTCATAGACAAAGACCTGATGGAACATCTCGCAAACTTGTCTTACCGTCTGCGCGAGATGTTCCTGAACTCTTTCAAGGGCGATTTTGGAATCTGTCCGATCGAGCTCGACGATGGGCTGTCCTTTGTTGACAAGAAACGTATCGTCGGTGTGGATTGCCGTAACAAATCCCGGGTGCAGGGGAGTGATGTAAACTTGGTTGCCCTCGACATACGCATCGTCTGTGTATTCGATGTAGCGGAAATAGATTGCCCAAAAAAGAATGCCGATCATGCAGCCAATCGCAATCGCGCTTACTGAGATGAGGAGCGCTCTTCTCTTCATGGAGTCTCCTTGCAAGACACATAGCCTCCGCCGAGCGCTTTTGTCAATTTGACGGCAACCAGGTATTGGCTGTAGAGAAGCTGGACGTCGTCGAGCTGTTTTGCAATGAGCTCTTCGAGATAGCTATAGACTTGAAACGCGCTGTCCAATCCCTTTTGCTCCCGAAGAAGCGTCAGTTCATACCGCTCAGTTGCGTTTTGAACGATCTCGGTTTGCTTTTCTTTTTGGGCGTAAACTGATTTGCCAACCGCGAGCATGTCAGCCACTTCTGCAAAACTTTTTAAGATGAGATCGTTGTATCTGTAAACCGCCTCGTCAAAAAGCGCTTTTTTAACGCCGACATTTGCGCCGATCGCACCTGCTGTGTAGATCGGAAGACTTAAACCGGGCAGGACCCCAATCGTTTTACTTGCCCAAGAGAAAATATCGCTCCAAGAGCCGCTCTGAAATCCCGGAGTGACTGCAATGTTGATGTTGGGCCAATACTCCGCTTTTGCGGCGCCCACTTCTTTGGCAATGGCGTCTATCCTCCAGACTTCTGCCATGAGATCGGGACGTCTCACGAGAAGCTCGCTCGAGATGGAGCTCGGCAAAGCGAGTTCTTCGGGCAAGAAGGGAAGATCGGGGCTTAACTCCAGAAACTCGTCGGGGCCGAGCCCTGCCAAAATGTTGACGAGGTGTTTTTCTAAAGCGATCTCCTCATCGATCTTGTAGATCTTTTGCTCCGCTTCAAAAACTCTCTCTTCAGACAAGAGGGGGGGCAGCTTGGAGAGAAGAGAGTTTTTGAGAAGAAGAGTTTGGAGATCGAAATAGTTTTTCCGCACTTGATAGAGGTTTTCTAAAAGCTCTTTGCGAACGAGATTGGTTTTGAGAGCGAAGAAGCTCTGTGCAAGAGATGTTGTCGTAATGAGCTCTGCCTGAGCCAATTCGGCGATCGCCGCTTGTTCTTTGCCGAGCGCTGCTCGGTATAAGTTGCGGTACTTGCCCCAAAAGTCAAACTCATAGCTAAAAGAGAGGCCAAAGTCGATCTGGCTGTTCGCCAGGCCAATGTCGGGGTTGAGGGCGCGGTAAAGGCCATTTTTGCTCAAATACTCCCAGTTGTCAGACGCGTTGAAGTAGACGAGCGGGTAGAGCTTGGCGCCGACGATAATCGCGTTTTGTTTGGCCTGCTCGATGCGGGCCTGGGCTTGTTGGAGTGTTGGATTTTGTTTTAACACATTTACAATAAGAGAGTTAAGTTCTTCTGAGCCGAAAATTTCCCACCAGTTTTCGGAAGGCCAGTCGCCTTTAGCGAAATAAGGGGAGTCGAGGGCGTCTTGAGAGCTCACTTCAATAGGGGGCGTGGGGAGGATATTTTCTACTTGTTCTTGGCGGGACATAGAGATAGAGCAAGACGCGAGAAAAAGAAATGAACAGACACTTGCTCTATGCATACCCCACCCAACTTCCTCTTAAGAGAAGAAAATTAAATGGTCAACAGGGTCTTTATTAACAGGCTCATTTTTTCGTTTAGCGCCTCTGCACTAAACGAAAAAATAGGCTTGAGGCAGAAAATGCTCTTTTACGCGAGGATGTGCCTGAGTACATAGGGCAATATGCCGCCATGCTTATAATAATCGACCTCGGTCGGAGTGTCGAGACAGCTCGTCAGCTTGATTTTCTTCTTCCCCATCTCGAGATAAGCCGTCTGCCGCGGCTTAAGCGTCTCTAAGCCCGTGAGTGAGAAAATTTCATCGCCTGTAATGCCATGAGTCTCCCAGCTCTCACCATCCTCAAACTGAAGAGGCAACACTCCCATGCCGATGAGGTTGCTGCGGTGGATCCTCTCAAAACTTTGCGCAACGACCGCTCTCACGCCGAGAAGCGCGGTTCCCTTCGCTGCCCAATCGCGAGAGCTCCCCATCCCATAATCTTTGCCCGCAAAGAGAATGAGAGGCATGTTTTGCTTTTTGTACTTTTCGCAGGCCTCGAAGATGGGAAGGATTTCTCCATCCGGCATGCGGGTAAAACCACCTTCTTTTCCGGCCATTTTGTTGAAGATCCGGACGTTGCCAAAAGTGCCGCGCATCATCACCTCGTGATTGCCCCTTCTGCTTCCGTAGCTATTGAAATCTTCTTCTTGAATGCCTTGAGAGAGAAGGTATTTTCCCGCAGGAGAGTTTGCTTTGAAAGAGCCCGCGGGTGAAATGTGATCGGTCGTGACAGAGTCTCCAAAAAGAGCGAGCGCATGCAGATGAGAAAGTTTTGGCAGAGCCGGAAGTTCGAGCGCAAAGTTGTCGAAGTAGGGCGGATTGCGGATGTAGGTGCTCTTTGGATCCCAGGCGTATTGCGCTCCTTTTGTCACGGAGATTTTATCCCAGACCGGATTGTCTTTGCGGATGTGTTTATATCTCGTCTTAAACATCTCGGGCTGGATCCCTTTGAGGATGGTCTCGTGGATCTCGTGGGAGGAGGGCCAGATATCTTTGAGAAAAACCGGATGTCCCTTCTGATCTTTGCCGAGGGGCTCTTTGGTGAGATCGATATCGACTCTGCCGGCAAGAGCGTAGGCAATGACAAGAGGCGGAGACATGAGAAAATTCGCCTTCACCGAGCTGTGGATTCTCGCCTCAAAGTTTCTGTTGCCGCTGAGGACGCTAGCGACGA
>MGLY01000079.1:2493-18503 GCA_001794935.1 Chlamydiae bacterium RIFCSPHIGHO2_12_FULL_49_9 | reverse complement strand
GCATCCATAAGCGACAAGCTGAAAACCCAAAGCGTCGAGGTGGGGCTGCAGTCCCGTTTTGTTTAAGTAATCGGTGACGACGCGGGAGCCCGGCGCCAAGCTCGTTTTGATGAGCGGGTTCATTTTGAGCCCCTTTTCAACCGCTTTTTTTGCAAGGAGCCCCGCTCCGATCATGACGAAGGGATTGCTCGTATTCGTGCAACTCGTGATGGCGGCAATCACAATCGAGCCATGTTTTAATAAGCCGCGGTAGGCCTCTTTTTCTGCATAGCCTGGGTCATCGACGGGAGTTGTGAGGGGGCGATTCGCCAGCATCTCCTCTTCGCTCCACCCCGACTTGACCCCATTCGGAGACATCGTTCCCCCCGAATCGGGAGCAGCTTCAGCGCCGCTGCGAAGAGGGACCGCTTTTTTGATGTCGGAAGAGGATAGTTCATAGCCGCCCGCTTTGACAGGGGAGGTGAGGAGCTCTTCGAACTTTTGTTTGAGATCTTGAAGAACGATCCGATCTTGTGGGCGCTTGGGCCCTGCGACAGAGGGGCTAAGGGTTGCCAGATCGAGTTTGACCACTTTGGTATATTCAATTTCTCCCTCTTTCGGAATGCCGAAGAGCTTTTGCGCTTTGAGATACGCCTCGATGACTTGAATGTGGCTCTCTTCTCTTCCGGTCATTCGGAGATAGGCGAGTGTTTTTTCATCGACCGGGAAAAAGCCCATCGTCGCGCCATATTCAGGCGCCATATTCCCAATGGTTGCCCTATCTGCAACCGTGAGGCTTGCCGTTCCGGAGCCGAAAAATTCGACAAACTTGCCGACGACTTTTTCTTTGCGGAGGATCTCGGTGATCCGGAGCGTGAGGTCCGTTGCGGTGACTCCTTCGGGCATTTTGCCGGTGAGAAGAACGCCGATCACTTCAGGGGTCTGCATTGCGACCGGCTGGCCGAGCATCGCCGCTTCCGCCTCGATTCCTCCGACGCCCCAGCCGACCACTCCAAGGCCGTTGATCATGGTCGTATGAGAATCGGTGCCGACGAGAGTGTCGAAGAAAAGGAGCTTTTTCTCCTCGTCTTTTGCGACAACGGTGGCGATATTTTCGAGATTGACCTGGTGGACGATCCCGATACCGGGAGGGACGACTTTAAAGGTTTTAAAGGCCTCTTGGCCCCATTTTAAAAACTCGTAGCGCTCTTTATTTCTTTCAAATTCGATGGAGAGATTGAAGAGAAACGCATCATCGGTTCCCGCTCGGTCGACCTGGACCGAGTGGTCGATGACGAGATCGACCGGAACTTGAGGCTCGATCGATTTGGGATCCTTTTTCTTCGCGGCCACGGCGTCCCGCATCGCTGCGAGATCGACAAGGAGAGGCACTCCCGTAAAATCTTGCAAAATGACCCGAGAGACGATGAAGGGAACATCGCCCTCATCGGTTTTTTGAGGATTCCAGCGGGCAAGTTTGATCACATCATCTTCTGTCACCACTTTTCCGTCGCAATGTCTTAAGAGCGATTCTAGCATGATCCGAATTGAGACGGGGAGTTTGGAGATGGGAGCTAAACTTTCTAAAGCGGGAAGGGAGTAGTAGCTATAGCCACCCAGAGTTTTTTTAGACTGGAAAGGATTTGGAAGAGAGGGCATGGCAAGTCTCCTTGTGGTGAGCATTGATTATATACGAGAGGGATCAAGAAACAAAATCAAGTTTACAAAAACGAACCAAAAGTGATCATATCGCTCCCACTCGGAGAGGTAAAATATGCTAACAAAACTTGTCATCATCTTTGTCGGCAGTCTGATCGCCGCTGTTTTTGCGGGGATTTCCCTTCTTAAATTTTATGAAGAATTTCGCAAAGGAGTCGAGGAAAAAAGTCGCTTGCGGATTTGGTCTGCGTTTTTCGGCCTTTCTTTTGTGCTTCTGTTTTTCTTTTTTGTCATGAGGAACCTATGAGAAAGTTGCTAATATGGTTTTAGAACCGCCTTCCATCTTTCGATGTAGTTTGTGAGAGACTGGAGATTGCTCGTTTGGAGGATTTCAAAAATCCCTTCCGCTTTTGAGTCTTTGATCAGGGAGCGGTTGAGCGAGCAGGATTCATAGACGTAGCTTTCCGATTTGAGGAGATAGGCGCTCTTGTCGAGAAGCATTTTCTCTTTCAGATTGCCCAGAAATACCTCGCCAAGCCCCAGCTGTTTTTCGCTTACTGTCTCAATGACAATGAGCTGTCTTCCCGTATGAGCCAGGTCGACAAAACGGGAGAGATTCATCACCCTTTTTGTCTCCGGTATGACTCCCGTTTTGTAGCTGAACCGGGGTGATGTTGGATCTTGGATGAGAAGGTAGAGGTGGTAGAATTTCGATCGCTTGGATGTTTTGGCGCTTTTGGCTCCGTCGAGCTGGATCTGGCTGTGGGAAGTTAAGATGATTTTGTCTGTGGTAAACTCCTTATCTTTAGCCTTGACCCTGGCTCTATTTTGCTCCTCATCGAAAAAAATTTTCTCGATTTTGTGGCCCAAGAGACACACGATGTTTGTCCCTTCGATCATCTTGATTAAGTTGTAGATGAGCTCATAGCACCCTTTTGAGAAATAGTAGCCGTTGGAGCCGGGTTTTTCCGGTAGAAGAGAACAAGGGTCGTCCATAGAAACAATCTGACAGCCCGCGTAGTCCCTTAAAAAATGCATGATCTCGAGATTGCTTCCGATCGTATGACAGCCGAGGTCTGCGTTCGGCACTCCGCACACTTCAATCGATTTCCAGGCGCCCCCAATCTCCTCTGACTGCTCGAGAATGAGCACCTTGTAGCCGAGATTGTGTTTGTAGAGCGCCTCAAGAAGAGAAAATGGGCTTGTTCCAACGACGATGTAGTCAAAATCCGAGGCGATCAAACACCGGATCACACAGAGAAAAGCGAGAAAATAACGCATGGGTACCACCTTTTTTTTGTCAGCGGATCTTAAGACATTCTAAATATTTATTTAAAATTATTTTTACAAATCGGATCGATTTCCTCCGAGCGTTGACATCTAGTGAGCAGGAAGTTACAGAGGGAATATGTTAAAGAAAAGAAATAAGAAAGCTCTTCTCGATGCGCTGGCTCCTTTTGGCGATGTGCTTCAGGCGGGATTCGGAAATGGGGATCTGGCGGAAGAGATGCAGAAGTTTCAGCTCCGAAGCCACACGATCATCGAACCAGATCCGTCTCTTGCTAAAAAGGCGCGCAAGTGGGCGGCAAAGCAGCCTGCTGTCAAAGTGATCGAGGAGCCCTGGGAAATCGCCCTTAGGGGGCTCGGTGTATTCGACTCGATTGCATTCGAGGGATTTGCTTCTCAGACTTTGGTGGATGGAGAGGAGCGGTTTCAGGAAGTGCATGAAAAAATCCCCGGCCTTTTGAAGGTGCGCTACTCAGACTCGGATCTCGATGCCTTTTGCAAGGCGGTAGATCCTCAGATGAAAGGGAAGCTATCGGTATTTTTGGCAGAGCTGGAGCAAAATGGGCAGGTCGATGCCAAGCAGAGAAAAGGGATGGTTCGGAAACACAAGCTGAAAGAGGTGAAGATTGAAAGGTTCTCTTTTCCTACAATTTTCTTTTTTTTAAAGAGATGTCTCGCTTCTCACATGCGAAAAAACAGCCGCTTTGCTGCAAGAGTGCAAGAAGCGCTTCCCAAGGCGGCAGAGCGGGCTTTATTCGATGAGGTAATTGTCAATCCCCTTATTGGGTATCGAGAGGTCGATCTAGTTCAGGGTAAACTTTTTGTGGTTGAAAAACTGGGCTAGCTACTTGCACGATTTTCTCAGCTGTAGCGGTATATTTGCCGCTTGCTGCTTGAGCTACTGACACTTTCCAGTTTCCTTGAATCTCGATGTCTAAGGAGAAAAGAGGCGCCGAGTCTTGTGTTTTAGAAAAGAATAGGGTGACTTTTTCCGAATCGAAAGGAGTTCCGAGTTGACTTGTTTTGCCGGAGATTTGGTAGACTGCCCGCATGTTTCTTCCGCGAATGGTCATAGTTCCGATGTCTCCGTTAAAAGGAGCTATTTCTAGTGAAAGCCTTGTCTTATTTGGGCTAGTGCCCTCAGCATCAACTGGTTTAAAAAAAAGCCGGGTGGGGGATGTCATTTTTAGCTTCCTTGGTTTGAGATGGTTTTGATCCTGAATTCGCCCATTTCAAGACAAATTTGGAGAGTTTGGTTTGCTTGTAAAGTGAAATTGCCGACGCGGATGACTGCTTGAATGATTTCGTCGTAAATCAGCAGAGAGTAGCTCTTTTGTTTTATGCAAGGATACTCGGGTCTTGGAGGTTTTGTGAGGTCAATTGCAATGGAGGCCTGCCTGAAGAAAGCATCTACTTTGTCTGGAATAGGCTGCTCGGCGTCTGTCAAAACCAGAAAGCGGATCGGAAATATGGTTTTGTTTTGAAAGTCTAAGCGGAAGCGGATTGTGCTGGCCGGTTGGGTTCTTTGTTCAGGTTCTGCTAAGCTGAGAGATAAAAATTTCAGTTCGCCTACTGTCATAAAAAACTCGTGAATTTTTCGTTAAGGCGAATTAAAGTTCTCTCAAATATTTTTTGCAAGGTCTTTATGAAAAAAAAGGTTTTAGGTCGGTTTTCAGTTGTTGATTTGAGCCATTTTCTCGATGAAAAGGTGCCCACTTGGTCGGGAGGTTGCGGTTTTCGGCTTGAGGTAAAGATCGATTATGAAGACGGGCTTCGGGCTCAGACGGTGAGGGGGCATGCCGGCGTTGGGACGCATATCGATGCGCCTGCCCATTTTTGCAAGGGGGGACTTTGTATTGGAGATATCCCTTTAGAAGATCTGATGGCGCCTCTTTGCATTTTAGATCTGCGAGAGAAGATGAAGCCCGATCTTTTGGTCAGCCCTAAAGATATCGAAGCGTTTGAGGATCGATATGGGAGGATAAAAGAGGGGAGCGTAGTCGCCGCCCACACGGGATGGGAGCAGTATTGGAAGAGACCCGAAACATATCGGAATCCCGATGCGTTGGGAAAGATGCGCTTCCCCGGGTTTTCGGCAGCTGCGGCAAAAGAGCTTGTGAAAAGAAAAGTCGCCGGAATTGGAATCGATGCGCTTTCTCCGGATGGATCGAACGAGGGGTTTCCGGTACATGAGGAGATTTTGGGAAATGGGAAATACATCCTGGAAAATCTCGCGAATTTGGGTTTGATGCCGAAGGTGGGCGCTTATGTGATTGCTTTGCCTCCGAAAGTGAGAGAAGGAGTCGAGTCGGTCGCCCGAGTCATTGGTCTGATTGAAATTGAAACACTTTCTTAGAATTTGATCATTTTGGTAGGATCTCTCGTTCGGATGAAATTGCGAATCTTTTTTATTCTCTTTTTGGGGCTTGGATTTTTCCTCGGCACGGATGCCGAGGCGATGTCAAAGGTCTTTGTGCGCAAACAACAAGAGGGACCTCTTCCGATTGGCGTGGAGACTCTCCTTTATCAAGATACAAAAAGAGATCGCCCCGTTTTGGTGGAGGTTTGGTATCCGACAAACGCGAAAGCGGCGCTGGATACCCCTCCCGATCCGGTTTGGATCCATCCTCAAGAAATCAGAAAGGCGCCGATTGCTCCTTCCAAGTCGAAATATCCTTTGATCCTCATGTCCCATGGACACATGGGAGAGAGAAGAGATCGAAGCTGGCTTGCCGAAAAGCTCGTTCCACATGGATATGTTGTCGCTTCGGTCGAGCACCATGGAAACACCTGGTCCGGTTATAATCCGCTGGTGAGTTTGCGGTTTTGGGAAAGAGCGAGAGATGTCCATTTTGTTTTAGATCGAGTATTGGAAGATCCGTTTTTAAGGGATTCGATCGACGCGAACCGGATCGGTTTCATCGGTTATTCGCTCGGAGGAATGACGGGGCTTTCTCTTGGCGGCGCGAAAGCGGAAAATGTCAAAGAGGTGATTTACCTTCAGCAGCAAAAGTATCGAGAACTCGCCCCCGAACTTGTTGAGCAAGTTGATTTCTCCGAGGCGGGCAGCGATTTCCGGGATTCGAGGATCAAGGCGATGGTTCTTCTTTGTCCAGCTGCCTTTGTTCACCCTCCGCACACGTTGGAAAGAATCAAACTGCCAATTGCTGTCGTTGCGGCTGAGAAAGACCATGTGCTTCCCCATCGGGAGCATGCTGAGAGGATCATTCGGCATGTAAAGCCTGTAAAAGTCAAGGTTCTCAAAAAAGAAGTGGGACACCATACCCTTTTAAACCGCCCCTCAAACCTTGGAAAGCAGGTGCTTCACGAGGCCATCTGCAGGGATCATGAAGCTTGCGATCGGGGAAAAGTCCATGAGGAAGTGGGCGATTTCACTGTCTCTTTCTTCAATGAGATTTTTAGAAGATAAACGGAATCATTTTGTAGGGCACCTTTTCGCAGTACTCATCCCAACTCTTCCCATATTTTTCTTTGCAGCGCCGGTCATGTCGAAATGCTCTATCGACGAGAAGAATGGCTAGGAATAAGACGTAAAAATAGGGAAGGAAATTGAGAAAAAGGGCGGGAAGCGACCAGAAAAAAGCGCCGAGAAGTTCCGGGATATAATGGAAGTGGCGGGCCAATCCCCACCAACCTGAAGCGAGAAGAAGAGTTTTTTGGGTCTCTCCGTTTTCTGTCTGGAAGCTTGCTTCGATGAGTGTGGGCGTTTTTTTCCAAACCAGATGTTTTCCATTTGTCGCTCGGGCAAGTTGTCTTTGTTTGTCGGCAAGAAAGTTGACTCCGATGCTAAATGCCCCCGCCAAGAAAATGAGGCTGGACCAAAAGATGCCCAGATCGTTGGGATGATTGACCAGGTAGAGCGCGGGAGAAGTGTAAATGCACGGAACCCAGACAAGGCATCCCCAGCAGATGTAGAAGCCTGCCCGATCGTGCATGATATCTAGCGACCGAAGGTAGCCCGTTTCCCAGAGGAAAAATTTTCCGACATAGAGAAGCTGCAAAGCGATCGCAACCATCATCGAGTCGCTCAGGCCGTAGAGTTCCGCCTGTTTAGCTCCGTAAGAGAGAATCAGAAGAGGCCAGCTCATCATTCCGAATCTGCAATTTGTAAACATCTTGATGTCCCAGCAGAGCACCCTTGGATAGAGCTCCGTTCCCCAGTAGTAATCGAAGAGGGGATTGCCGCTCGCTCCCGAATCGCTCGATGACGGGAAGAAAATCCCTTTGAGATAAAGAAAGAGGCAAAAGACGAGGCTAAAGCAGTTGAGGGCGCCGAGAAGCGGGCCCAGGTTGTCATAGAGAATCGTGGCAGGAAACAGATGGAATACGGAAGCGCTGAGGAAAAAAGTTGCCAAAGTAATCAAAAAACAGGCGATGCCATTGGCTTTATAAACAGGAGTATTTCCCTGGGGCGTTATGGGGCCGTAGAAAAGCTTGCCGGGAACGGCTTTCATGAGAAAAAGCTGAAAGAGGGCAAATGAAGTGAGAATGTACCAAGACGTTTTGCTGCCAAAAAAAAGAGGTTTCCAAATAGAGAGGGTGGCAGAAACAAGGCCGCCATTTCGAGAGGCGATCTCCCAGAACGTGAGGAGAGAGCCATTGAGGTAAGTGCAGGTATACCAAAAGACAAATACGGTGGGAGGGCAGAGAAGAAGAAAAAAAAGGGGGATGAGGGTCTTGTGAATCCAGGGCGGCGTTCTATACGGTTTGTCTAACACTGGCTTTACTCCTTACTCGGGGTCAAGCCTAGCAATATAGGATTCTATTCTTTTTTTTCACTATTGAAGAAATTTATTTATGCATAAGAGCGGCAAACTCGCTCTCTACGGAAGTCGGATCGATCTCCTCGATCGTGCGATTGACGACAAAAAGGATCGGAAACTGAACTCTCGATTCAAAGGTCCTCTTCTCAAGACGAGCGCCCCAAGGATAGTCAATTGAAAATGCGCTTCCCGAGCGCTCTACCGTTAAACTCGCATCTCCCCCCATTCTACCCAAGACTGTTGGGTTTAAAGGGAGTGTAAAAGATCCGTCTTGTGGAACCCGAACTTCAATCTCTTCGATCTGATCTCCCGATTGGTGGATCAATTTGACTGTTTCTCCCGGTTGGAACTCTTCAGCTCTCAGCTCAAAACGGGTCAAAAGGGGATGAGTGGCAACGAGGGAAACTTTTCCGTTTTCATCTTGCGACTCGATCGGGTAGGGAATAAATTCAGCGGTGGCGGATGTGTAGCTCTTTTTCGACACGACTGTGTAGAGAACCGGTTTGGCTGCAATGAGACCTGCGCTTGCAATGAACGGAATCTCATCCTCGATACGGATTTTGTTTTTTTCAAAAACTTGAACCTTTCCGTCTTCTGTCCACTCAAATTCGAAGGAGACTTCAATTTTTCCATTCATCGGATCGACGCTGGCAAAGATAAATCGCTCGCCAGGCGGGATCTGATCGCCCTTTAGGAAGAAAAATGAGGCGTCCAGTTGGGTGAGCGAGAGGGAAAAATCATCGGATGGGAAAGGGAGGCTCTGCTCCACGATCCAGGCGTCTTCGGCGGGACTGTAGTTTTGATACCTGGGGGATAAAAGGATATCGAGATGCTTTTGCTGGTTGTAGGTGCAGCTCGCAAGAAGGGCGAGCAGAGCGAGAAAACTTTTTTTCATCAGATCGCTCTGAAGAGGAGTTTGAGTACAAAAGCCACTGCAATCGGCATCTTCATCGAGGACCATCCCCAGAGCTTGTAGAAGATGCTTAAAACAGTCATGACGATGAGCGCAGGATAGGTCACTTCGAGAATCGGACCTAGCATTTTAGCAATGCCTGAAAACTCAAGCGTTGAGGTAAAAAAGGCAATCGCCAAAGTGATCAAAACTGCTAAAGGAGCTTTGATCTTTTCTTTAGACACCTCTTTGCGGAGGAAATCGGCAAATAAAGAGGCTAAGACGACAGCTGTCGTGAGACATGCAAGGACAACTGCCATGCTGACAATCGGCGCTGCCAAAGGCCCCAAAGACCGCTCTGCGACAAACCCGAGCATCTCCTGCGGAGGGATCGAGGCGAGTTCGGGGGCGTACATGGCGCCGAGAAGAACAAGAACAAAGTAGATCACTGAAAGAAGGGAAGCCCCAACGAGCGCCGACTTAAAGAAAATCGAAATCGATTTTGAAGGGTCCTCTTGCGTCCCCTTATGATTTCTTAGATGCTTAATCACAAAAGCAGAAAAGAAAAACGCCGCCAGCAGATCCATCGTCTGGTAGCCTTGGAAAATTCCATCCTTAAAACTGTTCCAGCCGCCCGAATCGGCAGCGATGGGAAGATCGACGGAGCCAAGTCCGAAAATGGCAATCAGCGCAAGGGCTGCCAAGAGAAGGGGCGTCAGGAGGCTGCCCAAAACAGGGACGATCCGGTTTTTTCGAATGGTTAAAAGAAAAATCACAACGCAAAAGAAGATGCTGAAAAGCCAAAGGGAAGTGTCCGGCACAAGAAGGCGGAATGCCCCATGGGCGACCGTGATGCAGCGAGCCAAAACTCCGAATGGGCCCATCAAGGAGAGGGCGATCAGGGGAAACCAAAAAGTAGCTGGCTTGCCGAGCCTTGCAAAAAATTCATTTGAATCGCCGTTGAAAAGAAACATGGCGAGGATACCGAGAAAAGGGACGAGCACGCCCGTGAGGAGGATGCCGATCGCAGCGAGAGCAAAATGCCCTTCGCTCATTTGGCCTACGACCAGAGGGAAAACGAGATTGCCGGAGCCAAAGAACATCGAGAACATGGCGAGGCCGGTGGATAGAATCAAAGTTTTATTTTTCATACAGCTCTTCAAAAATTGTGAAATTATTTTAAAGAATGGGATTCTTTATTGCAACCATTTAGAGAGAGTGTTAATAGGAAAATAAAAAGGTGTCACATGATGATGCACATGACCATTGCTCCCATTGTTTCTATTATTGCCGGCATTTTGATCCTGGTGTACCCGAGGATCTTAAACTACATCGTTGCGATCTATCTGATCTTGATGGGAATTCTCGGGCTGGTTTCATAGAGAAGTTTCAACGAAGTTGTTGTCATTTTCCCGAGCGATCTGTAAGATAGCCCCCCACCCATAAAAATTACGGGGCTTATTATGTTAAAAAAGATCGCTTTTTCTTTTCTCCTTTACCTACCGGTTCTGTTACAGGCAGGCGTTTCGGACGGTGTCGCTCTTTCTAAAAAAGCAGCCGCTGCGCGGGATGCTTTGGAAGGGTTTGATGAAGTCGTCGCCAAAGCTTTGGACGATTTTCAAGTGCCAGGCGTTGGCATTGGTGTCATCGTCGATGGACATTTGGTCTATGCCAAGGGAATCGGCTACCGGGATCTGGAAAATAAAGTCCCCGTAACGCCAGACACCCTTTTTGCCATTGGTTCCTGTACAAAAGCATTCACCGCCTTCATTGTGGGATCATTGATCGATGAGGGGCTCCTTTCCTGGGACGAATTTGTGATCGATGTTCTCCCTGAATTTCGCCTATGGGATCAATATGCGACTCAAAATCTGAAAATTCGCGATCTTTTAACTCATAGAACCGGGATGCCCCGCCATGACTTCATGTGGTACAACTCTGCCTTGACTCGGCTCGAGGTGATGAAAAGACTCCGATTTTTAGAGCCCTCCCTGGATATTAGAGAGAGATATCAATATAACAATCTCATGTATTTGACTGCCGGCTACGCAATCGAGCAAATGACTGGAAAAACCTGGGAAGAGATTGTGATTGGCAGGATTTTAAAGCCTCTTGGGATGAACCATACCAATTTTTCTATCGACGCGATGCAGCAGTCCCACGATTTTTCTTATCCCTACCTGGAAAGGGGAAAACAGCTGAGGCGGATTCCTTTCCGCAACATCTCGGTCATTGGGCCCGCAGGTTCAATCAATTCGAGTGTAAACGATTTGGCGCAATGGATCCAGATGCAGATGAATCGAGGCGTTTTCAATGACCAGATTCTCATTAGCCCATCGACTCTGCAAGAAATGCACTCTCCACAGGTCATTATCCCCGGCGTTCCCGAGAGCAAAGAGAGCCTCCTCTACGCTTACGGCATCGGTTGGGCGATTCTCTCTTATAAAGGGCACTACTATGTGAGCCATGACGGTGGAGTCGATGGATTTACTTCTGTCGTCGGATTCTTGCCGCATGAAAAAGTGGGTCTCATCATCCTCTGTAATAAAAATCTGACGACGCTGCCTCGCTATTTGTCGCTCCAGATCATCGACAAGATTTTGAATATTCCCTCCGTTGACTGGCTAGCGGAAGGGGTTGACGGGATCCGGAAATATCAGGAGACGATGAAAGAAAAAAGAGCGCATGAAGATATGATGCGCAAAAAAGGAACGAACCCCTCTCACGCTCTGGAGGAATATGTAGGCGAATACGAGCATCCGGGCTACGGCAAGGTCAATATTGATCTTGTGGATGGCAAATTGCGCGCGACATTCAATGGGATTGCCTGCTTGCTCGATCATTGGCACTACGATATCTTTACCGTATCGGACGAGGCGCAAGATCTAATTATCTCTTTAGAGGGGATGAAATTCACATTCCGCAACAGTATCGATGGGGAAATTGCTGAGCTGACCATTCCATTTGAGCCGACTGCAAATGATGTTGTCTATAAGCGCAAACCCACAGAGGTTTTATCAACTACTGCCTATTTGCGCCAATTTGTTGGAAACTATGAGATCTATGGCTACACAGTAGAGATCATTCTTCGAGACCGAACTCTTGCCGCGATCATCCCCGGTCAGCCTTGCTATGAGCTCGTGCCGCACGGAGAAAATGAGTTCACTGTCAAATCGATGACTGGCTACACAGTTCGGTTTATCATGGATCCGGAACGCAACCTGGTGGAAGAAGTTCTTCTGATCCAGCCGTATGGGGCCTTTAGGGCAAAGCCTAAAAATCTACCGTGAGGCGAGTTGTCAGCCCTTGAAGAGCTGTCATGCTGGAGTTGATCCAGGTCTCTTTGGCGGCAGATGCAGTTCCCGATGTCGAGCGGTAGATCTCTTGGAGATTGAACCAGATGTTGAGTTCATATCCTGCAAAAACCTCCACGCGGTTATTTTTGAAGTTTTTTTGCCAGGAGGGGCCAAAGATGCCTTGCATCGTGAAAGCAGGGCGCGTGTCTCGCAATATGGCGTCTCGGATTGGAACTGTCGGATTGTCATCGCCTGCGGGCTGGTAGGTTGTCGTCTGTTTTGAAGTATTTCGGTAGCTCCCCATCAGAATTCCTGACATTCCAAGCGCTGTGAGATAGATGTTTTCAGTCCAATACCAATCGACCATGGTGCCGATTTTTAAGCCGCCGCCGATGAATCTCCATCGGTTTCGAATCGTTGTCGAGCGAAGGGCTGCGTCAAAATAGTCCACTTTCCAGTCTTGATTGATCCATGCGACCGTGCCCCCGCCGATGAGTCTTAGACGGAGATGGGGGTTGGGGATGAAGTAGCGGTCGATCAGCATGTCGAATGTGTTGTAGTTCATGTGGATGTGGCTTGTTGCGCCGGAGAGCGGCGCAGGCAGGATCTGCGGCCAGGTGCCGGTCAAATATTCGGTGCTCGCCGATGGCTTGCTTGAGCTGTTTTTACCGCTGGCCCCAAGACGCGTGTATTGCCATTTCATTTCCCAAAGTCTCGGAGCTCTGAAGAAGCTAAATCCAAGTCTAAAGCCGGGATCGATGTCATAGGTTGCCGTTTCATATCTTCCCTGAGCATAAGAGGCGGTGGAGCCCCAAGCGCTGTGCTGCATTTTGAGCGCATAGTCGAGACAGCTCTCTTGGACAACCCAGTATAAAAATTCAACGCTGGGGGAGATAACCTGAACGTTTTGTTTAAAAAGATCGGCGTCAAAGGGGGGAGGTTCTTCTGTTTTTTTTGCTGTTGAGTAAAGAGATGTGCCGAAACACATACAGGCGGCAAGCGCGCAGCGAAGAGAAAAAACTGATGTCATAAAAACGCCCTCTTTTAAAGGGAACATAGAAAATTTGTCTTGAACTTTCAAGAGATATATAAGAAGCTCTTCGGGAAAACATAGGGGATTTTATGATAAAAATAGCTCTTTTTTGTTTTGTTGCGCCTCTTTGCGCAGTTCTTCCCCCTTTTTATGAGAGCGTGCGAGAAATACAGGCTCTTTTATCCGATTCACGCCTCCACGAGCGGCTTGGGAGCGCTGAAACGATAGAGGGCATTGCTCGGACGGAAATGGGTTATCTTATTGAAACGGGAAATTATCGACTCGAGGTGGAAATGGAGTATCTTCCCGCAGGAAGACCGGGACCTGCTAAATTCCGTTTCGATTTTCACGAACCGGTTGCAAAATAGATTGCCTATTGCGCTTGGGCAAGGAAAGGGAATAATCCCATCACGCCATTGGTGAGGCTTTGAATGGCGATCGCCGCCAAAACCAATCCGCCCAAACGGTTGATGACGTTGATCCCTGAAGAGCCGATCATTTTCTCCAAATTGGCTGAGAAATACAAAATCACCCCCATGACAAGCGCCACGAGGATCGCAGAGATGCTGAGCACAATCTGATTGAACAGCCCAGGGAATTGATTGACGTCGACGATGATCGAGCTGATCGCTCCGGGTCCTGCAATAATGGGGATAGCTAGAGGCACAATCGCTCCCGACTCGCTTTTTCTCTCTTTGACCTCTTCAACGGTTTGTTTAATTGGGCTCTCTTCCGCATTCAACATCGAAAGAGCCAAGATAAATAACACGACGCCGCCCGCGACTTGGAAGGCCGGAAGTTTGATTCCGAGAAGCAAAAGAAGAGGGCTTCCAATCCAAACCGAAATAAGCAAAATCACGCCCACTGCGAAAGCGCAGGTAAGCCCTGTTTGCCGCTTTTCCAAAAGCGTCTGATTGCGGGTGAGTCTCAATACTGCAGGGAGTGCAGAAAGAGGATTGGCGATGACGAGAAGCGCGATGAATTGGTTGACGAATTGAGAAAAGTCCAAAATGAATCTCCGAGGAAACTACCCCAATTATATGTGCTGGGGGGAAAATTGACAACCCCGAGAGGTAGCCCCTTAAGCGCCAAGAGCTCTGAACACTCCGGGAAGAGGGGCGGAAAAGCTCATCGATTTTTGAGTGAACGGATGTTTGAATTCGAGTTTACAGGCGTGAAGACAGAGTCTTTTAAGCGGGTTTTCCGAAGCGCCGTAGCGCTGATCTCCGACGACGGGATGGCCCGCCATTTGACAATGAACGCGGATCTGGTGCTTGCGGCCCGTCTCCAGTCGGAGTTTCAAATAAGTATATTTGGCCGACTTTCGAATGACTTCGTAATGAGTGATCGCATCCTTCCCCTCAGGAGATACAACGACATGTAAGGAGGGGAGCTCTAACAGTCTATTTTCCCAAGTCCCTGAGCGGTCTTGAACTCTCCCTTCGACAATCGCATAGTACTCTCTTGTCAAATCATGTTTTTCAAACATGTTTTTGAAGCGCTCTTCAGACTCTTTGCCCCTGGCAAACAGAAGAACGCCAGACGTTTCTCTGTCGATGCGGTGGACTGCGAAAATTTGGTTTGTCTCAAAAGTTTGTCGAAGAAGTCCGAGCGCGTGGCGGCTTTGTTTTCCCTCATCCAGGGGAACGCTTAAGAGCCCCGACGGCTTATCGATGACGATGAAATACCGATCCTGATAGAGAACCTTCAGCCCGGGAATTTTTGAAGGGCGAAAGTGATCTTGGGAGCGAATCACTTGGCCTGTGACTAAAGTTTCATTTTCCCGTCGAAGCGGCTTGCCGTCGACAAAAAAGCGGCCGGCTTTCAACCAGCTTTGCAAAGATCTACGCGAGCTTTCCGGATAGAGTTTGCGGAGGGCCTCCAGCGCGGGCATCTCGGATTCAATTTTGTATTCCATAGCGGGGGATAGTATAGAGGAAAGAGTCATTCCCCGGAAGGACTTCGTCGAAATTCTTTAGTCTCTGATCTGCGACGCTTTGCAGCGAGCATTTTCTCTTTGGATTTGCGAGACCTGCGCCTTTTTTGGCGCCGAATTTTTTCAAATTCTTTTTGCCTCTCACTTTTTTCTTTAAAAAGAAGCTCTTCCAATTTTTCGCAAAGCTCTCGTCTTGCATACATCCGGTTGAGCTCGCGCGATCTTGTCTTCTGACATTTGACTTCAATGCCGCTCGGAATGTGCTTTAGATAGACACAGGAAGAGGTCTTATTTATTTTTTGCCCTCCGCTGCCTGAGCCGAGGACAAACTTTTCTATGAGCTCGGACTCAAAAATACCGACGCGCTGCATGCGAGCGGTGAGCTCATCATCTTTTTCCATAATGTCATTGAAGCAGAAGAAGGGATTAATTGTCGATTTTAAGGTGGACGCGGGAGGCCGAAACAAGCCCCTTGTACTGCAGCACGGGATCCTCTTTTCGGGTGAGGTGTAAATCAACTGTTTGAATGAGAATTTCAACTGTTACTGAGACGACGCCCCGGACGAGATGTCCTGAAAAAGTGTGGAAGTGTTTATCTCCCAGGCTGACGTGGGTGTGGGGGATATAAGAGCCGTCTACCGAGCTCAAGTTGCCGATCAGAGAGACGAGCTCATATTCGCTATTGAAAAATTTCCGGTCATAGGACTTGGAATCTCTGCAAAAAAAGGCGAGTTCAACCTGGGTGAGCGCGCCGATCCCATGATAAAAAGCGCCTTTGAGACCCACTGCTTCAGCAAACTGCCTGAGAGCTTCTTGGATCTCTTCGCCGATCTCTATGCGAAGGACAAACCCCAAATTACATTTCGAATAATACATCGCCAGCCGCCTGTTCCCCCGGAGATCTTAAGGGATATCCAAAGAATGCGCAAGGAGATTTTGGGAGGGGAGGGACTGTATTTTAGACTCTACCATTTGATCGTAAATGACTTGCAGTTTAAAACCAAGCATTATCGGGACAGGTTTCGGGGATTTCTAAAAACCCAAATTGACTTCATTCACGGTCTTCTATAAGATGGGTGGTCTAAGGGCAGAGATGGCAATGGCTGGCTTCCCCTTAGAATAACAGAACTTTAGCCCTGATTCT
>MGLY01000079.1:0-2470 GCA_001794935.1 Chlamydiae bacterium RIFCSPHIGHO2_12_FULL_49_9 | reverse complement strand
TTGGCCGTAGCAGCACATTGGGGTGCTATTTTATATCTTTTTGGAGAATTTGAATGAATCAACAAAATCAAAAACTGTACGTTGGAAATCTGAACTTTGATGCAAGTGAAGATCAAGTTCGCGAGCTGTTTGGCAGCTATGGCGAAGTACAGGAAGTAAAAATCGTAATGGACCGTTTCTCAGGCAGATCTCGTGGATTTGCATTTGTTCGTATGGAAACTGCCGATGCGGCAGGGAAAGCGAAAGATGCGCTGAACGGCCAGCCATTCCAAGGAAAAGCTCTCGTGATCGACTGGGCTCGTACCGAGCAGCAGGGCCGCCCAATGGGTGAGCGCCGCGAGCGTCCAGCAGGTGGCGGATTTGGCGGCGGCGAAGGCCGTCCACGCCGTGAGTGGGGAGATCGAGGAGACCGAGGCGATCGCCGAGAGTCTCGCGGAGATCGCGGCGGCTTTTATAACCGCTAATCCTTGAGCTGTAATTTTTACGGCCTCATAAGGCCCGCGGGGGCAACTCCGCGGGCCTTTATTTTTTGTCTAAAACAGCCATAGTCAAGCGAGCTGCGGAGACGAGCTTCCCTTCCTCATTTTCAATTTTGATCTCCCACACCTGAGTCGTTCTGCCTAAGTGAAGCGGCCTGGCCGTTGCAGTGATGTTGCCCGAGCGAACTGCTCTTAGGTGATTGATATTGATGTCTAGTCCTACACAAACCTGCTTTTTTTGATCGACGCAATAGTTTGCGGCTGCGCTTCCAACTGTTTCCGCAAGCGCGCAAGAGGCGCCTCCATGCAAAACGCCCATCGGCTGCAACACCTCTTTCCCGATCGGCATTTGAGCGCTTAAGGAATCGGGACTTAAATCGACAAACTCGATCTTCAGATGTTCCGAAAGGGTCTCTTTGCCTCTTCGGTTGATCTCTTCAAGGTTGACTGGAGTTAGCCAAATCGATTTTTTCATACGGGAGCGAGAATATCAGACAAAAAGAATATCCCCAAGAAGAGAGTCTTCTTGGGGATCAAAGGCGAATTAGTTCAGGATAAATCCTGCCCAGATCAGGTAGATCGCGATGACAAGCCAGATCCAAGAGAGGATCACATAGGTCGGTTTTGCGACCATCTCTTTGACCATTTTTGCAAAAGCATCCGGCGCAAAGAGTCTCATGATTCCCTGCAAAAGCAAAATCCAGCTGATGATCGTGATGACAACAGGCCACCCATATATCCAAATATTGTGGCTCATTACAAGGATAAATCCGAGAATGATGCTGATCATCCCTGAAAGGGTAACGAGGGGGGCATTCCCCACAAACTCGATGACCGTTCTTTTGTATCTTTGCTGGTTCGAAAGAACCGCCAAATTCATAAGCAAAATTGTAAACCCAATCACCTGGGCGAGATAGATAGAGAAAGTCATTGTCGTGGTATCATACATAGAGATAACTCCTGGTTAAAACACACCTCTAAATCCTGTTTAGCAAATAGGCGAATATTTCACCTCAAATATTTGCTTAACAGCCCTTTTTTGGATAAAAATTAAAAAAATGTTTATAATATTGTTTTAATCTAAAATTTGATACAATCGTTGTCGAGTTTATTATGATTGAAAAGTTTTTAATTGGATTTATTTTAGGCGCCTCGGGGCTTGTTGAAAAAGAAGCCGATGCCTGGTTTCCGGTTGAGCAGCCGGCTGAAATTCCGCTAAACGAAGAGGCGGTCGATCCGTTGATCGGCGTTGTTTTTTATAAGCGCTTCAGCGATGAAAAGGTATTTGTCCGATTTCCTGAGGCTTTCCTTTATGAATATTTGAGCGATGAGTCGATGAGGGTAGCCTCTTCAGACGGCTCTCTTGCGCTTGAAATTCAAAAAAAAGAAGCCGACGCCTTTGAAAAAAGGCTGCAGGCAATCGCCTCAACTCCAGGAGTCGTTCTCCGATCCAGTGATCAAAAACTCGGGGAAATCGTCTATGAATACCAGGGAAAATCGATGAAGGAGAGGATTGTCTTTGGAGAGGAGAGGGTTTACCGCCTTTCGGCGGCATTTGATGGCTCGGACGATCAAAAATCGAGCGCATTTTTGAATTCTTTTTCTTTGCAAAACAAGTTCTGATTCATTCCTTAAAACGCCAATACACAGCATCTTGAGATAAATTTTTCAAACAAAAATTCGATCGAATTTTTGAAACTCATTGCCAGAAATCATCCGTTTTTTGTATGTTAGATCTCGTTCTTTTTGACGCAAGTCTAAGAAATAGAACAGCAAGACTGTTCAAGATGTCTCGGTGAGTGTCGCAAGGCGCTCCGGTGAGCGGACTGGCTCATAGGTTATTTTGACAGTGGAAATAGAGAAGAGTGCCAGCGCCTCTCCCGCCAAAAATGGCGGGAGAGGCGCTAGATAGAACAAGCTTGTGTAGGTTTCAACGAAAGTTGATTCTTACTCGTTAAGTAATTTATATATTTTTGAGAATTTGATCTTGG